>CAZPSQ010000016.1:0-48595 GCA_964588755.1 uncultured Prosthecobacter sp. | reverse complement strand
TGCATGTCGTGGCAGTCCATGCAGCGCACGCCTGCGTGGTGCATCCGGCTGCTGAAGAAACTGCTGAACTCGTAGTTCTCATCCCGGATCTGGCCGTCCGGGTGGAAGGTGTCGCTCTGGTCAGTGATGGTTAGCTGGTAGTGGTCCCAAAAAGACTCACCCGGGACGAAGTCGCCCGTGACCTCGCCGCGCCGTGCGTGGCAGCCGGCGCAGTTTTCGATGTGCTGGTCCCGCGTCCACTTCACCAGGGTGGGATCCCCCTTCACACCACGGTTGGCACGCTGCCACTCGTTGTGCGCCTTCATGGGGCCGTGGCAGGACTCGCAGCTCACGGTCATCTCCGCCATGGTGGTGCGGTAGCTGTCGGTGGCGGCGTCGTAGTTTTTGCGCAGCCGTGTGTTGTGGCAGCTTGCGCACATCTGGTTCCACACCATGCCGCGCCCCGTCCAGTGGCCCCACTCGCCGGGCTTGCGGTCCTCCTTTCCATACACGTTGAACCATTCATTTTTATGGGGGTCCAGGCATGCCTCCATGGCCTGCAGGCGGCCGCCGCCCCCGTCCACCAGGAACTGCCGCAACGGATCATGCCCGATCACACGCCGCACCTTGTGAGGAACCACCTTGTTCTCAAACCCCAGCCCCACAATCTCATAGTCAGCCCCGTTTTTCCGGGCCTCCGTGGACTGGGAGCCGTGGGCAAAGCTCTGCGCTGGAACAAACCCTGCGTCATCCAGCTTCGCATCCGGCAGCCGCTCTGCCATTCCGTGGTTGGATGCCAGCCATTTCCCGAACTGGTCCGCATGACACTCGCGGCAGGACTGTGAGCCCGCATACTGGGCAAAAGTGGCCTTCTCGTCGGGCATCACATAAGGCTCTGCCTTGGCCGGTGGCACGGCAGCCTTCGGCGCTGCGGCCGGCACCACACTTTTGGCCGGAGTCAGCGCCCAGGCCAGCAGCGCCAGCAGTCCAAACCCGCCCACGGCCATCACCACTCCCGCCTTCCAGGAGGGCGCAGGGGAGGGATCAGCGGGCAGGTTCTTTTTCTTCATGGAAACGCCAGACTAGGGCGGACGCCATGACGAAGCAAGAACCGGCAAGCTGTCAGAAATCGAGATAGATTTCCGCGCGGCGGTTGCGGCTGCGGCCTTCAGGGTCGTCCGTGCCGTCCGCTTTTTTGTTGGGGCTTAGCGGCTGCGCCTTGCCCAGCGCGCTTGTCTCCACCTGCGCGGCGGGCACGCCGAGCGCCACCAGCTGTTTCTTCACCGACTCCGCCCGCTTGCGGGAAAGGTTGATGTTGTAGTGATCTTCGCCCTTTTCATCCGTATGCCCCGCAATGGTCAGCTTTTTGGACGCATCAGCTTTCATGAGCGCCGCGATGACCTCGATCTGCTTCTGCGCCCGCGGATGCAGGACCGCCTGATCGTATTCAAAATACAGCGCCAGCGACTCGCCCCCCTTGGGATTCTTCACGATGGGTGTGTAGGGCACCCCGATTTTCGCCGCATTTTTGGCAAAAGAACCCAGGATCTCCGAAAGGTTCAGCCCCTCCACACGCCACGGTTTGGCCACGTCGGAGCGCTTCAGCTCCACCCCAAACTCCGTGTTTTGCTGCAGCGGCTCCGACATCACCTGGGCGATGACCCATGACACCTCGGGATTGGCAATGGTGACAATCAGCGGCTTGGCCGGATTCAGTGAATACTGCCCTTCCTCAAAGACAATGCACAGGCCCACCAGCCGCTCCACAGGCACCTTGGTCTCGTCCACATACTTCTGCGCGCTGACGAAATCATGCTTCAGCAGATACCCCACGAAATCACTGGCAAAGGTCAGCGCGTCCGTGCCGTCTTCCACGGCGAAAAGCTGCTTCATGGGCGCTGCAACGGCGGCAGCCGGAGCTTTGGCTGGCGCGGCAGCGGGCACGGAACCCGGAGTTTCCGATGTCGGCTTGCCTGGGGCTGCTGGCGCTGCCGGACTCGGGGCCGGGGCCGGGGCTGCCGCCGTCATTGGCAGTTCGGCCAGCGCGCCTTTCATTTCCTGCGGCAGCGTGGCCTTGGCCACCTTCCAGCCCATGTGCTCATCCCGCACCAGGTCCAGCTGCATCCTCACACTCTCATTGGTGCCGGGCTTGAGAAAAGGAACCGCAATGCGGGTGCGGTCTTCCACCAGCCCCAGTAGCTCCACCTGCTGCTCCGCTCCCGGTTTGTAGCCCATCTCCGCCAGCTTTTGAAACAGCATCGCGGCGCTTTCCGCCTGTGTGGCATCTGAGACGGCCGCCAATTTCCCTGCGGTGGCAAAATCCGCCGCCGCCAGACTGCGGGCGAACTGCTTCCCAAGATCAAGCGGGCGGGCAAAGCCAAAACTGGGCGTCGGGGCCGGGGGCTGGGCCTCAGGCTTCGGCGGGGTGGCGCCCCCCGGGGCGGCGGCACCGCCTTTCCCAGCGTCATCAGGCGCTGGCCCGCTCTCTGCGGCCGCTTTTTTACCCTCTTCAGCTCCGGCTGCCACCACGGTCTGCTGTCCGGCACCCATCTTCTTTTTGGTAAACAGGAAAAAGACAGCCGTGCTGGCCGCGAGCGCCGTGATGACAATCAAGACTGGCACAAGGCCGCCGCCGCAACGGGTGCGGACGGAAGAAGAACGGTTCGGGAGTTGCATGGCCGGGGGAGAAGCTGCCCTAAGACAGCAGCAAAGATGCCATCACGCGTGTTCGTGAACAAGGGCTATTCTGTGCTTTGGACCGCTCAAGGCTTGTCCGTCGTACCAGGAGTGGTCTGGCCGTTGCGCATCTTGGCCTTCAATTTGGACCAAAAGTCCTCGGAGGACGCCGCACCGCCGCCGCCGCCGCCGCCGCCGCCGCCGCCGCCGCCAGAGCCTGGCCGGGGGTTAAAAGAGGGCACGTCCAGCCCGCCTCCACGGGAATCACTGCCTGTGTCCGCCAAGGCGCGACCGTAAGGAGCAAAATTGTTCACTGGAACATCGTATTTCTGCGTGGAGGAGGCAAGCTGGCGCCGGGCATTGATGAATGCGGTGGGACTGTAATAATTGGAGTTGTCCCGGGCGAACTGGGAGCGGTTCATGCCAATCTGGAGGTTTTTGCGCACCTCAAAGTGCAGATGCACCGGGTACATGCCGTTGTTCCCGCCCATGGTGCCCACAAGCTGGCCCTTCTCCACCAGGTCATGCAGCTTCACCTTGCGCTCATGCAGGTGCCCATAAAGAGAGTCCACCATGCCAATGCGGCCGTCCGCCTCGCGGAACACATGGCGTATCAGAATGCAGTTCCCCCAACCTACGCCAATGTTTTGGGAGAAAATCACCACCCCCCGGCCCATGGAATAAATGGGGTCGCCGAGATCGGTGTCCCCCCCTCCATCGCCGTTCCAGTCCTCGCCCATGTGGCCGTTGGGCCAGTAGCCGCGCGCCTTGTAGTAGCCTGTGGCGTCAGGCTTGCCGACTGGAAAATCAAAGCCATCCGCCAGACGCACGCGGATGGTGGACCCGGCCTGGGCCAGGGCGGACGCGGCCCCCAGCAGCAGCCAGGCTGCCGCCATCAGCAGCAGCACGCCACGCCTCCCCGGCGTCAGCCGGGATGAAAGCGTCAATGGAGGTTGGGGGGCACTGGATGGCATGCCGAACGGGGGGTGGGTACGTAGCCGATTTCGACGCAAAGGCCAGCTTGAAAACGATCGGAGTGAATGAGAATGCCGGTTGTGCGGAATTTTCACAGGGATTGTGCCGAGTGAAGCCTCGCAAGCTTGCAAAGCTTCCCTGCTCGACTGACAGTGCGCTTTTCCCCTCCCCTCTCCCCTTATTTCCATGCCAGACTGGCTCGCCATCATTCTCCTCGGCATCATTGAAGGTGTCACCGAATTCCTTCCCATCTCCTCCACCGGTCATCTGCTGATCCCGCAGAACATGGGCCTCCTGCCGAGCAAGAGTGATCTGTTCAATGTGGTGATTCAGAGCGGCGCTGTCCTGGCCGTGCTGCTGGTGTTCACCAAAAAGGTCAAGGAGCTGATGACCACCCTGGGCACCCCCAGCACCCGGGACTACCTGGCCAAGCTGGCCGTTTCCTTCCTCATCACGGCCGTGGGCGGCCTCGCCATCAAAAAGTTCGACATCGAGCTGCCGAAAACCATCCCCCCCGTCGCCTGGGCGACTTTGATCGGCGGCGTGGTCATTCTGATTCTTGAGTTCCTTCACAAAGGCAAACGCGGCACCGCTGAGATCACCTGGGCGGTGGTGGTGGCCGTGGCGCTGGCGCAGCTCCTGGCTGCGGTGTTTCCCGGCACCTCCCGCTCCGGGGCCAGCATCCTGATGGCGCTGGCCTTCGGCGTGGCGCGGCCTGCCGCCACAGAGTTCTCCTTCCTGCTGGGCATTCCCACCCTGATGGCCGCAGGCGCCTACAAGATCCATTCCGCCTTCAAGGACGGCACAGCCGCCAATGAGGACTGGGGCATGATCGCCCTGGGCACGGTGGTGTCCGCCATCTCCGCCTTTGTCGTGGTGAAATGGCTCATCCGCTTTGTGCAAAGCCACACGTTCAACGGCTTTGCATGGTACCGCATCCTCCTCGGCGGCGCGCTGCTGACCTGGGTTTACACCAAGGGAGGCGTTTAAGATGCGGCTCTGGATACAAGGCTGGTTCAGGCGGTCGGTCTTCAAGACCATCCGGTTCCTCAAACACCCGCGGAAGCTGCGGCAGCGGCCGGTCATGCGCTGGTTTGCCCGGCACTTTCTGGCCAAGCACGTGTGGAAGCCCACCCAGCACACGCTGGCTGGCGGCATGGCCGTGGGGATGTTCATCACACTGCAGCTTCTGCCCATCCAGATGCCTGCGGCCACCATTCTCGCCGCCATCTTCCGGGTGAACATCCCTGTGGCCATCGCCCTTTGCTGGCTGAGCAATCCTTTCACCTTCCCCTTCATCGCCTGGGTGGAATACTCCGTGGGCAAGTGGTTCCTGGCGCTCTACACCACGGTGCCCACCACCCCCTTCCCCAAGCAGCTTCCCGACTCCGTCGTGGATGCGTGGCTGGTGCTCAAGGAGCATGCGCCCGTCATGCTGGTGGGCGGGGTCATTGTGGGCGCCATCTCGGCCCTGGTCAGCTACGTGGCGACCTGGGGCGCCTGGGAAATCACCTCCCGCCTGGAACAGGCGAAAAAACAGCGCAAGTTGGAACTCCATTAGCTTGGGCGAAATGCCGTCCATGCAGGCCCCGGCGCAGGAAATCCCTTGTCCCCTGGCATGCTTTGCGTTCTCATTCCCCCATCAAAATGACTGACGCCGAACGCAGGATCGTCGCCGCCCAGGGCTACGTGGAACTGGGCCTCTTCGAGGAGGCCCGGGCAGAGCTTGATGTGCTGCCGGCGGAGCTGCATGACCGGGTGGATGTGATCGAGATCAGCCTCCTGTGCCTCATGGGCCGGCATCTGTGGGCGCAGGCCCTCGCACTGGCCACGCGCCTCTGCCAGCAGGAGCCCGCCGAGCCCGGCGGCTACATTCACGCCGCCTTCTGCCTGCATGAGCTGGGCAACACCGCAGAGGCCGTCGACATGCTCTCCCGCGGCCCGGTCTCCCTGCGCACCAAGCCGGTCTACTATTACAACATGGGCTGCTACCACGCCCGCCTCGGCCACTTTGAAAAAGCCATAGTTTACCTGGAGCGCGCCTTTGAGATGGACGGCGAGCTTCGCCTGCATGCCAAAAAAGACCCCGACCTCGACACCCTTCGCGCCCAACTGGAAATCCGCCCCGCATGAGCTCCCCTGCCAGTCCTGACAATCTGCGGGCCGTCCGCGCCTGGTTTGAGGAAAGCTTCCGCACACGCTGGGAAATGGGCGCATCGGTCTCCATCTGGCAGCATGGGCGCGAGGTGCTCAGCCTCGCCCAGGGCCATTGCGACCGCGCCCACACCCGCGTCTGGGATGCCTCCACCCTCGTTCCCGTCTGGTCCGCCACCAAAGGCCCCGCCGCTGTCTGCTGCCTGCTGGCGCTGGAGGAGGCCGGCATCCCGCTGGACTGCCCCGTGGCCGAGGTCTGGCCGGAATTTGTGGGCGGGGGCAAGGACAAGGTCGCCTTCATTCACCTGCTCAGCCACACCGCCGGACTGTGCGCTCTGGATGAGCGGGTGCCCATCTACAACCACGATGCCGTCATTGAGGCACTGGAGCACCAGCGCCCGCTGTGGGAGCCCGGCACCCGCCAGGGTTACCACGCGCGCACCTTCGGCTTCCTGCTGGATGAAATCGTGCGCCGGCTCACCGAGGCCGAGTCCCTCGGCGAATATTTCCGCTCAGTGTTTGGCAGCCCCATGGCCCTCGACTTCTGGATCGGCCTGCCCAGCGCGCAGTGGGACCGTGTCTCGCCCATCTACCCTGGCAAGATCAGCATCGCCGGCGCCGACCAGCCCTTCATCAAGGCCTTCAACACCGCTGGCACCATGACCCAGCGCACCTTTGCCTCCCCCTCCGGCCTCAATGCGGTCAGCGACTTCAATCAGAGCGAGACCTGGGCACGCGGTTACGCCAGCATGGGCGGCGTCGGCAGCGCACGAGGCCTCGCCCAGTTTTACGCCATGCTGGCCCAGGGCGGCCGGTGGAACGGCACCCAGATCATTCCCGGGCCGGTCCTGAAGCGGCTGGAGCAAACATTGACGCAGGAGGACGACTCCGTGCTGCTCACCCCCATCGCCTTCTCCGCCGGCATGATGCAGGACCCGCTCAACGAGGATCCTCAATTAGCCGGGGGCAAACTACGCCAGCTTTACGGCCCGGACACACGCGCCTTCGGGCATCCTGGCGCGGGCGGCAGTCTGGCCTTTGCCGATCCTGAAAACGGCATCTCCTTTGCCTACGTCATGAACCAGATGGAAGTCGGCGCGCTCCCCGGCGAACGGGTGCAAGGCCTGGTGCGGGCACTGTACGGCTGAAGCCAGAGGGCAGTTCTCCACCTCCGCCCCTCGACGCGCTCTGAACATCCGAACACCCAGCGCAAGAAGGTGGGGCGGCTGGTCCTCCAGCCGCCGTGGTGAACGAAGGAGCCGATGCCCGAATCCCTCATCGCCCCTTGAACACCCAAACATCAGTTTCGAAAATCACTCTATCCAACATTGAAGGAGACGTGCCCAGCCCCCGCCCCGGTCCCAGATGAACCCTTGACCCGCAGCCCCACGGTCCCGTAAGCTTTCAGGTGGCCACACCGCCCCCTCATCTTGTCTGCAAGTCATCTGCTCACTTTCCTTTTGCTTGCCGCCGTCCCTGCCGCCCAGGCTGTGACCTTGCACGGCCAGGTCCGGCATGAGGCGGCAGGCGAGCCTTTGCAGCTGGACTCGCTGCGCTACACCACCCAGGCGGGCGAGCCATTCTCCGTCACCCGCGCAAGCTGCCTCCTCAGCGGATTTTCCCTTCAACGCGGTGATGGCTCCTGGCTCGACCTGCCCGGCCACGTCGTGTGGCTGGATGCGGCCTCCCGGCGCACCTCCTTTGCGCTGCCGGATGTGCCGGCCGGACACTACGTGGCGCTGCGCTTCCACGTGGGCCTGGATGCGGCCACCAACGCCGCGAATCCCGCCCAACATGCCCCGGACCACGCGCTAAACCCCAACGTCAACGGCCTGCACTGGAGCTGGCAGGGCGGCTACATCTTCCTGGCTCTGGAGGGGAACTGGCGCGGGGCGGATGGCAAGCCCGGCGGCTTCTCCTACCACTTTGCGCGGGACCCGAACCGCACCGCCATCATCTTGAAGGGCAGCTTCGATCTGACAGGAGACGCCACCGCCGACATTCGGTTTGATGTGGTGGCCGCGCTCAGCGGCACCAGCCCGCTCTCCATGGCAAAAGACGGCGTCTCCACCCACTCGCAGCCGGGGGATCCCATCTCAGCCGCTTTGGCAGCGAATCTTCCGGCCGCCTTCGCCTTGAAGTCCGTGACCAGCCACGTCCCCACTGTCGCGCAGCCTTCAGAGATCAAGCCCATCGACCTGCCAGCCAAGTTCACACCTTTTCCTTTCAAGACGGGCCACAACTTTCCGCCCCCCGCCCTGCCGCGTGACAACCCGCTGACCCAGGAGCGCGTGGCCCTGGGGAAACGCCTCTTCCATGACACAGCGCTGTCACGCGACGGCACGCTCTCCTGCGCGTCCTGTCATCCACGGGAAAACGCCTTTGCGGACCCGCGCCAGTTCAGCCTCGGCGTCGAAGGCCGCACCAGCCTCCGTCACAGCATGCCGCTGTTCAATCTCGCCTGGAAAACCCGCTTCTTCTGGGATGGCCGCGCCACCACCCTCCGCCAGCAGGCGCTGGTGCCGATCCAAGATCACCTGGAGATGGACGAGAAGCTCGAAAACGTCGTGGCCAAGCTGGAAAAGACCACGGCGGCCGACTTCGAAAAAGCTTTCGGCACCCCCGAGATCACTCCCCAGCGCATCGGCCTGGCCCTGGAAAACTTTCTCCTCACCCTGACCTCCCACGATTCCAAATTCGACCGCGCCATGCGTGGCGAGGAAAAGCTCACCCCCGAGGAGCAGCGCGGTTTCGAGCTTTTCATGATGGAGAGAGAACCCCGCATGGGCAGCCTGGGGGCCGACTGCTTCCACTGTCACGGCGGACCGCTCTTCACCGACCACCAGTTCCGCAACAACGGCCTGCCTATCGACGCAAAGGACCTGGGCCGCTACCAAGTTACCCAAAGCGCCCTCGACCGCGGCACTTTTTCCACCCCCAGCCTCCGCAACATCGCCCTCACCGCCCCCTACATGCACGACGGCCGCTTCAAGACCCTGGAAGAAGTCCTCGACCACTACAGCCAAGGCGTCCAACGCACCGACACCCTGGACCCAAATCTTGCTAAACACCCAGACGGAGGCCTGCATCTGAACCCCGAGGACAAGCAGGCGCTGATTGCCTTTCTGAAGACGCTGAGTGACGAGTGATTAGAGAAGACAATGCAAACAATAGGAGACGAATGTCAGTAGTATTGTTCTCCGCTATCCTCTTGGACAAGCTTCATGCTCATTCCTGATGAATTCCAAATCATAAAAAAGGAGCGCATGAAGCGCTCCTTTTAATTCATGTCAGACTTTCCCAATCAGTCGACAATAGGCTTACGGCGACGATTACGCGCGGCAAATAGACCAAAGAGGCCAGCACCCAAGATCAATGCGCGCGAAGGCTCCGGAACACCAGAAAGTTGGTACGTAGGAAGGGCTCCGCCACCAATTCCAAAGTCGTGAGGAGCTCCAGTGGTCCCCACCAAAATCGAGGAAACATTCGTTGGAGTCAGGGATGCGTTACCAGTCAGTGCCAAACCAACATCTGGATCAGTAGGAAAAAGACTGTTTAGCTTGGCTATGAATATTTCCGTACTGCTACCGATAGAACTTCCTTTGTAGAAGACAGCATAAATGGAAGCGCCTCCCAAAGCGTTGCTACTCGCCCGAGTATCGAAGCTTTCACTTGCCTGAAATGCGCCAGGACCGAAAGTATCAAGATCAAACGTTCCATTGACAGGGTCAAATGCCGAGAAGCCCGACTGGATTGCTGCCAAATTACCAGCTTGAAAATTAGAGGTGACCGCAGAATCCGAAATAGTGAACGTGCCAAGCACCCCTGTGTAACCATTGGCAGTGGTGACGAGAACGCCATCATTCCCTCTGATGCCGTATGCAGCATCACCATTCGCATTGAGGTTATCAAACGTCAATGTCGCTCCGTGAACACATGACGTGAACGCAGCTAGCAACAGGAGGCATTTAGTGTACATATTATTTGGAAATGTGTGGAGCAAAGATTGGAACAATTAAAATGAGGCCTGAGTAAGTTGAACCATCACAGGAGCACCACGGCGAAGCACAAGATACGAACCCTCTGGCAAAGCAACCCCGGAACGATCAGTGTTGCCACCTCCCACCTGCCTCCAACCTTCACCGCTGAAACCGCCCGTTGAATAATAATACTGTGTGTAGCCCGACCCATTCCAAATCATAACTTGGTCGGCCGAATTGGCTGATGTGGTGCCGAGCAATCCAGTGGACGAACTTCCTGTGTAAAGACCACAATTCCCCAGTGTACGCCCCTCCGAGGAAGGATTCGTCCCTCCAGCGTTAACAGGGCAGAGATTGGCCAACAAATTATTCCCTGTCTCCAATACGGTTATTGTCTTTCCAGCCTTCACCTCCCCCGTAACAGTAACATTTTTAGCAGAACGCGCCATAATGATAAAGCCATCCGTAGGATAAAAACCTACATTGGCTTGATTTGTCGTACCACCGCCGACCTTGCGCCAGCCTACTCCTGAAAATCCCCCGGGGGAATAAAAATATTGATCGAAACCACCCGCTGTCGTTGGCAGTAAAAGCAAATCAGCTGTCGTCGCCGTTCCAGGGGTTAAGCCTGCAGAGTTGGCCTCACCAAAAGCTTCAGAGATCGTACGGAGTTTAGAGATTGCCAGCGTGCTTCCATCAGCAATGCCAGATGGAAGCGCTTCCTGCAAAACAATTTCCGCACCTGCCTGAATCGTATCGACCACCACAGTGTTCGCTCCCTGCGTGGCACCTGCCGATGTGATTTCCATTACAAAAGTTCCAGCAGCACCATTGAATTGATCATTCGAAACAGCCGCATTGGTAAGAAAGATGCGGCTTCTGTCACTTGGTGACACGGTGAACGCCCCGGCAAAGGCCGCCGAAGGTTGCAAACTGAAGCCGACGAAATTGTTCCCCGCCTGCAAGTTGAGCGTAATAAACCCTACTGGCTTTGTATATACTTGGCTGAAAGCTCCGGCAGCAGTCACGGCCAGGAAGAAAAGTGAGAGAGCTTGGGTTTTCATTTTTTTAGTATCGCACGCTGCGAATAAACTTTTTTCGATCAATTGTCTAGCAAAAGGAGAATGCTTTGTCACTCCTTTATACCCTATTGTTGGAATTCTGTTACAGAAAAAACTCGTTTAAAACTAAAAATGCAAAAGTCCAACGTCGAATTCTTAGGTATTATTTAGAATTTTGGCTCTCTATTGACCATTTGCGGTGCACCTCGGCCTGTGCCTTAAACAAGGGATGCCCCCCCTTTCCGCCACTCCCATCACCCTCATCGACCTCGTCCGCGAGACAGTCTTGCCTGATTTGCCTTCAGATTTCAGCCCAGATGCCGACCTGTTCGAGGCGGGGCTGGACTCCATGGGGGTGATGCAGCTGGTGATGTTTCTGGAGGAGCAGTTTGGCAAAAAGGTGGAGCCCGAGGAACTGAGCCGGGCGAATTTTCGCAGCGGAAACGCCTTGGCCGCATTGGTGAACGGAAACGCCCAGACTCAGACGGTGGCGGAAGCATGAGCGCTGTGTCCTCTGCCCTCCCTCAATTTCAGCTTCAGTATCCGATCAGCGGCACCGATGGTTTCGTGGTGGGGCTGGACCATCTGGCGCGCGCGGCGGATGGACGCGGGCTGGATGCCCTGAGTCAGATCGATGTGGCAGGGCAGCCGGATGAGGCGCGTCTGCGCTGGCTGGCGGCGGAGCTGCCCCGGCGCATGCCCTTGCTGCACGCCACACTGCGCAAGGAAGGCCTGTTCGCCGTGCCTTACTGGGAATGCAGCGGTGGACCAGTGGACATCCCGATTGAGTTTCACCGGTTGCGCGGGGTGGCGGGACCGGAGCCGTCGGAGCTTGGCTCCTTGTCCGAACTCCGCGGGCTGCGCATGCAGGGGCGCAAACGCACGTCGCTGGGGCCACCCCACATCCGTCTGGATGTGGTGCGCACTGGCACGGAGACGTGGTCCATCCTGATGAACTGGTCCCACCTGCTGCTGGATGGCACCGGGGTGGAACTGCTGTTCAAGCACATGAACGAGCTGTGGCTGGACCCCGGGGCGGTTTCACCAGTGCAGCCCGTGGCCACGGAAAAGCGGCCCTGGTGGAAACTGTTTCAGGAGAGCGAGGCCTGCGGCAGGCACCTCATGAAGCTGGGCGCGGAGCCCTTTGTGTCCGCCAGCAAGGGCAGCCTTGTCAGCGGTCGGCGCTGCTGCTTCTGGGAGACTTTTTCACCCGAAGAGACGGCCAAAATCAAGCTCATGCTGGGCAGGATCGGCGGCGACATGATGCGCACCTTCTTCTACGCAGCCCTGGCGGCACGCTGCCACCAGGCCGTGTTTCACTCGCGCGGCCACCAGGGCCTGTCCTACGCCGTGCCCATGCCGGTGCAGCAGCGGCCAAAGGATGCGAACGGAAAGACAGCGGTGTTTCAAAACCACATGTCCATGTTCTTCTTCGTGCTCAAGGAAGGCGACCTGGCTGACTTGGCCACCGCCAGCAAGGCGCTGATGCGGCAGCACATGGAGCATCTGAAGCTGAAGCGGCACCTCTCCTTCAATGCCATGCAGCTCCTCATGCGGCGGATGCCCGGCAAGACGATGCTGGACATGGTGCGCCTCGGCCAGCGGGGGGAGGTCGCCTCGTTCTACCATGCCTACACCGGGAGCTTCGGCGAGGGGATGACCACATTCTGCGGCGGGGAGATCATTAACGCGATCCACATGCCCACCGTCAATGCGCCTCCTGGGAGCGGGCTGTTTGTCTCCGAATGCCGCGACCAGCTCACCGTGACCGTGAGCCATCTGGACACCTGCCTGAGCGAGGCGGAGACGGATCTCATGCGGGAACGCTGGCGTTCTGATCTTCTCGGTGAATGATGCCGTCCATGAATCCGGATGTTCTTGTCATCGGCGGTGGCAGCGCGGGGGTGGCTGCAGCGCTGGCTGCGGCACGCCAGGGCGCGGTCACACTGCTGGTGGAGAGGCATGGATTCTTTGGCGGAGCGGGCACGGCCTCGCTGGTGCATTCCTTTTGCGGACTGTATGAGCCGCCGAAAACAGCAGATGCCCCCCCTCAGATGGCCAATCCGGGCCTGCCTGCGGAACTGGAGCGCGCGCTGCTGGCGCAGGGCATCGCCCACGGCCCCGTTAGGATGGGCAGGGTGGACGTGCTGCTGCACCAGCCCTGGCGGCTGGCGGCATTCTATGACCGGTGGATCTCGCAGGAGGCGAACCTGACGTTTCTGCTGCACACGGAGGTGACTGGGATCGAAACCAAAAAGGACTGGGTGGCGGAGGTGCGTCTCCTCTGCCGTGGCACCCACACCACCCTCCATCCCCGCACCGTGGTGGATGCCAGCGGCGATGCGGTCGTTGCCGTGATGGCAGGCCACCCGCTGGATGCGCAGGAGGGCATCGTCTTCCAGCGTCCGGCCTATATCGTGGGCATTTCCGGGGCTGCCGCCGGTCTGCTGGAAGGTGATGGCCCGCTACAGCTCGCAGGCTGGATTGCCCGGGCGATCCAGGCCAAGATTCTTCCCGCCGCCTGTGCTGGCGCGCACTTCCGCCGTGGCACAGACGGCGATGTTTTCCTGACCCTGGACCTCGCAGGTGACGCGGAGGAATGCGCCTACGATCCCAATTCCGCCGCCAGCCTCACCAAGGTGGAGGTCATTGGCCGGGACACGGCCTTCCGGCTGGTGGATCACCTGCGCGCCCAGCATCCCGCCTTTGAGAAAGCGCGGATCACGGCCCTGCCAGCACGTGCGGGCATCCGGGAAAGCCGCCGCTGGACCGGGGAGGCACGGCTGGAGCAGGCGGACATTCTGCACAGCCGGGAGCCATCGGACACAGTCGCGTGGGCATCCTGGCCGCTGGAGGTGCGGGAGACCGCCCGTGGCCCGCGCATGCAGTATCCGCATGAGCCCAAGTCCGCAGGCATTCCGCTGAGGGCCCTGAGAGCACGGGACTTGAAAAATGTGTTCCTGGCAGGCCGCTGCATCGCCGCCTCCCACGGTGCGCAGGCCAGCATTCGCGTCATGGGCACCGCGCTGGCCACCGGCCAGGCCGCAGGCCTCGCGGCCGCGAGGCTGGCCGCCGAACCGGGCGCCAGCACCGCCACGCTGGCACAGCAGACGCATGAAATTTTAACCTCCTTGAAGACAGAGCCACGTGAATGAACATCGTTGACCTCATTTTCCAACGCAGCACCGCCACCGACACCGCCGTCATCAGCCCGGAACTGCGGCTCACCTTTGGGGAGCTGGAGCAGCGCATGAACACCTGCGGTCAGCGCATGAGCGCCGACACCGCCTGGCCCCGGAAAGCACGCCCACGCATCGGCCTGGACGCGCCCAGCGGCACGGACTACATCGTCGTGGCGCTGTCGATCCTGAAGCAGGGCGCCTGCTTTGTGCCGATCCCGGGAGAACTCACGGCCACCGAGCGGACCCAGCTGGCCAAATCCACCGCCCTGGACGCCATCGTTCACGCTCGCAGCGCCGAGGACTGGCGCATCGAGCCCGTGGCGCATGAGACGCCCCCAGCTTTTGATGAAGACACGCTCACAGCGCTCAACCCGGCCTTCATCCGCTTCAGCAGCGGCACCACGGGAACCTCCAAGGGCATCGTCATCTCCCATGAGACGCTGCTGGGTCGCATCACCGCCGCCAACGAGGGGCTTAAAATCGGCCCGCAGGACCGCGTGCTGTGGGTGCTGCCGATGGCGCACCACTTTGCCGTGTCCATTGTGCTCTATCTCTATCACGGCGCCACGACCATTCTGGCCCCCGCCAGCGATCCCAAGGTGATGATCGAGATGATGCGCCAGCATGGGGCGACGGTGATGTACGGCTCCCCCTACCACTACACCATGCTGTCAGGCCAGCCGGATGCGTCTGCCCTGGGATCGCTGAGGCTGGCAGTGTCCACCGCCTTTGCCTTGACGCAGGAGGTGGCGGATCTGTTCGCCAGCAAGACCGGCCTGCACCTGACCCAGGGCATGGGCATCATCGAGGCCGGGCTGCCGATCTTGAACCTGGAGCACGCGGCCACCAAGCCGACCTCCATCGGCAGACCGCTGCCCGCCTTCGAGGTCAGGCTGGAGGACGGCGAGCTGATGCTGCGCGGCCCCGGCCTCTTCGACGCCTACCTCACCCCCTGGCAGCCTCGCACGGGCGTGCTGCGTGGCGGCTGGTTCGCCACCGGAGACATCGCCGAAGTGGACGACGAAGGCTGCCTCCACCTGCGCGGCCGGGTGCGCAGCGTCATCAATGTGGGGGGGCTGAAATGCTTCCCGGAGGAGGTCGAGGCCGTGCTATGCAGCCATGCCGGCGTGCAGGCGGCCCGCGTCTCGGCGCGCGCGCATCCCGCGCTGGGGGCGGTGCCTGTGGCGGAGATCATCGCCACAGATACTGCGGCACCTCCACCGGTGATGGAGTTGAGAAAACTTTGCCAGCAGCGCCTCTCCGCCTACAAGGTGCCGCTGTTCTACACCTTTGTGTCGGAACTGCCGTTGACGGCCAGCGGCAAGCTGCGCCGCTACTGAGTGAGAAATAAACATGAACCGCCCCCCACGCATTGCCATTCTCGGTGCCGGCCCCTCGGGCAGCGCCCTTGCAGCCCTGCTCGTCCGCCAAGGCATCCAGCCACTGGTCTATGATGATGAAAAGCGGCCCAAGCTGCTGGTCGGCGAGTCGCTGATCCCGGCCATCGTGGCCATCCTCCAGCGCATGGGCATTGAGGACCGCGTGAAGGCGATCTCACAGTTCAAGCCCGGTGCCAGCTTCATCCACCATCACGGCACGCAGATGCATTTCAATTTCCGCTCGGTGGAAGGTCGCCTGCCCCCCTATGCCTACAATGTGCCACGTCCGGCCTTTGACGACGTGATCAAGGACTACGCCAAGGAGCTTGGCGTGAAGTTTGTGAAGCACCGCGCCGCCTTGGTGGCGCGCCCCGGTGGCAGTCCTGAGCTGGAGCTGGATGCCGCGGCGCTGGAGGCAGGCGGCTACCGCAACGGCGAGAAGCCGGACCTCATCATCGACGCCAGCGGGCGCTCCCGCACCTCCGCCAAGCTGCTCGGCATCCAGGCGGAAACCGGCCCGCGCAAGGACACCGCCCATTTCGCCCATTTCCAGGGCATCGAGCATCCGTATGAAAAGGGGCAGATCGCCATCACCTTCCACCCCTGGGGCTGGAGCTGGCGCATCCCGCTGCAGGACCGCCTGTCATTCGGCATGGTCATGAACCCAAAATCCCTGCCAGACTTCGGCGCCAACGGCGAGGAGCGGCTGGAGAAGGTGCTGTCCACCGACCCCGTGCTGTCACCGCTGGCCGGCAGCCGCCAGCGCATCAGCGACGTGTTCACCTACACAAACTACCAGCTCCTATCCGACCGCGGGCATGGCCCCGGCTGGGTCTCCGTGGGCGACGCCTTTGGATTTGTGGACCCCATGCTCTCCCCTGGCGTGTTTCTCGCGCTGGACGCTGCGGAGTCGCTGGCGGGCATCTTCGCCAGGCACGGCGAGAAGCTGCTGGACGCGCCGGAAAAGCTCCACCGTGAGCTGGTGCGTTTTGAAAAGCGGCAGCGCGCCTGGCATGACGCGTGGCATGAGCTGATCAGCTACTTCTACGACGGCCGCATCGTGGCCTTCTACGAGCGGGGCATGCAGCTCAAGAGTGACTACCCCGGCTGGTTCAGCAACACGATGGAGCGCATCTCCAACCGCATGCTGGCGCTGATGGCCACCGGGGCTTCCACCATGTCCCCGGTGAACCGCGGCTATCTGCGCGGCTGCTCAAGGTGGCTGCTGAACAGCGACCGCGCCAAGGATCTCGCGCTGCCGTAAAACAGCCCTCATCATCACATGCTGGCGCGCCTGCTTTCCTCCCCCACCGCCGCGTATCTGGCCCCGCTGCTGGTGTTCACCCTGTTCCTGGCGGTTCCGGGCTTCTTCCGTGTGGAAAACCCGGAGCTGCCCTGGCATGTGCGGGCGCCGGAGCACTGGGTCTATCCCTTGCAAACCGTGGTCTGCGGCTTGCTCCTTTTTCTGTTCCGCCGCCACTACACCTTCCGCCCGTGGCGTGGGCTGGGGCTGGCATCTGTGCTGGGCCTTGTGGGCATCGCCTTCTGGGTGGCCCCATCAGTGCTGCGGCAGGTGCTGGTCGAGCGCGGCATGGAGCCCGCCAAATGGTGGGACTGGCTGGGACTGGCAGAGCGGAAGGAAGGCTTTGATCCCACCCTGGCGGAAGGTTCACCGCTCTGGTACGCGCTCGTGGTGGGCATGCGCTTCGCCCGCATGGTGCTGGTGGTGCCGTTTGTGGAGGAGATTTTCTGGCGCGGCTTTTTGATGCGCTTTCTCCTGGCTGAAGACGGGCGGTTTGAGCGCATCCCCTTCGGCAGCCATGCCTGGAAGGTGTTCTGGATTGTGACGCCCGCTGTCATGCTGCTTCACAACACAGAGGACTACCTGGGCGCCTTCGCATGGGGGGCCTTGATGTATTTCGTGGCCGTTCGCACCAGGAGCCTCGGCGCATGTGTTTTCATGCATGCCGTCGGCAATCTGGCCCTGGGCCTCTACGTCATGCGGACGCAGCAGTGGGGCTTCTGGTGATCGCGGCAGCCAGGCCGGATCAGGAGCCGGTGCCGTCTGCCTCCTTGGGCAGCACCTTGGCCAGCTCTTTCTCCAGCTTCTTCACCCGGGAATCGAGCTCTGGCAGGCGCACGGAGACGGCCATGCGGCGGCGCTCCTCACCTGCTGGCAGCGCCGGAAAGCCGAGGTATTTGCCCCCTGGAGGCAGGTCTTTGATCACGCCAGTGCGGGCTCCCAACGTACACTGCGAGCCGATGTTCACATGGCCGGCGATGCCCACCTGCGCGGCGATGATGACGTAGTCCCCAATCACCGTGCTGCCGGCGACGGCGGAGCAGCCAGCCACGATGCAGTGCTTTCCCAGCACCACGTTGTGGGCGATCTGGACAAGGTTGTCGATCTTGGTGCCCTCGCCGATCCAGGTGCGGCCGAAGCGCGCACGGTCGATCGTGGTGTTGGCACCGATCTCCACGTCGTTGTCGATCTGCACCACGCCAGACTGGCGGATCTTGCGGTGACGGCCCTGATGGAACTCGTAGCCAAAGCCATCCGCGCCGATCACGACGCCGGTGTGCAGGATCACATTACTGCCCAGGCTGCACTGCGCATGCACCGTGGAGTTGGCAAAGAACTTTGATCCGCTGCCAACGCGCACATTGCGTCCCACGAAGCAGCCCGCGCCGATCTCCACCCCGTCGCCCAGTTCCACGCCTGCCTCGATGACCGCCTGCGCGCCGATGGAAACACGGGCGGGGTCAAACTTGGCCGAAGAGTCCACCACGGCGGAGGGGTGAACACCCGCCGTAAATGGCTCAGGCTGGAAGCCATAGGTTTCCACCACCAGCTCAAATGCGCGCGAAGGATCTGCCACCGCGATGCAGGCAGCCTTTTCCGGCACTGTTTTGCAATCTCCTGTGACCAGCACTGCACTGGCCCTGGTCTGTAGCAGACGGTCCACATAACGCGCGTCGCTAAAGAAGCTCAAGTCGCCCAGCATCGCCTCCTTGAGGGAGGCAAAGCCCGTGATCTCCTGATCCGGCTTTCCGCTGAGGAGGTTGCCACTGACAAGTTGGGCGAGTTCGGAAAGGGTGATTTTCATGGGCTGGTAGGTGGCGCTCCTTGATGAGAGTGGATGAGAAAAGGTGGAAGGGGGGGAGGAATGACAACGCTGACCTTACCCCTGGAGCGTCTCCACGCGCATCCAGCCGGGTTCCCCCCGGACGCAGTCGAGCTGCTTGATGGCGGCCAGGGCGTTTTTCATGTCGCCCAGGCGGGCGTCGTGAATCATGAGGACGAGGGAGGTTTCCCCGCTGGTGTCCTCCAGATCCTCCGGCTGGATCATGGAGGAGATGCCAATGCCGCGCTCCCCCAGCACGGTGGCCACCTGGGCCAGCACGCCGGGGACATCATCCACCGTCAGGCGGAGGTAGTAATGGGAGACCGTGTCGTCCACGGGCTTGGACTTGCCGTAGAGTCCGTGCGGCACAAATCCGCTGTGGCGCGCGCCATGCATGAGCACGGCGGCAGCCTCGCACAGGTCGCTCACCACGCTGCTGCTGGTGGGGTCCTGGCCCGCCCCACGTCCGTAGAAGAGAGTTTCGCCCACGACATCTCCATTGACCAGCACCGCGTTGAAGGCGCCGCTGACATTGGCCAGCACATGGGACTTCGGCACCAGGGTGGGCTGGGTGCGCACTTCCACCAGGCTGTTTTCATCCGCACGGATGACGGAGAGAAGCTTGATCGTGTAGCCCAGGCGGGCGGCAAACTTGAAGTCAGTGATGCTGACCTTGTCCACACCTTCCACATGGACCTTGTCCTGCGGAATCCAGAAGCCGTAGCTCAGGGAGGCCAGGATGATGGCCTTGTGCGCGGCGTCCCAGCCGCTCACGTCCAGCGTGGGGTCGGCCTCGGCATAGCCCTTGTCCTGCGCCTCCTGCAGCGCGTCCGCGTAGCTGAGGCCGGCCTGTGACATCCGGGTGAGGATGTAGTTGCAGGTGCCGTTGATGATGCCGTGGATGGAGCGTATGTGGTTGCCCACAAGCCCCTCCTGCAAAACCTGGATGATGGGAATGCCGCCGGCCACCGCCGCCTCGAAATAAATCGGCACGCCACACTCCTCCGCCAGGGCAAAGAGCTCCTTCCCCCGTTCGGCGAGCAACGCCTTGTTCCCGGTGACGACGATTTTCTTCGCCCGCAGCGCGGCGGCCACCATTTCATACGCGGTGGTGGTGCCGCCGATCAGCTCCACCACCACGGGGATGGCCGGGTCATTGACGAGGTCCCGCCAGTCAGTCGTCAGCAGATCGGCCGGCACCTCCACATCGCGAGGGCGGGCCAGATCGCGCACGGCGACGCGCTTGATCCACAATTCCGCGCCGGTGCGCTGGCAGATGAGGGAGCGGTTCTTTTCAAGATTCTTGAACACACCCGCGCCCACGTTGCCTAAACCAGCCAAACCAATGTTGATGATGCGCGGAGAACTGACGGAGGACATGATGGGTGAAAAAATTCCAGATTTCAGGGGTCGTAGTCATGGCGGAGGCTGTGCCGGGCCGCAAGCACGAAGGAACTCTTCAGACACCCCATTCCATCCCCTGACCAGCGCTGAAGAAATCACTGACAATAAGCCAATTAGCACAATACAGTCACAAAATAAGTGTTGTCGGAACGTTTCATCCTTGAGTAGAACTGTAGCGAAATTTATGTCAGCCCGCCCAACCATTTACTGGATTGCCTGTAGCGCCCTGGCCGCCATCGCGGCCCAGGCGGCGGATCCCGTGGCTGGCCGCACCGTGATGGAGATAGCCCTTCCACAGACGGATCCCAGCGCTGTGGTGGCCGTGCCTGAGCCAGGCCGCGCCCTGCTGCTGTTCGCAGGCGTGATGGCCATGGCCTTCACCTATCGTCGGGTGTGGCTGAACTGGAAGCGCGGGTCTTGAGGCCGGATCGCTGATTTTGGCGAGACATTTTTCATCGACGCTTTCCAGGCAGGTCGCTAGCCTCGGCTCATGAAAGTGCTTCACGCCACGCTGTTCCTCGCCCTGGGCACCCTCCACGCGGCTGATCCAGCGTTTCCCAAGGCTGCGGTGGCCAGCGTGCATCCGCTGGCGACGCAGGCGGGGATTCAGGCCTTGGAAAAAGGCGGCAACGCCATCGACGCCGCTCTGGCCGTGGGGTTGACGCTGGGGGTGGTGGACGGCCACAATTCCGGCATCGGCGGCGGCTGCTTTTTTGTCATCCATGCGGCGGATGGCACCGTGACCTGCATTGACGGGCGTGAAACAGCCGGTGCCGCCGCCAGCCGCGACATGTATGTGATCAACGGCAGGCTGGACGACGAGGCCAGCAAGACCGGTGCGCTGGCCTCGGGCGTGCCGGGCTATTTGAAAGCCTGCGCCGCCGCCCAGAGCAAGCACGGCAGGCTGACCCTGGCGGACGTGCTCCTGCCTGCCGCAGAGATCGCGGAGAAAGGCTTTCCGATAGATGAAGTCTATGAGCGCAAGCTGGCCGCCACGGCGGCAAAGCTGGCCAGGTTCCCCGCCGCCGCCGCCATTTTTCTCAACCATGGGCAGCCGTTGAAAAAGGGGGACATGCTGGTGCAGAAGGATCTGGCGGCGACCTATCGCGCGGTCGCGGAAAAAGGCGTGGAGTGGTTCTATGAGGGCGAGTTTGCCAGCAAGACTGCGGAATGGATGAAGACCAACGGGGGCATTCTGACGGCGGCTGACTTCGCCAGCTACAAGGCGCCGGAGCGTGAGCCGGTGCGCTCCAGCTATCGGGGGTATGATCTTGTCTGCATGCCACCGCCCAGTTCCGGTGGCGTTCACGTGGCCCAGATTCTGAACATTCTGGAGCACTTTCCGCTGCGGCATTTCCGCGCCAGCAGCCGCGTCCATGTCATCACGGAGGCGATGAAGCTGGCCTTTGCTGACCGCGCCCACTGGCTGGGAGATCCCGACTTTACCAAGGTCCCGCGCGGTCTGGTGGACCCCGCATATGCCGCCGATTTGGCGAAGAAGATCAACCTGGATCACGTGACCAAAGTCCCTGCCCACAACACACCGCCGCGCTGGGACGGAGACATCTTTGGCAAGCACACCACATTCCTCTGCACCGCCGACGCGGAGGGGAACTGGGTGGCGCTGAATCAGACCATCAACACCGCATTCGGCAGCAAGGTGGTCATCCCAGGCACCGGGGTGCTCATGAATGATGAGATGGATGACTTCGCCGTGCAGCCGGGCATTCCGAACGCATTCAAGCTGGTGGGCGCAGAGGCCAACGCCATCGCCCCTGGCAAGCGGCCCCTCTCCAGCATGAGCCCGACCATTGTGCTGAAGGACGGAAAGCCGGTGCTGGTGACCGGCGCTGCGGGGGGCCCCACCATCATCACGCAGGCCCTGCTGCTGATCACCCACGTCATTGATGACGGCATGCTGCCGGTGCAGGCGCTGGCGGAGCCGCGTTTTCACCACCAATGGAACCCGGACCAGCTCAAGATTGAGTCATCCTTTGGCGAGGGCACGCTCAAGCGCGTGAAGGCCCTCGGCCACGACCTGGATGAGTCAAAAGGCTTTGGCGCTTGCCAAGCTATCTTCCTGAATCGGGAGAAGGGGCTCTTCTATCCCGCCAATGATCCGCGCGTGCCGGGAAAAGCGGACGGCAGGTAAGCTGAAAGACCGGAACCAGGAAAAATCAGCGCAGAACCGCCAACAGGCGCCTTTGCCGCCTCATTCGGAGGCGGCCGGGGCGGCGGCAGGCTTCAAAGCCTTCAGCAAAAAGGTGACCGCATCCGTTTTCGGCTCTGGCTGGTCCTGTGCCACCACACACTCCACACCGGCGGCGGCGCACATCTTTTTGACCTCGCGGGCGTGATGGATGCAGTGCAGCCACTCGCCACGGTTGCTGGGAGATTCCACCACCTGCGGATTGCTCACATAGATGGGCGGGTCGTCCTGGGAGATCCAGCCCAGCATGTCACACTCCTTCAGGATCGCCCTGCCTTTGTCCGTTTCAAGGTCAGCCCTGGAGGAAAGATGGTAGAACATCACGCCCTCGGCCTCGCTGGTGCCAAATTCTGGCTTCAACGGCCCCAGGAAGGACTCCCAGCGTGTGAGGTCGTAGGTCGCCTGCGTGGCGTTGCACACCGCGCCAAGCAGGCGGGTGGACTCGCGCAGCACGGGGTCTTCAGCCTTGGGATCGGCCATGTCGTCATGCGTCGCCAGCCAGAGGGAGGCGCCCGCTCCGGCGGAGCCGCCCATGGAGGCAAAGCGCGTCTTGTCGAGGTTCCACTCCCCGGCCTTGGAGCGGACAAACTGCACGGCGCGGGCGCAATGGCGGAGGATGTCCTGGATGGGCATGTCGTCGAGGAAGGGATAGTTCACCGCCACGCATGAGACCCCCTGCGCCAGCAGCTCGGCGGTCTGCTTGTTGGAGGCAAAGCTGGTTTTGTCGCCTTTGCGGAAACCGCCGCCGTGAATCATGAAGACGACCGGCGTGGGCTTGTCAGACTTGGCCAGATAGATGTCCACGCGGTCGCGCTCATGGGTGCCGTAGGCCACGTTGGCGTGCGCTGGCTTCAGACCATTGGCCGCAGGCTTCACCTCGCCCGTGGGCTTCTTCATCTTGGCCAGGAAGGCGCGGCCTTCGTCCAGGGTGAGAATGCCGTCCTTGTTCGTGTCGGCCTGGGGGTACAGCTTCAGCCCCTGCCGCAGCTTGTCGTTGTTTTCCGAGGTGATCTGCGCGCGCAGCGTGGTGGCACAGCAGCACAGGAGGGCAAGGTGGAGGGCGCGTTGCATGGTGGGTGGAGGGAGGCGCGGCGGAGTCAGACCGGACGAGACAGGTTGAAACAAGGCTGGCGGATCAAGGTAGCGGTGAGATGCGGATTTTGCGGAACTCGGTTTTGCCTTTGGACCACCAGTCACCGCCACGGAATTGCAGCACATCGACGACGCCCTCGACCTTGGGGCCTTCGCAGATGCTGACGCCATCAACGAAGAGCTCCGTCTTCTCTTTCGTCGCCTTGATGGTGATCTGGCAGGGCTTCTTGTGCTCGTAGGAAAAGCGGGGACCGTCCTTCGGGCGCGGGTAGAGCGCAAAGGTGGGCTGCCCGTCCTCATTGGCAAATTTGACATTGCCCAGCAGCAGCCGGGGGCGGAGGCCTTCATGCACGGTGATTTCAAAGTCGATCTGGAAGGGGGCCGCACGGTTGAAAGCGTAGCGCATGAGGCTGTCGCCACCGCCGGTGAGGGCTTCCGCCGTGCGCGTCCACTCACCGGAATGCTTCTGCCACTTGAAAGCGTTCACGCCCGCCAGCACATCCTCAGGCTCATCGCTCGGCCGGGGCTCCAGCTCCGCGTTGACGAAGGCGGCGACCTCCGCCGCCTCTGCGGCCCCCATGAGTTCCCGCGCCTTCCCCTTCCATGCCTGCCGCACGGTGGCCAGCCGTGACTGAAGACTGTCATGGTAGCCCAGCAGCAGGGTGGCCAGCCACTCCTCCCCTGGTCCGGGCTGCGGCAGCTCCCCCACCTGGATGACCTCCGGCTTTTTCAGCCGCGCGGCAAAGTCCTGCGCTTTCGCCACCGCCGCAGCCTTGTTTTCACGTTTCAAATCGTTGATCAGGGTGTCGGCCTCCTCCCCGACCACGGTGTGCAGGTCGTCAACCACATGCCTGCTCTGGCTGGTGAATCCCTCGCGCAAGGCCGCGAGCGTGCCAGGGGCGGCAGCCACCTCGGCGGGTTTGGCCGGCGGCTCAAGACGGCGAATTTTCAGCCTCCGCACATGCGTGTGGGACTTCTCATGAAACCAGTGGTGGAAGAAGCCGATCACGGAGTCCTCGGACATCTCGAAATCATCTTGAAAGAGATGATCCACCGCGATGTCGCGGTGGTTCAGCCGGTAGGTCAACGCGCCTCCACGGCAGAGCACATGAAACTTGAAGGTTCGGTCATTGCCCTGCGCCGGTGGCCGCACCTGCGGCGCGGAGGTCAGATAGTTTTTACGCAGCATGGAGGCCACGGCGGCATGGCCGCTGACGCGCCACTGCGCGCAGCTCACCCATTCTTCGCTCTGCCGCTGGCTCTTGTAACCGATCATGATGCCCAGCCCCTGGTCGAGGTTCTCCTTCTCCTTGAACTCATATTCTCCCATCAGCTCGAAATGGGTGCCGGTGCGGCCGTTGTGCAGCAGGTAGCCCTGGGCCCCATGGCCGGTGTTCACCAACGTGCCCGTTTTCAGCCCGGACCAGAAGCCGCTGAGGTGGTGCCACTCCGCCATGTCGGCCGAGGCACGCAGCGGCACCCACTGACCGGTGGCAAAGGCTTTTTCGAATTTGCAGGCCGCGATGCGCTCCAGCAGAAGCGCGGGGGGATCGCCCTGAAAACGGGCGATGATGTCCTGGTAGGCCTGGAGCGCGTCATCAATGTCACGCCTGCCGTAGGCCCCTTCGGCCGCCGCCCACTCGGCGTTCATGCCAAAGGCGTGCAGCGCGGACTGGGCGCGCACATCCGCCTCATTGGCCATCAGGCTCAGCCGCCGCCGGGTCTGCCGTGGAAAGGGCACCGGCACCTGTAGCAGTACGTCATGGGCCGTTTCAAAGTCACCAGCCGCCCAGGCCATGAAGCCCAAATCCGCCATCCGCCACGGCCGCTGCCAGACACGATAGACATCCTTGGACTCGGCCAGGATGCGGCAGGCCTGCACGGCCGCCTGCCTCAACGGCGGCCGGGAAAGAATGCCCCGAATGTCTTCCACATCGTCGTCTATGAAGTTGATGGTCTGCTGCAAAATGGGCTCCAGCGGCGTGTCCAGACGGTCGGTCAAAACACAAGCGCAGAAGAAGGCCTGCATCTTGTCCAGGCTCCCGCCCCAGCGCGGGCGCAGCGCCCACAGCATCTGGTAGTAGGCGGAGTAGTGGTCAAACTGCGCTCCCACGGCACGGTCGAACCACAGACGGACCGTGTCACCGGACGGACCATTGCCGGATTTGACGATGTCGATCATGCTGGCCGCCGCATCGGCGCGGTCCGGGCGCAGTTCCCAGGCCTTGATGAAATGCTTGGCCGCCTTCCCCTGGTGTTGGGCAAACTTGGACCAGCCGCTGGGATTCACCTCGTTGGCGTAGCCGCCGCCACGGTGCGTCCATGCCGTGCGGTTCTCCAATTCGCCCAGCAGCATCTCGCGCAGCCACGGTGAGAAATGCGGCGTTTCACACAGCTTTTGCAGCTCCGGCAGGCGCTCCCTCACATTGTCCTCGCTGAAGACAAAGCTCACGTCATGGAAAAGGATCTCATCATCCTTCGGTCCGTAGATCAAAGGGTTCGCCGCCGACTTCATCATGCGAGTGGTCCGCTCCTGAAGGCTCTTGCCCCTGGCTTCTGAGGTCTTCCGGATGCGGGATTCGTAACGCAGGGACTCCATGCGCTCAGGAAGCAGGTCGGGATAGTCGCCGAGCAGCTTGTGCCGCCGGGCGCGGGAAAGAAAATCGCCGGCATCGGTGCGGCCTTCACGCGTCTCCCAGCACAGCCAGGCCGTGAGCCAGAGCACAAGGGGATCATCCACGCGGGCCTTGATGAGCGCCATTCCCTCCTTCTCCAGGACTTCCCAAGGGCGTGTCGGATCCACATCGGGGTGGCGGATGTGGGTCATCAGCGCCTGCTTCACAAAACTGCGCGCCGGCTCCGCCTGCCCAGGCCATGCTGGCAGATGCTTTTCAAACGGCGGCAGCAGCACCCGCTGCAGCCAGGCCCAGCGGTCGCGGCTCAGATCCGCCTGCGAGCGGGAGCCTGGCTTGATCTCGATGGGGGCAAAGTCGTGGGCCACCATGAACTCGCGCGCTGTCTTGCGCCAGTCATCATCAGCGGGGAGCGCCGTTGCCATCAGGGCGGTGGTGAAGGCGAGCAAGTGCGTGGCTTTCATGCAAAGATGACACCAAGGATGCCGACGTGTGTCTAGGTAAAATTTAGCGTGCCATCTGGCATGGGCGGGTTTTACTCAGAGGATGCGCGCCCTGCCCCTGCTTGCCCTCCTGGCCTCGATCTCAGCCACCACAGCAGCCGATCTCCCGGTGAAGGTTCCCATCTCAGGCAAGGCGGGAGGATACACGAAGGAGCAATGGAAGGCGGACTGGCCGGGGTGCGAGTTTGAGGGCGGCGTCGCCGACGGGCGGGTCTATGCGGTGGAGCAAAGCGGGCTGAAGTGGCTGCGGGTGTACTTTGCCGTGGGGCAGATCGGGCCGGAGGCCGGAGGCGCAGGCTGGCGCTGGCCCGTCGGACGGCACCAGGAGGCGGAGCTGCGCTACACACTGCGATTCAGCGAGGACTTCGACTTTGTGAAAGGCGGCAAGCTGCCGGGCCTCTGCGGCGGGCCGGACAATGTGAGCGGCGGCCGCCCGGCGGATGGCAAGAACGGCTTTTCCGCGCGGCTCATGTGGCGCAAGGACGGGCGGGGAGAGGCCTACGTGTACCACAAGAACCAGAAGAGCAACTATGGCGACAGCTTTCCCTTTCCACAGGACTTTCGTTTCCCCATGGACAAGCCGGTGGCAGTGCGGCTGGCCGTGGGCATGAACACCCCCGGAAAAAAGGACGGCACGCTGTGGGTGTGGACCACCATCGAAGGCCAGGACGAAAAGCTCATGCTGGAGCGGACGGACATGGAATGGCGGACGGTGGACACCTTCGGTGTGGACGGCCTTTACTTTGAAACCTTCCACGGCGGCGGGGACAAGTCCTGGGCACCCACACGCCCCTGCTATGTCGAGTTCCAGGAGATAGGCGTACAGAAGCCGCAGGTCAGGTAAAGAGCGGGGCGCCATCTTTCCGATCCTTCTCAATCCCTAGTTGACCCCTGGCGAAAAAAACGGGACACTTTCAGGCATTCCATCCTGGGATTTCGCTATGAGCGCGCCGCGTCCTCGTCCGTCAACACTGCTGCTGGTCCTGGTGGTGATCGCAGTCGCCGTGGCATGGCTTTTTTATCAGCAGCCAGCACCTGCGACTTTCCCAATCCCGCAGCAGCCCCTCATCTCCAAAGAAGCCCTGCCTCCACCAGGAACACCCCGGCCAAAGACAGTGGCTCCAACCGTCCCGCCGATGCCGGGTGACAAAGGAACAAGCGACATGCAGGCGTACCGGCTGGCTGTGCGCGGGGGCGTCGTCTCGCTCGACGCGGTGGAAAGCATCCGCGGCAACTTCCGTCAGCGGCGCGGCCCGGTGTCCTGGATGCCCGGCATGTGGTGTGTCCGCCTGCTGGACGCCGACATGCGTGTGCTCGCGGAAGACACCGCCGCCGCGCCGGACGCGCTGTGCCTGGTGCTGGATCCCCAGAACAAAGACGCCACAGGCGCTGCCCGTGCCACCCAGTTCGCCGGATCCGGTGAGGAGGCCATGCTGCAGGTGCGGCTGCCGCCCCAGCCGGGGGCGAAATGGCTGAAAGTTTACCGCATTGCCAGCCTGGAGCGCGCCGGCTGGGACACCGAGCCCATGGGTCAGGTCCTTGCCTCCATCTCCCTGCCATGATCATGCGCGCCTGCATAATCCTTCTGCTGCTGGCCGTGCAGGCGCAGGCACAGACCTCCACCCTCTTCACCGTGCAGGACAACGGCTCCCGCGCGCAGCGCATCAACATCGTTTTTTTGTCCGAAGGCTACACCACGGCGGACATGCCGGGCTTTGCCACGCATGTGAGCACGGCGATGAACTTCCTTTTTACCAAGGAGCCATGGCAGCAGTACCGCAGCTACTGCAATGTCTACCGCATTGAGATCGCCTCCAACGAAAGCGGCTGTGACAATGGCAATGCGAGCGGCCCAGGCGGCCTGCGCGACACCTACTTCAACACCGGCTTCAACACGCCTTCGGTGGGACAACTGCTGACTTTCGGCGCGGGAGGCTCGACGAAGGCCTACAGCCTCCTCAACACGCACGTGCCTGAGTACGATGTGCCGGTGGTGCTGGTGAATGACACGAAATACGGCGGCGCCGGCGGCGGGATGTCGCTGGCCTCCATCCATGCTTCCAGCGCGGCAGTGGTGGAGCATGAGATCGGCCATTCGTTCGCGGTGCTGGCAGACGAATATGACACCGAATATCTGATCTACACCCCCGGCGAGAGGAGCAACACCACTGCGCAAACCACGCGCAACCTCATCCGGTGGAACCATTGGATTGACGCGACGACACCCGTGCCGACACCTGAGACCTCCCCATACGACAGCCTGGCAGGCCTGTTTGAGGGATCCATGTACCGGACCACCGGCTGGTACCGCCCTCACAACAACTCGCTCATGAGAAGCCTCAACCGCCCCTGCGGGCAGATCAACCGCGAGCAGTTTGTGCTGCAGTTTTACACGCGCGTGAAACCGCTGGAGGGCTACTCGCCTGGGGTCACAAACAGCAATGTGACCGCCCCTTCCCCGCTGAGTTTTGCCGTCACGCCAAAGGCGCCGAGCAGCGGCCTTGCGCTGCAAGTGGCCTGGAAGATTGACGGCGTCACCCAGAGCGGGCAGACCAGCACCAGCTTTGCCACGTTGTCAGACTTCATTGGCAACGGCACACACACCGTCAGCGCCACGGTCAGGGACCCCACGCCGTTTGTCCGCCTGGACCCCTCCGGCCTGCTGAATGAGACGGTGACATGGACGCTCAATCTCAGCGGCCAGATCCCAGCCACGCTGGCCGCATGGCGCAGCGCTTATGGGGCCGATGCGGCCGTGATCTCGGCCGACCGCATGCCGAATCTGGTGAAGTATGCCCTCGGCTTGAACGCCGCCGCCCCGGCCCAGAGCGCCCAGCTTCCCGGCGGCACGCTCGCTCCCTCCTCCGGCCAGTCATATCTGACGCTGACGGTGCCACGCCGCATGCGCCGCAGCGATGTGAGCTACATCGTCCAGGTCTCCGGCGACCTGTCCACCTGGAGCTCCGGCCCCGGCCACACCGTGGTGGTGCAGGACACCGACACCCAGCTCGTCGTGCGGGATGCCCTGCCCACGGCGGGGCAGACAAAGCGTTTCATCCGGCTGGCCGTGCAGGCCCTGCCCTGAGAAACACCGGCGGCCGTTTTAGCAGCCCCTCAGCCACGTCTTTCGATGAAACGGAGGCAGTTGCCGTCAGGATCACGCACATACATCTCGCGGTTGCCCCAGGTCTGGTCGCAGGGCGGCAGCTCGATGGCGAATTCCTGCGTGCTGTACTCCGTGAACAGGGCGTCCACGTCGCGCACGTAAAAGGATGCCACACCGCCTGAGACGCCATCGCCGGAAAAGGAGGAGACATGCAGGACCACGCCATCGCGCGCAAGCCCCAGATAGCCGGGCTCCTGCTCAGGCGCGGCGGGGCGGTATTCCCATTCCTTGGTGAAGCCCAGCCTGCCGCAGTAAAAATCCTCTGCCACGGCGGAGGAGCCAACATGCATCAGTGGGATGGCGGTGAGTAGGTTGGGCGCAGGCATTGGAAGTGGGAGGTGAAAACAGCCGCTGAATTCCGCCTTTTCAAGAAGAGGTTCCGGCGCTCTTTCCCGCATGTCATTTCCCCTGCCGCCGCTGACGCAGATACCCCCGGATGTTGTCGCCCTCACGGACTACGAGCCGCTGGCCCGCCAGCACCTGGGAGAGCACGCATGGGCCTACTACTCCGGTGGCGCGGCAGATGAGGTCACGCTGCGGGAGAACCGCACCGCCTTTGACGAGCTGAAACTGCTGCCACGGGTGCTGCGGGACATGCGCGGCGGCAGCACGCGGACCACGCTGCTGGGGCAAACACTGGAGTTCCCCGTCCTACTAGCGCCGATAGCCTACCACCGGATGGCCCATGACGACGGGGAGCTGGCCACGGTGCTCGGGGCCTCCGCCATGAAAACCGGCGTGATCGTCAGCACGCGCGCTTCAGTGATGATCGAGGACATCGCCGCCGCCGCGCAGACGCACCTGTGGTTTCAGCTCTACATGCAGCCGGACCGGGAGTTCACCAAGACCCTGGTGCGCCGCGCCGAAAACGCAGGCTATCAGGCCCTGGTGCTGACGGTGGACGCGCCGCTGACCGGCATCCGCAACCGGCTGCAGCGCTCAGGCTACCGCATGCGGGCAGGCGTGGAGGCCGTGAACCTGCGCGGCATGGCCCAGCCGGACCTGACACCACGCATGGCGGGGGAAAATGTGGCCTTCGGCTCCCCCCTGCTGGACGAAGCCCCCACCTGGCAGGACGCGGAGTGGCTGCTGTCCTTCACCAAGCTGCCCGTGTTGATCAAAGGCATCCTGTCGCCGGAAGATGCGGAAATGGCCGTCCAGCGTGGCTTTGCCGGGATCATTGTGTCGAACCACGGCGGGCGGGTGCTGGACACCACGCCACCGGCCATCGCAGTGCTGCCGCAGATTGTCAGGCAGGTGGCCGGGCGTGTGCCGGTGCTGATGGATGGCGGCGTGCGGCGTGGCACGGATGTGCTCAAGGCCGTCGCGCTGGGGGCCACGGCCGTCCTGGTGGGGCGCCCCTATCTCTTTGCCCTGTCGGTCGCAGGCGCGGTGGGAGTGGCCCACGTGCTGAACATTCTCCGCGCGGAGTTTGAGGTGGCCATGGGGCTCACCGGCTGCGCCACCGTGGACCAGATTCAAAAATCAGTGATCTGGCAAAGAGAATCTCACCCATGACGAAGGGCGGACGGACGCCTTGTCCATCCGCCCTCCGCGTTGAACCCGGAGAAAGAGTCAGGGAAGCCGCTTAACGGCGGCCCAGCCAGGTCGAGTTGGAAAGCCCCACCGGCCCCACATTCGCGCGGGTGCTGGAGCGGGCGCCGGGGGTCCGGTAGTAGCGGCTGCGGTCCGGGCCACGTCGGTCATTCCAGTCGCGGCGGTTGTTGTCACGGCCACGGTAGGAGCTGGGGCGGTAGTAGCTGCGCGAGTTGTTATGGTAGTGGCCGCGCGCGGGCGGGTTGTAGTAGCTCCGGTTGTTGTACGAGTAGTGGGGCCGTGCATACCCGGGGCGCACATAGCCCGGCGCATGGGCAAAGCCGGGGCGGGCATAGCCAGGGCGGTAGGCATAGCCGCCGTCCACATAGGTGTCGCAACTGGAAAGGCCGAACATCAGGGCGACGGCAAACAGGATCATTGGAATGGATTTCATGGTTTGTGAGGAGGGGGTTTGGTTGCCTCCATTTCTAAAGCCATGACCATGCCAGCATCGAAAACCGCAAAACACCCCACTGATACACAACAACTTATACAAAGGACACGCCCCATCACCAAGATCACCCCCCATGCAAATGGCACGGCACGCCCCCTGCGAGGCGTGCCGTTTGCAAACAACAAGGTCGGTGCGCAACCCGCGCACCGTGGCAGGCGGGGAATCAGCGGGACTCCTTGGCGTAGGCCTCGTAGGCCTCGGCGATCTTCCCTTCCTTTTCGTCTCCCTTGTGGAAGATGAAGCGGTGGCGCAGCTTGACGCGGTCGCCTTCCTTCAGATCAAACGCCGCGCTCTCTGCCTGCAGCTTCAACTGGGACACGCCAAAAGGATTGGCGGTGAACAGGCCGTAGGTGCGGGCATGCCACGGTGTGGGATGGCGGAAGCTGCTGGGGTGGTTCAGCATGGCAATGCCGAGGTGCTCACCTTCCACAGGCCCGTTGAAATCGCACCAGGTGGCGCGCTTGCCCCAGGTGTCCCCATCCTTGTCACCGTTGCTGTTGATGATCTTGCCACCTTCCTTGGCGTCCACAGACATGCTGTGCGGGACGCGGATGCTGAGGCCGGAATCTTTCTTGTCATCCACCTTCACCGTGCCCTGGGAGGCGATGAGGTCGATGTCCACGTCGATGACGCGGGTGTCTCCCTGCACCTGGAAGGTCATGGACCGCTCCTCGGTGATGATCACCTTGCCAGTCTGGTCAATGTAGTCAGAGAGCGCATAGATGACAGCAGTGCTGCCACCTTTAAGCTCCTTGAACTCCCGGTGCTTGATGGCCCCCAGATGCTCCAGGCGCTCGGCGTTTTTCGCGTTCTTGCTTTCCCCAAAGGTGGCCTTCTCCGCCCAGGTATCAAAACCGCCAATGCTTTCGTGGCCAAAGTTCAGCCCGCGATGGTGTGGGTGGTCCTGCTTCTCACCCTCGACGTTCTTCATCGGGTAGGAGCGCGTCATGGACTTGCCGGTCGGGCCGTAAATGGGCCAAAGATAGGGCTTGTTGGCCTGGTCCACGACGTATTCGGCAAAAACCTGCCCGTCCACCTTCACGATGGCACCGCCCGTGGCGGTCTTTTCGACAGTGAATTCGGCGGCGCTGGCAAGCGGGGCCAGCAGGAGCGTGGAGGCAAGAAGGGCGGTCAGTTTCATGAGTGAGTGGGGATGCAGGGAACGTGCATGAGGGTGACTTGCTTTCGGCGGAGGTCAATTCCAGCCACGGAAGAAAGCAAGGGCGGCGCGTGTGGTGTCGGCCGCGACTTTTTCCACAGCCTCCCCACGCAGCGCAGCGATGGCACGGGCGGTGTCCGCCACATGGGCAGGCTCGCAGCGTTTGCCCCGGTGCGGCACTGGGGCCAGGTAGGGGGCGTCTGTCTCGATCATGTAGCCGCCCTCCGGCACCACGCGGGCCGTCTCGGCAATGATGCCCGCGTTTTTAAAGCTGACGATGCCGGTGAAGGAGATGAGATGCCCCCGCTCAAGCAGCGGCCGCGCCTGCTCCATGCTGCCGGTGAAACAATGAAACACCCCGCGCAGGCGGTCGCTGAAGGGCAGGACCAGCGCGGTCAGGTCGTCCCAGCTCTCGCGGTTGTGCAGGATGACATTGAGCCGCAGCTCTGCGGCAAGCTCGAGCTGCGCGGTCAGCACCACGGCCTGATGCGCCCGCCACTGCTCCTGGGTGAATCCCTCCGCAGGCGCATGAAAGTAATCCAGGCCGATCTCGCCGATGGCGGCCACCTTCGGGTGCAGTGCCAGCTCTCGCAGTTCTTCGATCCAGCCGTCCCTCCCCGCCACGGAATCCACATCAGTGGGATGAATGCCCACGGCCACGCGCACATCCGGCTCCTTCTCCACCTGCGCCAGGAGCTTGCGCGCGTTCCCCAGATCGGTGGCCGGGGCCACCATGCGGGTCACGCCCGCGGCGCGCGCGCGCTCCAGCACGGCAGGCAGGTCTGCGTCGAACTGGCGGCTGCCGAGGTGCGTGTGGGTGTCGAAGAACATCCCGCCGCCATCGCATGCAAGACCGCCGTGTTCAAGCCCGGCGGAATCTCTGGTTGCAGTTGAAATGATGCCCCGCACGTTTGCCGCCTCATGATGAACCTGCCCGAATCCCAACGCCTCCACGGTCTTGTCACCGCCACGCACACGCCGTTTCATGCGGATGGTTCGCTGAACCTGCCTGTGGTGGACAAGCAGGCGGAGTTTTTGCTGGAGCGCGGCGTCTCCACCGTCTTCATCGGCGGCAGCACAGGGGAGAGCCACTCCCTGACGTTTGAGGAACGGCATCTGCTGGCCAAGTACTGGATGGCCGTCACCAAAGGCACCGCCATGCGCGTGGTGGTGCATGTGGGCGGCAACTGCGTGGCGGACGCCAAGGTCCTGGCCGATCAGGCGGAGGATCTCGGCGCGGCCGCCATCGCGGCTCTAACGCCCATGTATTTCAAGCCGAAGAACGTGGCGGTGCTGGTGGACACAATGGCCCAGATCGCCGCGGCGGCGCCTGAGACGCCCTTCTACTTCTATGACATCCCGTCCATGACGGGCGTGAGCCTCTCCGTGCCGGACTTCCTGGCTCAGGCGAAGGACCGCATTCCCAATCTGGCCGGCGTGAAGTTCACCAACCCGGACCTGCTGTCCTACCAATACTGCATCCGTGCGGACGACGGCGCGTGGGACGTGCCTTTTGGCTGTGATGAGCACATGCTCGGCGCGCTGGCCATGGGCGCCAAGGGCGCGGTCGGCAGCGGCTTCAACTTCGCCGCGCCCATCTACAACCGCCTGCTGGCCGCGTTTGGAAGGAACGACCTCGAGGCCGCCCGGCAGGAGCAGTTCCGTGGCGTGCAGATCATCAGCCTGTTCTCCAGCCATGGCTACATGGGCGCGGCCAAGGCGGCGATGGAGATGCTCGGCGTCAATGTGGGTCCGGCGCGGCTGCCAAACGTGAGCCTCAACGCGGAGCAGAAGGACAAGCTCCGTGCGGAGCTGGAGGCGCTGGGCTTCTTTGACTGGGTGGGGTGATGGCGGCTGGTGGCTGGTGCCGCCTCATGCCTTGCCCCGGTAGGTCAGCGCCTCGAAGAAAGTGGCTGTGGTGGGCACCTTGAAAAGCTGGATCAAGGCGTACAGCGCCATGGCTATGTTTCCGAACAACAGGATGGCGGCCAGCCACAGCACACGCCCGGCCCAGCCGCCCTCCTTCCAGGCGACCCAGCAGTAGAAGGTCAAAAACCCCCAATAGGCGTTGAACAGCGTGGCGATGAACCAGGGATGCCCGCTGACCTCGCACGGGATGGCCCACACCGCGCAGTGCATGCCGGCCCTGGCGGTGACTGCCAGCATGGAGGCCAGGATGAGGAGGAAAAAGATGCGAAGGAACAGAATCATGGAAAACTCACCCGTGCTGCCACACGGCCTTGTCGCTTGTAGCCGGGCCATGCGCCGTGGACAACGCCAATGTTGGGCCAAGGCGGAAACACGCCTCACGCTTGAGCACAGGCAGGCCTTCAAGGGCGCGTCACCTTCACCAAAGGCGCGGGCAGCCTCTCGCTGGTGAACCACAGGGTCTTGCAGTCCGCATCATAGCAGACGCCCTCCATCTGGCCGACGAGCAGCGGCTCGATCCGCAGCGGCGGCCGCTCCAGCGCCACCTCCAGCGGCATGTCCTTCGGCAGCCCCCATTCATACAGGCTGTTGTAGGTGGACACCACCAGCCTTGCGCCGTCCGGAGAAAAACCGGCCGAGGTGGTCATGCAGTTGTCCTGCGGTCGCTTGCCCGCGCGCGCGACGGGTGGGAACACAAGCGTCACCACCTTTTCCACGACCATGCTCACATTCTCCTGCAAAGGCTGCGGAAACCGGTACAAGGCACAGCTGCCGTGGCTCGTCTTGGTCAGCACATACAGGCGGCCGGTCAGCGGATGCACCAGCAGGCTTTCGGCATTGTGCCGGCCGTCCGGGTAGTTGAAACGCCACAGCTTCGGCGCGGCGCTTTCCGTCTCCGCCACCTGCGGCTGCGGGGCGCCGACCTCAGGCTCGGGGAACTGGTAAATCTGCAGCGACAGGCGGATGTGGAAGTTGTCGCCAATGTCCGCCACGAACAACACCGGGGCCCCTGCCTCGTCCCTGCCCAGGGCGATGTCCTCCCAGTCGAAATTCGCCGCGTCGCGCACGCGGACCTTGGCGCGGGCCTTTCCCGTGTGGTCAAACGCGAAAACACAGGGCTCCCCGCCCGAGTCGTTCAGCGTCCAGAACAGGGAGGCGTCGCGTCCGCTGAGGCAGAGGCCGGAGCTTTCGTCGATGCGCCGGTCCTCCAAAATCGCCACACGCTGGCTGCTGCTGGGCACCGGCTCCTCCGGCCAGACGGCGGCAGGCTGCGCCCACGCTGACACAGCGGTGGCAACAACCAGGAAAAATGTCCGCAGGAATGGCATGCCTCCCGACTCGGCTCAGCCCAGCGGCGTGGCCGCGCCCGGCAGCATGCGGCTGTGGTGGAAGTTCACACGGTTGATGAACCAGCGCCAGGTGGGGCCCGGACGTCCCCGCTCCAGCAGGAAGTGCGGGCAGTCTTTGTGTGGCGGGTTCAGCCCTCTGCGCGGCCAGTGGTAGTGCGGCACCACATGGCTCAGGGGGATGTCATAGGCACGCATGAGGTAGGCCGCAAGGCGCGCTGTCTTGTCGATGGTGCGGCCGATGTCGTTGCCGCTGTGCTCGCACATCTCGATGCCGATGCTGTAGTTGTTGCCCGGACCGTCGAAGTCCGCGTGCTCCCCCTGCTCACGGCATGGCAGGTGCTGGATGGCGATGTCATCCTGCACCGTGAAATGCCACGTGAGGAAGCCGATGCGGTTGCCCCCGACACGCTTCGGGGCACGGAGCGCCCCGCGCTTCAGCGCCAGCGCATGGTTGTAGGCGTTCCCCGTGTAGTTCTGCGTGCTGTGGATCGTGATGTAGCGCGGGCGCATGGGGCGGAAATAGCGCCGGCCCACAGTGCCAGGAGGCATCAGGTCCAGCTTCACCCGCACTTCGGCCAGGAGCTGGTCCGGGGTCATCACCCCCGGCGGAACCGGCACAAAACGCGACTCCCAGCGGGCGATTTTAGAGCTGCCTTGGCCGGTGGTGCAGGCCGCGACAATCAGGACAATGAATCCAAGAAGCAGCGGTAGGAGAAGGGGTAGGTGCCGACGCATCCCACTTTTTAAAGGCCAGGGGTGAAATTTCAAGGCTTTCAGGACTTAATCAGCGCTCCACACGCAGGACATGGCGGCCGCCGAGGCCTTCCGCGTTTTTTGCCGCCATGCGGCTGGCAAATTCCGCGCAGCGCGGCGCGCCCCAGCCACAAAGCCAGCCATGCAGAAAAGCCCCATGAAAAACATCACCACAGCCCGTGGTGTCCACCAACGGGCTCGCGGTGAATGCTGGCTGGTGAAAATAGACACCCCCAGGAGTCCAGATGTGGCTGCCAGCCATGCCTTCAGTCACCACCAGCAGCTTTGCTGGAGGCTGGAGAAGCGCTGCGGCGATGGCGTCCAGGCCGGCGCGTCCGCTGCACTTTTCCGCGAAGTCGCGGGACACAATGCGGAGGTGGCTGGCCCCAAGGAGATCGCGAATGGATTCGCGGAAGCGTCCGGCCCCGCCATCGAAGGAAATCTCGACCCCCTGGGTCTGCGCATGCCGCACGGCGGCGCGTGCCGTGTTCTCATGGCGGCCGTTGAGGTGGAGCAGCCGCGCGCCTTCCAGCATCTCAGGCCTGAAGACGGGCTCCGCGGCCTGCGCGGGAAAGAACACGATCTGCCGCGCGCCATCCCGCTGGCGCACCAGGATGACCGCCCGTGCCTGCCCCCCCACCGCATCCACCAGGGTGCAGTGATGTCCCTGGGCGGCCAGCACGGCCAAAGCGGTGGCCACGGGACCACCGCAATCCTGCGCATGAGCGGCGGCCTCCGCCACACACTCTGTCGCGGAGAACTCGGCCACGACGTAAAATTCGTCGCGAGTCTCAGCGCCAATGCCGGTCACCTTGAAAGAAACAGGGTTCATGCGGCGGCATCATTCATCCGAATTCGCGATTGTCATCCCCCGCCACGTCATTCAACATCCGCGCTTCACTTTCCCACATGAGCACCTCGACCACCCCCGATCCGAACGCCCCCTGGTACAAGCAAATGACCAAGTACCATTGGTTCGTGTTCCTCATGGCCTCGCTCGCGTGGCTCTTTGACTGCCTCGACCAGCAGCTCTTCCTCCTGGCGCGCAATTCGGCCATGAAGGCGCTGCTGCCGCCCGGCATGGACCCCATCAAGTATGGCGGCTATGCCACCTCCATCTTCGTCGCAGGCTGGGCCACCGGCGGCCTCATCTTCGGCTCCGTGGGCGACCGCATCGGCCGCGCAAAGACCCTGACGCTCACCGTTCTGATTTACTCGGTTTGCACAGGCCTCTCCGCCTTCTCCAAGGGGTGGGTGGACTTTGCCATCTACCGCTTCCTCACAGGCCTGGGCGTTGGTGGCGTGTTTGGCCTGGCCGTGGCGCTGGTGGCAGACACCCTGCCGGACACCGCCCGTGCCGGCGCTCTGGGCACCCTCCAGGCGCTCTCTGCCGTGGGCAATATCGCCGCCGGCGTGACCAGCATGTACATGGGCAGCCTGGAGGCCGCCAAGGTCATCGAGCCGGGCACCGCCTGGAAGTACATGTTCCTGGTGGGCGCTCTGCCCGCCTTCCTCTGCGTGTTCATCCAGGTCCGCCTGAAGGAGCCGGAAAAGTGGGTGAAGGCCCGCGAGGCTGGCAAGGCCGCCGGGGTGAAGTTTGGCTCCTACTCCGCCCTGCTGGGGGACGCCCGCTGGCGCAACCCCGCGCTGCTGGGCATGATGCTCTGTGTCGCGGGCGTGATCGGTCTGTGGGGCATCGGCTTCTTCAGCCCTGAGCTGGTCGGGGATGTGATCGAGCGCTCGCTCAAGGACAAGGGCCTCAGCCCGGAGAAAATCGCTGGCGAAAAAACTTACTGGATCGGGGTGAACTCGATTGTGCAGAATCTCGGCGCCTTCTTTGGCATGCTGCTGATGACCAAGATCGCGCAGAAACGAGGCCGCAAACCCGCCTTCGCCATCGCCTACGTGGCCGCCCTTGTCGCCACGGTGGGCTACTTCCAGCTCTTCAACGGCAGCGGTGACATCTGGATGAGCGCCGTCATGGGCGCCTGCCAGCTTGCCCTGTTTGCCGGCTTCGCCATCTACCTGCCGGAGCTGTTCCCCACCAGCCTGCGCAGCACAGGCACCAGCTTCTGCTACAACGTGGGCCGCTTTGTGGCCGCCAGCGGCCCCTTCACCCTCGGGCACCTCCAGGCCGCCCTGAAGGCTGGCGCCACCACGCCGGAGGCCAAGATCGACGCCTTCCGCAACGCCTGCAGCTACATGAGCGCCGTCTTCCTGGTCGGCCTCGTCGCCCTGCTCTTCCTCCCGGAAACCAAAGGCCGCCCCATGCCGGAGGACTGATCCCCCCGCCATGACCCCCGCTGAACTGCAAAAGACCACCCTGGCCGGGGCGGAGGGCGTTTCCCCGGAAGCGCTCTCCCTCTGGCATGCGAAACAGGGAAACTGGGACGCCGCGCACAACATCGCTCAGGACATCCACACCAAAATGGGATCGTGGATCCATGCCCTCCTGCACGTGATCGAAGGCGACCAGTGGAACGCGGACTACTGGTTTGCCAAGGCAGGCCGCCCCTCCCACGGACCGAAGGAGATTGACAAACTTTGGGATGAGATCGCCACGGTTGTGCTATCTTGAGGGTCCACGACCTTGAACAACACCGACCCCTCCAAGCCCCAGCAGCGTTTCGAAGATCTCCGCGGCATCCTGCGCTACGTCCCGCAGTTCCGCCAGCGCGTGTTCGTCATCGCCATCGACGGTGCCCTGCTGGAGCAGCCGGTCTTCACCAGCCTGCTGCAGGATGTGGCCGTCCTCCAGTCGCTGAACATCGAGGTGGTGCTCGTCTTCGGCGCCCGCGCGCAGATCCAGGCCCTGGCCAGGGATCGCGGCGTGACGCTGAGCAATGACGACGGCATGGGCCGCACCGACGCCCCCAGCCTGGAGATCGCCATCGAGGCCATCATGCGCGAATGCAGCGAGCTGCTTGCGCAGCTCACCGCCCTCGAGATGCCCGTGGCCATCTCCAACGCCTTGGCCGTTCACCCGCTGGGCGTCATCGAAGGAGTGGACCAGGAGTTCACCGGCCGCATTGAGCGCGTGGACGAGGAATCCCTGCGCGTCCTCCTGAAGGCGGACATCATCCCCCTGCTCCCGCCCCTCGGTTACGACGGCAAAGGCACCACGCTGCGCCTGAACTCCGACGCCGTCGCCGTCGAGGTCGCCATCGCCCTCCAGGCGGCAAAGGTCATCTTCGTGGCCGAGTCCGGCCTCACCGCCCCGGACGGCACCCGCCTCGCCCAGCTTTCCGTCGCTGACGCCCGGGAAATGTACAAAAAGAAGGACGTGCGGCAGGATGTCAGCATCCGCTCCAAGCTGCGCTACGCCGCCCTCGCCTGCCAGGAGGGGGTCCCGCGCGTCCACATCGTGGACGGCACCCAGGATGAGGCGCTGCTGGCCGAGCTGTTCTCCAATGAAGGCGTCGGCACCATGATCCATGCCGACGACTACCAGGAGATCCGCAAGGCCCGCGCCAGCGACGTCCCCACCCTGCTTTCCATGATGCAGCAGAGCGTGGATGATGCCGCCCTGGTGCCGCGCACACGCGACCAGATCCAGTCCAGGATCAAAGACTTCTTCGTGCTGGAGGTGGATGGCAACCCCATCGGCTCCGTGGCGGTGCATACTTATGAGGAGGACGGCCGCAGGATCGCGGAGCTCGCCTGCCTGTTCGTGCGCCGCTCCCACAAAAACAAAAACCACGGCAAAAAGCTCGTGGCCTTTGCCGAGGAAACCGCCAGGCAGCGCGGCAGCGAGGTCCTCTTCGCCCTCAGCACCCAGGCCTTCCGCTTCTTTGAGGAAAAGATGGGCTACACCGTCTCTGACCCCGGCGCCCTGCCCCCCAGCCGCCGGGAAAAGTATGACAAGAGCGGCCGGAACTCCAAGGTCCTGGTGAAGTCGCTCAAGTAGCAGGAAGAAAGCAGGCCTGCAGGCCGTGTTTTCCTCCACCTGCATGAACGCTCCCTTCTCCCGCCGCCGCATCCTCCAAGCTCTGCCGCTTGCCACGCTGGGCGGCAGCTTCCACATCCACGTCCGCTCACAGGAGGCGAGGACCCGCTGGATGACAGGAAACCCCGCCATCGACAAACCGCGTGAGATAGCCGTCGGCCTGCTCCAGCCCACCCAGGCGCAGATCGACCACGCCTGGGAGCTGCATTTCGGCTCCGTGGTGTTTGAGAGCTACGGCTTCGCCCCACGCTGCGCCATCGACGCGGAGGCAATGAACGAGGCCATCAAGACCGGGGCCTCGGCGGCTGAGATCGCGGATCTGCGCGAGTCAATGTCGATGAACCGCAACGCCACGAACGAGCGTGAGCGGCAGGAGTTTCTCGACGCCTTCCACGCCGCAGGCGTGACCTGCATCTTTCAAAACACGGGCGAGGAAGGCAGCGACCCCCTGCGGCTGATCAAACGGCTGGCCCACTTCACCAAGGCCACCGACTTGATGAAGCCCGCGCTTTCCAAGGTGGTGACTGCCGAGGAGATCGTGGCGCTGAAGAAGTCCGGAAACGTCGGCCTCTGCTTCACCACAAACGGCGTCCCCCTGCGGCAGGAGTGGGAAAGCGTGCGGGATGAGCTGCGCTTTGTCAGCATCTTCCATGAGCTGGGCACCCGCATGATGCACCTCACCTACAACCGGCGGAACCCCATCGGCGACGGCGCGGGAGAGCCACACGACGGCGGGCTGAGCGACTTCGGCCACGCGGCCGTGGCGGAGATGAACCGCGTCGGCGTGATCGTCGATGTCGCCCACAGCGGCTGGAAAACGGCGTTCGACGCCGCCAAGGCCTCCGCCAGACCCATGGTGGCCAGCCACACCACATGCGCCTCCTTGTACAAACACTTCCGTGGCAAGCCGGACGACACCATCAAGGCCATCTGCGACACCGACGGCCTCGTCGGCATGTGCTGCATCCCGCGTTTCCTCGGCGGCAAGGGCGACATCACCGCCCTGCTCGACCACCTGGACCACGTCATCAAGACCTTCGGCGCGAGGCACGCCGCCATCGGCTGCGACATCGCCTACACCTCCCGCTTTGACAAGGAGGAGCGCGCCAAGCTCCTCAAAGCCCCCGGCGGCCCGGCCGGCAAATGGGAGCACCTCTGGCCCAGGGACGACTACCAGACCACACCCCAGGCCGAGCAAAGCATCGCCTGGTCGAACTGGCCCCTCTTCACCCTCGGCATGATCATGCGCGGCCACAGCGACGACACCATCCGTCAGGTCATCGGCGGCAACATGCTGCGCGTGCTCAAGGCGAATGCAGCGGGTTGAGGTCGTTATTCCGAAGGAAGACTGCGGCGGCCGCCGTTCTCCGCCTTCGCATGAAATCACTGCTGGCCGCCCTGTTCGCCCTGACCCTCACCGTCTCCGCCCGGGACAAAACCCTCGACATCTACTGGATCGACTCCGAAGGCGGCGGCTCCACTCTCATCGTCACCCCCGCAGGTGAGTCTGTTCTTGTGGACACGGGAAATCCAGACGGCCGGGACCCGCAGCGCATCAAAAAAGTCGCCACAGAAGTCGCCGGACTCCAGCGCATCGACCACGTCATCATCACCCATTTTCACTCCGACCACTTCGGCGGGCTCGCGGAACTGGCCGCGCTGATCCCCATCGGCACCCTGCATGACAAAGGCGTGCCGGATGGCAGCCCGGATGGCAGACCACAGGACATGCGCTGGACCCTCATGCGCCGCCCCTATCTGGATGCCAAGGTGGAGAAGCGCGCGACAATCGCCGCAGGCACCGTGGTCCCGCTGAAGCAGGCAGACGGCAGCCCGGAGCTGACCCTCCGCTGCCTGGGGGCAAACCAGAAATTCATCTCCCCCGCCCCGGACGCGCCGCAGAATCCGCTGAACGGCTCCGTGCCCGCCAAGCCCATCGATCCCAGCGACAATGCCAACAGCGTCGTGCTCCTGCTGGAGTTCGGCGGCTTCCGCTTCTTCGACGGCGGCGACCTGAGCTGGAATGTGGAGGAAAAGCTGGTCTCACCCGTGAATCTCGCGGGTACGGTGGACGTGTATCAGGTGAACCACCACGGCCTCGACAGCAGCAACAATCCCATCCTCATCCGCAGCCTGCAGCCCACGGTTTCCGTCATGAACAACGGCCCCAAAAAAGGCACCAGCAAGAGCGCCATGGACGCCTTGAAATCCACCCCCACCATCCAGGCCATGTACCAGGTGCATGAAAATGTGCGGGAGGACAACGAGAACACCGCGGACAAGAGCATGATCGCCAATCACGGCGCGCTGGGGGAAGGCTGCGCCGGCCACCACATCCACTGCACGGTCAGCGCCGACGCCAAATCCTACACACTCAAGGTCCCCTCCCAGCAGCACACACGCACCTTTGAGACGCGGACCAGATAAGCCCGGAGGAGGCGGCGAATGCCAATTTTCGCCCATTGAGCAGCGGGGTTTCCAGCGTATGGAAAGGCCAACCCCTGCCCGAACATGCTTATCCCGACCTCTTTCCCCACCTCCAACGGCCCCGCTGAATCCAAGCCCCTCCTCGCTCAGGAAGGCTGGATCGTGCAGCATCTGTTCTTCACCATCGACCACGGCTACTGGGCCGCCTTGACTCCGGAGGAGCGCCAGGAGCGCCGGGAGAACTTCTCCCGCACCGTGGACGCCATCCGCAGGCACCCCGGCACGCAGTTGCTCGCCTTCGCCATGGTTTCGCCAAAGTCGGAGCTCGGCTTCATGCTCATCACCCCCGACCTGCACGACTCGCAGCGCTTTGAAAAGCAGGTCAGCCTGGCGCTCGGGCCGGACGTCCTCACCCCCGCCTACGGCTACCTCTCCATGACGGAGTGGACCGAGTACTCGCAGTCGGAGGATGAGTTCAAGGTGCAGCTCGAAAAAGCGGAAAACCTCACACCCGGCACGGAGGCTTTCGAAAAACGCCTGGCCGAATGGAAGGGCCACATGAGCAAGTACTTCAATGACCGCCTCTACCCGAACATGCCGGACTGGCAGGTCTTCTGCTTCTACCCCATGAGCAAGCGCCGCAGCGTGGGCGCCAACTGGTACGCCAACGACTTCGCCAAGCGCCGCGAGCTGATGGGCGGCCACGCCAAGACCGGCCGCAAGTACTCCGGCAAGGTGCGCCAGCTCATCACCGGCTCCACCGGCCTGGACAGCCACGAATGGGGCGTCACTCTCTTTGCCCACGACCTCTTCCAGATCAAAAGCATCGTCTATGAGATGCGCTTCGACGAGGTCACCACCCAATACGGAGAATTTGGCGACTTCTACATCGGCCTCCAGACGCCCACGGCAGAGCTCCTGCAGCGGCTGATGCTGGGTTGATTTCGGCGGGTGAGCCGCCTATTTTCCAGGCATGGGCGCGACCGCCACCTTCTCTCCGGCTGTGGAGCAGCTTTTTGACATGTTCAGGAAGCTGTCTGCGGATGATCAGGAACAGGTAAGGGAAGCTCTTGCTGCTACCGAGGATGATGATGACGAGTTTCCAGAAGCTCACTTGAACATTCTGCGGGAGCGCGAGGCGCGCTATGCCGCAGGTCTGTCCAAGCCCATTCCGGCAGAGGAAGCATTCCCTCAGATACGGGAAACGCTTCGCAAAGAGCAGGCAGGCACCCCATGAAGTTGGTTGTCAACTCAGGTGCCCCAGAAGACTTTCTCTTTGATCATTGCCGTGATCCCAAAAGGATTCGACGTTGGCTGCGCAAGAGATGAATGTCCCCAAAATGCCAAACCAGCCCCTCACCATCGCCAATCGTCAGTTCCATTCCCGCCTCATGCTAGGCACGGGGAAGTTTGCCAGCGGGGAGCTGATGCGGGATGCCATCATCGCATCCGAGACGGAGATTGTGACGGTGGCGCTGCGGCGGGCGGATTTGAGCGGCAAGGGGGACCCCTTTGCGAACATCCTGGACTTCATCCCGAAAAACGTGCTGCTGCTGCCGAACACCAGCGGTGCCATGAACGCGGAGGAGGCCGTACGCCTCGCCCGCCTCGCCGTCGCCGCCGGTCTGCCAAACTGGGTGAAGCTGGAAATCCACCCCGACCCCCGCTACCTGCTGCCAGACCCCATTGAAACCCTCAAGGCGGCCGAGGTCCTGGTCAAAGAAGGCTTCACCGTGCTGCCCTACATCAATGCCGACCCGGTGCTGGCTCGCCGTCTTCAGGACGTGGGCACCGCCACTGTCATGCCGCTTGGCTCACCCATCGGCTCCCACCAGGGCATCACCACACGCCGGCAGATCGAGATCATCATCACCCAGGCCACCGTGCCGGTCGTCGTGGATGCCGGCATCGGCGCGCCAAGCCATGCCGCGGAGGCTTTCGAGATAGGCGCCGACGCCGTGCTGGTGAACACCGCCATCGCCGTCGCGTCTGACCCCGTGCGCATGGCGCAGGCCTTCAAGGCAGCCGTGGAGGCCGGACGCAGCGCGTATGAAATCGGCCTTGGCCAGAGCGCGGATGAAGCTTCCGCCACCAGTCCGCTCACAACCTTTCTTTATCAATAATCCTGCCTCTGCCCGCAAATCGCGGGCGGCGGTTCAGCCCTTCACCAAATAGGCGAAAACAAGAACGCCGCAAAACAGCAGCGAGGCAGCGAGAAGCATTCCGTAAAAGATGATCATAGAGTCGTCTTTTTTACCCTCAAATCCCGCGTTCGCCAGTGGAAATTTGCCCGGCACAACGGCAAAATCCCCTCCAAAGTCCTCTCCCCGCATTCGTCATTCCTCATTCAGATTTCGCCATTCCCGCTCCCATGACCCGCAAGACCCCTGAACAACTCCGCTCCTGGCGCTGGTACGGCCGGGATGAACTCCGATCCTTCGGCCACCGCTCACGCGCAAAACAGGCAGGCTGGGGCAGCGACGACTACGTGGGCAAGCCGATCATCGGCATCCTGAACACCTGGAGCGACCTCAACTCCTGCCACATGCACCTGCGCCTGACGGCAGATGCGGTCAAACGCGGCGTCTTCCAGGCAGGCGGCCACCCCATGGAGATCCCCGTCATGTCCGTGGGCGAGATGCTCACCAAGCCGACCGCCATGTTTCACCGCAACTTCCTCGCCATGGAGACAGAGGAAATGCTGCGCGCCAATCCCATCGACGGCGCGGTCCTGCTCGGCGGCTGTGACAAGTCCACCCCCGGCCTCCTCATGGGCGCCTTCAGCATGGACATCCCCATCATCTACATGCCCTGCGGCCCCATGATGAAGGGAAACTGGCGCGGCGACACCCTCGGCAGCGGCAGCGACGTCTGGAAATACTGGGACGAAAAACGCGCCGGAAACCTCAGCTGGGAGCAGTGGTGCGAGATCGAAGACGGCATCGCCCGCAGCCCCGGCCACTGCATGACCATGGGCACCGCCTCCACCCTCACCGCCCTGGCGGAGACGCTGGGCTTGGTCATGCCCGGCGCCTCCTCCATCCCCGCCGTGGACAGCGCCCACACCCGCATCGCCGCCGCCGCAGGCCGCCAGATCGTGGAAAACGTCTGGCTCGACCGCAAGCCCTCCGGCATCGTCACGGAGCGCTCGTTTGAAAACGCCATCGCCGTGGACATGGCGCTGGGCGGCAGCACAAACGCCATCGTCCACCTCGTCGCCATGGCCGGCCGCCTCGGCATTCCCCTGCCCCTGGAAAAATTCGACGAGATCAGCCGCAAAGTCCCGCTCCTGGCAAACATGCGCCCGGCTGGCAAATACCTCATGGAGGAGTTCTTCATCGCCGGCGGCCTCCAGGCCCTCCTCAATGGCATGCGTGAGCTACTGCACACCGACGTCCTCACCATCACCGGCCAGACGCTGGGGGAGGACATCCAGGACGCCATCATTCACAACCCGGACGTCATCCGCACTCCGGAAAACCCGCTGCAGCCCGACGGCGGCACCGCCATCCTGAGCGGCAACCTCTGCCCGAACGGAGCCGTCATCAAGCACGCCGCCGCCACCAAGGAGCTCTGCCAGCACACCGGCCCCGCCATCGTCTTTGACAACTACGCCGACCTCAAGGCCCGCATTGATTCGCCCGATCTCGACGTCACAAAAGACAGCGTCATCGTCCTGCGCAATGCAGGCCCCGTGGGCGCCCCCGGCATGCCGGAGTGGGGCCAGCTCCCCATCCCGAAGAAAATGCTCATGCAGGGCGTGCGCGACATGGTGCGCCTCAGCGACTGCCGCATGAGCGGCACCAGCTACGGCGCATGCGTCCTCCACATCGCCCCCGAAAGCGCCGTGGGCGGCCCCCTCGCCTTGGTGCAGACAGGCGACCTCATCGAGCTCGACGTCGCAAACCGCAAACTGCATCTGCATGTGAGCGACGAGGAGCTGGAAAAACGCCGCGCCGCGTGGCAGCCCGCCCCGCAGCGCTACCACCGTGGCTATGCAAAGCTCTTCGTCGAGCACGTCACCCAGGCCGACCAAGGCGCGGACTTTGACTTCCTCCAGCACGGCCCCGCCGTGCCGGAGCCGGATATCTTCTAGCCCGGCCCCTCCCTCTCAGCCAGCCCACGCCAAATGCTTCGCTTGCGCCGCCCCCGTTCAGCGGCCAAACGATCCCATGCGCCGTTTTGCATTCGCCCTCGTCCTCGCTGCGACATCCGTCTCCAGCGCCACCGACATCTCCCTCACTCCGGGAAACCTCGCCACGGTGCTGGATCAGGCGCGTCAGGCCCCCAGGCCCGTCCGCATCCTTGTGGCCGATGGCGAGCACCCGCTGGCAGAAACCATCAGCCTGGGCAAGGACGACTCGCAGATCACCTTCGAGGCCGCCCCGGGTGCCAGGCCCATCTTCACCGGTGGCAGGGCCATCACCGGCTGGCAAAAAGCAGACGGCAAGTTATGGAAGGCCGCCTTGCCGGACAAGTCATGGATTTTTGAGCAGCTCTGGATCAATGGCCGCCGCGCCACCCTGGCACGCTCCCCGAACAAGGGCTACTTCAACATCGCGGAGTCTTGCGGCGCAGGCGTCTTCCCCGACACCCAAAATCCAGAGTTCGAGGCCTTCACCCTTTATCCGGAGCATCATGCCCTCCTGCGCTCAATCCCCCCGGCGCAGCGTGACCAGGTCCTGATCACCGTCACCCACGCCTGGGCCGTCGGGCAGTGCCGCATCCAGGCGCTGGACCACGAGACAAACTCCGTCCGCATCAAAGGCCGCTCACGCTACCCCTTCGTGAAGTATGAGCCGGACCAGCGCTTCTGGCTGGAGAACTTCCGCGCCGCGCTGGATGCCCCGGGCGAGTGGTTTCTGGACCGCCAAAAAGGCGAGCTCCTCTACCACCCCCTGCCCGGGGAGGACATGGCAAAGGCCACCGTCATCGCCCCCGTGGTGGAAAAATTCCTCGTCATCAAAGGCGCTCAAAACATCGCCTTCAAAGGCATCCGCTTCCTGCACGCCCAGTATCTTTACCCCGCCAATGGCCTGCACGACGGGCAGGCCGCCGCCTCCGTGGATGGCTGCATCGAAGTTGAGAACAGCAGCGGCATCCGCTTTGAAAACTGCGAGGTCGGCCACACCGGCCGCCATGCCATCTACTTCAAAAACGGCTGCTCCGACTCAGCCGTCATTCACTCCCATCTGCATGATCTCGGCGGCGGTGGCGTGCGCATCGCGGAGACCACAAAGCCGGAGGAGGAGCGCCTCTGCCACGACATCACCGTGGACGACTGCATCATCCAGCACCTCGGCCGCCTGCACCCCAGCGCCTGCGGCGTGCTCATCACCCATGCGCGCAACTGCTCCATCACCCACTGCGACATTGGCGACCTCTACTACACCGGCGTCAGCATCGGCTGGAACTGGGGGTATGGCGAAAGCCTGGGCCGGGAAAACCGCGTGGAGAACAACCA
>CAZPSQ010000015.1:0-48906 GCA_964588755.1 uncultured Prosthecobacter sp. | reverse complement strand
TCGAACGCAACCAGGCCAAGGTCACCATCGACGACGTCGCCGACCGCCCCGGCATCAGCGCCGCCATCTTCGGCGCCATCGCCGGCGCGAACATCAACGTCGACATGATCGTGCAGAACGTCAGCTTCGACGGCATCACCGACATCTCCTTCACCCTGAGCGCCGCCGACCTGCCAAAGGCCGAGGCGGCCCTGAAAGATGTGCTTTCCACCCTGGGCGACAAAGCCCAGCTCCGCACCACCAGCGGCATCGCCAAGGTGAGCGTGGTCGGCATCGGCATGCGCAGCCACAGCGGCGTGGCCGCCAAGATGTTCAAGGCCCTGGCCGACGGCGGCATCAACATCCAGATGATCTCCACCAGCGAGATCAAGACCGCCGTCATCGTGCAGGAGAGCGAGGTGGAAAACGCCGCCCGCGTGGTGCACACGGCGTTTGGGCTGGATGCGTGAGGCCATTGCGCCTGCGCTCTCAATCACACCTCACGGCCACCGAATCCCAAACTTGGCCGTGAGCGGCGATCCCAATCCTTGCACAGCCCCTCAGGGCGAAGAGCAGGCTTTGACTGTTCAACCACGCAACCGTCGGTTGGGATGCGTGCAAGGATCCGTTGGATGCGGATGCCTTATTCCCTTAGTGCTGTTTGTGATCGCGGCGCTCTCCGGCGACACTGGCGGCCCTCTCATCTGGCCCATGTTGGTTGTCATGGGAATCATCCTTGGAGGGACCGTTGGAGCGATCTCGGGGCCTCTTGGGAAGAGCGCGGAATGAGGCGGATGGCTCGAGAAAGCGGCCGATTTACTGGGCGTTCTTTGCGATGAACTCGATGATCGGGGTGGAGTCGTCGAGGCCATGGGGATGGTGGCCGATGCCGGGCTTGCGGATGAGCGTGATCGGTCCGCCGAGGGCCTTGTAGCGCGACTCGATCAGTCCGGTGTTTTCATCCCAGGGCACCACGTCATCGGCGTCGCCAAAGACATGCAGCAGCGGCACCTTGTTTTTGGCCAGCGGCTCCAGGCTGTCCACGGGGTTGCCTTTGTAAGCGAGGGCTTCCGCCTCGTCCTTGAAATTCCAAAGCTTCGGCACCAGGGACCAGTTCTTGGCATCGCCCTTCCCTTTTCCCTTGCCTCCGGGCCAGCTTTTGAAGTCACACACCGGCGCGTCGGCATAGATGCAGGAAACCTTGTCCGGATTGGCGATGGCCCAGTTGTAACAATACAGGCCACCACGGCTGAGGCCCACGAGTGAAGGCTTTTTGCTCAGACCATGCTTGCTGGTGAGCTCGGCATAGCACTGGTCCCACAAGGCCACCGCGCCCGGGCTGCCGAGCATGTCATTGATCTTCATGTAAACGATGTGGAAGCCCTTGCCGAGAAGCGCGATGTCCGGCGCGGGCTTATGACCGAAGAACTCGCCATGCCACACCCAAGGCTTGCCAGGAGCAGCCGCCTTGGGCGCGACGACCGTCACGGACTTGCCTGCGATGGTCAGCTCATGCTTGGGGCAGCCGTTCCACTCGCCTGCCTGATTCGGCAGCACGACCTCCTTGGACGTGGCAAGGCGGCGCGCCTCGGCGTCGAGTTCGGCCGCCTTGGCCTCGGCTTCCGGCAGCGGCAGCCCGGGGGCGTTGCCAGGGCGCTTGTGCCCCACATGGCTGAGCCATGCCGGGCGCAGAATGGCGTGCTTCTTTTTGACCAGGGCCAGGATGGCCGCGCCATTGGGATGATCGGGCGTGCCGTCCGCCTTCACCTGGAGGCCCCAGGCATCCAGCACGGCGTGCGCCATGATGAGGTGCCCCTCCGGGCCGGGATGCACGCCGTCTTTGGCAAGCGTGAAATCCGGGTCTGACAGCCGTTTTTCGGCGATGGCGACACTCATGGGCCCATGAATGTCCAGCACCTCCCACTTGGCCTCGCCCCGCATCTTGAGAAGCCAGCCGCTGTAGAAGTCGAGCACCTCATCGTAGCCACGATACGGCTTGGGATAAGCCTGCAGCCCTGGCGGCAGCACACGCTCCGCGATGGGCACGGGGTCAAACACCGGAGGCGTCAGGTGGATGATCCGCGCGCCTGCGGCATTCACCTTGGCATGCAGCTTCTTCATCCCATCCTGAAAGGCCTTGGTGCGCTGCGCGCCCAGCGGGTGATAAATGCCGTCGTTCATGCCGTAACAGGCCAGCACAAGCTGTGGCTTCGCTTTCTCCAGCACGCGGTCCAGGCGCTCATGCAGGTCCGGGCGCGGAAATTTGCCGCCCGCATGGCCGTCTTCGCTCAGGCCGCTCACGGTCTCGCTGCTCAGCCCCAGGGGGATGATGATCTTGTCCGCGCCCGGATGCTGGGCCACAAGCGCGGCCTCGATGAACTCAACATAGCCGCCTGCCTGCGTGATGCTGTCGCCCAGGAAGACGATGCGCTGCTCTTTGGGCAGCTCTGCTGCAAAGGCGGCTGTGGCAAAAACAAGGAAAAGGGAGAGAAGCAGGCGGCGCATGAGTGAGGTGATCTTAACCACGGATAACACGGACTGGCACGGATGTTTTGATCAACGCAGTGCTCACACCCGGCGCAGCTTGTACGGATACACCTGGTCCGCGTTCCACTGGCAGCCGTAGAGGTCGCCGGCGTCGTCCATGCAGACGTCGTGGACGTTGCGGAAGACTGGCTGGTCCTGAAGCAGCAGCGTCACCTGGTCGCCCTCATACCTCGGGGCGTGGCCGCCGGGGGCGGAGATGACGCGGTTGTTCCTGTCCAGGATGATGATGAAGCCGCGATCGCGCCACATGCGGTAGTCATTCGGTTTCATGCCAAAACACACGCCGGAGAGCAGCAGATCCCCCGCGATGACGGGACGGCTCATGCAGGCACCGGGCAGGTACACGGAATGGGAATAGGTCCCGTCCAGCTTGTACCAGTGAAACTCATTGCGGATGCGCTCCGTGCACAGCACCAGCGGCTCGGCCCCACGCTTGTCGATGGTCACACCATGGGCCTGCATGAACTTGCCTGCGTTCATCGCCTGGGTGCTTTGCCCCCCGAACTTGCGGATGAATTTGCCGTTGGCGTCAAAGTGCAGGATGAACTGGGAACCGTAGCCATCCGCCACGTAGATGTCTCCGTTGGGCGCGGCCACGGCCTCGGTGGGCGCATACTTCGTCACGGCATCGTAGGCGCCGCAATCCTTGGCATGCGGGAGCTCCAGCAGGATCTCGCCGGTCAGCGTGGCCTTCACCACGCGGCCGCCGCCAGGGTCGCAAAGCAGCAGCGTTTCCTTCCCATCGCGGCTGTCAAGGCTCAGCCCGTGGCCGGAGCGCAGCTTCAAGGTCCAGGCGTCCAGCACCTGCCCGTTCTTGTCGAAGATGAGGATGTTGTTCCTCGCCTCGTCGGTGATCATGATGAGGCGCTTTTGCGCGTCCATGACCATCTCATGGCAGTTCTTCACGGGGTGTTTCCCACGGTCCGCCTTGCACCAGTCGAGGTCGACCTGATAGCGGTGCTCCCCATGGCCGATGGTGGCGCCTTGCAGGGAGGTCTTGCTCTGCGCACGCACATACGGCGCGGCAAGGAAGGAGGCGGCGGAGGTGGTCAAAAATCGGCGGCGGTGCATGCTCTTTAAACACCCCGCCGTGCCAAAGCTATCCAGAAGTCTTTGCCCGGCTCCTGTAGGTCGGCAGCCGGAGGCTCCAGCGCATGGCAACGAGGCGCATCACCAGGATGACGGCCATGCCGATGTACCGATGACTTTCGGAAGGCGGCAGCCATTCACGCAGCAGGATGAAGACGAGCGCCCCGGCAAAAACGGCCGTGGCATAAAGATCGACCTCCGGCTGGAAAACCCAGGGGATCTCCCGCCGCAGCACATCCCGCAGAATACCGCCCGCCACACCAGTCACGATGCCGAGCAGGACGGCCACCACGCCCGGCACCCCGTGGATCAGCGCCTTTTCCGTCCCCACAATGCCGAACAGCGCCAGGCCAAAGGCATCCGCCAGCAGCAAAGCACGGGTGGGCAGATGCGTGAAGCGCACCACCACAAACGTGACCGCCGCCGCGATCAGCGCAGTCCACAGATGCAGCGGCTGCTCAATCCAAAACAGCGGCCTGGTCCCCAGGCAGAGGTCCCGGATGGTGCCTCCCCCCAGGGCGGTGACGACCGCCAGCACAAGCACGCCGAACAAATCCACCCCCTTCCCCTCCGCCGCCAAAACGGCAGAGATGGCGCACACGGCGACGGCAAAGTATTCGATCCAGGCGGGCATGATCACCTCACCTCAGAGGCTGGTTGAGGTAGCACAAGGCTCCACTCTGGTTTGGGAATGATGCCGAGATGCCCATAAATCATGGGCACAAGCGCGGTCTGTGGCGTGGGCTCGTTCAGCAGCTTTTCCCTGGCCAGCCACTGCCCGTGGGCGATGAGCCAGATGTTGCGCTCGTTGTCGCTGTCGCCGCCGTGGCTGTTGCCCTTGCCTCCATGGTCGGTGGTGATGAGGACGAGCCAGTCCTCCTCGGCAAACTTGGGCCGCGCCCGCATGGCGCGGAGCAGCTCGCCAACATGGGAGTCCACATGGCTGATCGCATTCAGGTAGAGCGTGCTGTCGGGCGAAAAACTGGCCCTGGAGTCGATGGCGCCATGACCAAACTCATCCACCTGGCCGAAGTAAACAAACATGCTGTCCGGGTCCTGCGAACGCAGGGTTTTGAGCGCCTCATCGCGGATCTCAATGTCCTTCTCTGGATTGTCCACAAAATGGCGTGCCGCATCCGGCGCGCAGGTGAATTTCACGTCCAGAAACTCCTGACCGGCCACGCGCGAGCCGTCCGCGATGAAGTCATGAATGGGCGGCCAGTCGGCAAAGGAGGCGCAGAACGCAGAGGGCCTCACCTCCTTGATGCGGCGCATGAAGTTCGGGCGGGACTGGAAACGGCCACCGATGAAGCGGTTGTCCCTCACACCATGCTGGTCGATCCACACACCGGTGAGCAGGCTGCTCCAGCCTGGTCCGCTGATGGTGGGCTGTTGCGTGGGCGTTCCCTTCTCGCCTCCGGCGTAGAACTGCCGGGTGAGCAGGCCGTTCCCGCTCTCGCAGAGGGTCTTCAACTGGGGGGCCAGCCCCCGCTCCATGGCTGCCACCACGGCATCCGCGCGGCAGCCGTCGATGCCGATGAACAGCACGCGTTTGCCTGCAAAGTCGTTCCCCTTGCCTGGACCATGGGCAAAAAGATGGCTGGCAAGTCCAAGAAAGAGAAGAGTGATGACGCGCATGAGAACCGGCATGGAAGCTCAATGTTTGACGTACTGCTCGATGCCATTGAGGAACATCTGCACAGCCACCATGACGAGCAGCATGCCCATGAGACGCTCCACCGCCATGGATCCTTTCTCTTTGAGCACACGCGCAATCACGGGCGAGCAGAGCAGGATCGCCGCCGAGATGGCCCAGGCGACCAGCAGCGCCAGCAGCCAGCGCCCCGTCTGGTCTGGGTGCGTGCTCACCAGCACCAGCAGCGTGGCCAGCACGGAGGGACCGGCGATCATGGGCGTGGCCAGCGGCACAATGAACGGCTCCAGCAACGGCTCGTCCGAATCCCGGTGTGACGGCGGGAAGATCATCTTCAGCGCGATCAGGAACAGCACAATGCCGCCGCTGATGAACAAGGCCTCCTGCTTCAAATGCAGCAGTCCCAGCAGCCAGGGACCGGCATAGAGAAAGACGACCAGGATGATCAAGGCTATCACCAGCTCCCGCGCGATGACCCGCAGCCGCTGCTCCGGCGGCACGGGACGCAGGGCCGAGACAAAGATGCCCACGTTCCCCAGCGGGTCCATGATGGTCAGCAGCAGGAGGATGGCTGAGAGGGTGTCCATGTTCAGGCGGCTGGCGTTATGGGAGCGCGAGACTCTGCCGCACGTGCCCCCAGGTTGCCATAGCGATGATAGTCAAAGCTGACGCTCTGCTCCAGCACATACCAGAGCAGCTCCACCCTGCCCTCAGCAAGCACCGGCGCATCGGCGATGAAGACCTGCGCCTCTGCGGCAGCACGGCGGACCACCTCCGGAACGCGGCCGGGCGAGGCGTAGCGGACACGGTCCGTCTCTCCCCGGGTGATGGCATCGGCCAGCTCATCATCACTTTCCTGCACTGAGTGCTCCCCGTGCGCCCCGGCGACCCCGGGGGGCATGCTCAGGGTAATCCCGCACCCCGCCACACGGGCGGCGGCAATGCGGGCTGAAGTTTCAAAGGCTGTGTCCTCCGGATGCACGCGTATCCGCACATCACCCACAGGCAGGTAGCGGCGGATGTTGTCCTGCCCTGTCAGCCGGAAGTGATCATGCTCGCGGGAGAATTCCTGCTCCCAGGCAGCCGCATAGTTGTTCGCGCCCGGGCCTTCGCCCAAGGTCTGGAACTTCATGAGCTGCGCCACGTAGTTCGGACCGCCAGCTTTCAGCCCGGGGCCAAACGCGCTCTTTCCCATGCCGCCGAACGGCTGGCGCAGCACGACCGCCCCCACCGTGCTGCGGTTGATGTAAAGATTGCCGGCACGGATGCCCGCCTTCCACTCCGCCTGCTCGCGATCATCCAGGCTTTGCAGACCGCTGGTAAGGCCGAACCCAGTTTGATTCACAAGAGCGGCGGCCTCCTGCAAAGTCTCAAAACGCATGACGCCCAGCACCGGGCCGAAGAGCTCCGTCACATGGGTGAAGCTGCCTGGCTGCACATCCCACTTGATGCCTGGAGACCACAGGCACTCGTTCCCGTCCAGCTTTCGCGGCATCAGCGCCCAGGACTCCCCAGCCTCCAGCGTGAGCAGCGCTGTCTCCAGATCGCCTGACGGGGGCGCTATCAGTGGACCGACTTTCGTGGGCAGATCCCAGGCCGAGCCCACCACCAAACTCTCGGCCGCTTCCACCAGGGCGCGTTTGAAGCCAGGGTCGTCATACACCTCCGCCTCCAGCAGCAGCAGGGAGGTCGCGGAGCACTTCTGCCCCGCATGGCTGAAGGCGGAATGCAGCACATCCTTGATGGCCAGATCACGGTCCGCCATGGCGGTCACGATGGTGGCGTTCTTCCCTCCCGTCTCAGCGCTCAATGGCAGGCCAGGCTTTGCCCGCAGCATGGAGAGCGCCGTCTCAGTTCCACCCGTGAGGATGACCGCGCCCACCGCCGGATGCTGCACCAGTTGCGCCCCTTCCCTGCCACCGGCGCATGGGACGAATTGCAGCGTCTTCCTGGACACGCCACCACGCCAGAAGCACTGGCACAGCTCCCATGCTGGCAGCACGGCGGCGGAGGCGGGCTTGAGGAGGACGGTGTTCCCGGCAGCCAGCGCCGCGGCCACTCCGCCACACGGAATGGCGACGGGAAAATTCCAGGGAGACACCACAACCACAACGCCCTTCCCCTGCGCGGTGACATGGGGGGACATGTCCTCCATGAACCAGCGGGCTGTCTCGGCGTAAAACTCCACGAAGTCGATGGCCTCGCTGACCTCGGGATCAGACTCGGCCAAGGTTTTGCCTGCATTGGCCAGCGCCGCGCCCATGAGATCACCACGGGCTTTGCGGAACTCATCGGCCACCCGGTGCAGGATGTCCTGGCGTGCCTTGGGCGTCATGCTGCGCCAGCCGTCATCATCCCGCGCCGCACATTCGACCGCGCGTGCGATGTCGGCCGAATCCGCCTGGCGGCAGCATCCAACAGCCGTTCCAGGCCGCGAGGGGTCGAGGCAGTCACGCTTGGGCCGGTCGAAAACCTCCACCCCTGCGACGACCAGGGGAACATCGACATGGCGCTCTTTCCAGGATGCCAGGATTCCCTGCGCCCACTCCGCATGGTGCGGCAGCGCCCAGTCCGTGTCGGGCTCGTTGACAAAGGTCTGGCTGGAGGCCCGCACCACGTTGGCGCGGCGGTCCTGAGCGCGTCTCGGCGCGTCGCCAAGGGATGGAATGCGCTCGAAGGCGGCGCGGAAACCGCGCTCCAGGTCCTGCCAGTCCGTGCTGTCTGGAACGAGCCTGAAGGCATGGCGGAGGAAGTTCTCCGGTCCCGTGTTCTCATCCAGGCGGCGGATCAGGTAGCCGATGGCGCTGAGGAAATGCTCCTTGTGGCAGACAGGGGCGTAGAGCAGCAGATTCTGCGTTTCCTCAAACAACGCGCGGCGCTGATGGTTGGCCATGCCTTCCAGCATCTCGAACTGCACACGGTCCGCCGCGTCATGCTCCATGGTCAGCGTCAGCGCATAGGACACATCAAACAGGTTGTGAGAAGCGATGCCGAGCCTCACGGCAGCCAGGTTCTCAGCACGAAAGCCCTCATGCAGCATGCGCTTGTAGTTGGCGTCCGTGTCCGCCTTCGTCTCAAACGGCGCCTGGGGCCAGCCTTTGACAGCTGCCTCGAAGCGCTCCATCTCCATGTTCGCCCCTTTCACCACACGCAGGGTCACGCCCGCCCCTCCTGCGGCCACCCGTCTGCGCGCCCACTCATTCAGGCGCCGCTGCCAGCGGAACGAATCCGGAATGTAGGCCTGCAGCACAATGCCCGCGCTCACATGTTCCAGCCCGTGCCGTTCCAAGGTCCGCATGAAGACCTCGCACGTCAGGCTGAGGTCGCGATACTCCTCCATGTCCAGGTAGATGAACTTCGGCGCCTGGGTGCCATCCGCACGACGGAAGGTGAAGCGCGCCGCGCTGCGGTACAGCCGCTCCAGCCGGTCGCAAAGCGTGGTGATCGTGTGCTCCCGCGCGATGGGAGACATCTGCGAGTACAAGGTGGAGATCTTTGCCGAGAAAACCTCCGTCTCAGCATGCTGCAGCGCCTCCAAATAAAGGGTCAGCCGGCGCTCCGCCTCGGCCTCGCTGAGAATGGCCTCGCCAAGGAAGTTCACATTCATCCTCACCCCCTGCGCGGCGCGCTGGCGCAGATGCTCCGCCAGCAGCTCCTCCTCGGCCGGCAGAATGACATTGGCCGTCTCCTGGCGCATGTGCTCCTTCACCATCGGCACGGAGACACCCGGCAGCCAGTCACCAAAGGCCTGAAAGCCGCGCAGCATGGCCCTGTCCACCGGGCTGAAGAAACGGGGGATGCCCTGCACATCCAGAATATGGGTGAACTGGTCCGCCACCCGCCAGGCCGCCCTGGGCCGGAAGGCCTGGTCGGTGAGCTGCACCAGCGTGGCCTTGTCCGCAGGAGTCTCCAGCATCCGTGCCAGCTCCGCCTGCTGCCGCTTTTCCGCGGCTGTTTGCAGCTCATTGGCACGGAGCTGGAGCTTCCGCGCCAGGGTCACGGCCTTGGAAACGAGGTCCGCATTCATATCAGACAACGTATCGTGTCAGACACCCAGCGCACGCTTCACTTCGACAAAGGCCGCCACAGCCCGCTCCAGATCCTCACGGGTGTGCGCGGCGCTGATCTGGGTGCGGATGCGCGCCTTCCCGTGCGGGACCACCGGGTGGCTGAAGCCGATGACATAGACGCCGCGCTCCAGCATCGCGTCGGCAAACCTCGTCGCCAACGCCGCATCCCCCAGCATCACCGGCACAATGGGATGCTCCCCCGGCACGATGTCAAAGCCTGCGGCGGTCATCTCCGCGCGGAAGAGGCGCGTGTTCGCCGCCAGCCTGTCGCGCAGTTCTGTGGACTCCTTCAGCAGGTTCAGCGCGGCGATGGAGCCACCCGCGATGCTGGGACAAAGCGTGTTGGAAAACAGATAGGGCCGCGAACGCTGCCGCAGCAGGTCCACCATCTCCTTCCGCCCGCTTGTGTAGCCTCCGCTCGCCCCGCCGAGCGCCTTGCCCAGGGTGCCGGTGAGAATGTCAACCCGCCCCATCACGCCGCAGTGCTCATGCGTGCCGCGCCCGTGCGCGCCCATGAAGCCCACCGCATGCGAGTCATCCACCATGACCAGCGCCTGGTGCTTGTCCGCCAGGTCACAAATGTCCCGCAGCGGCGCGATGAAGCCGTCCATGGAAAAGACGCCGTCCGTGGCGATCAGCTTGAAACGCGCGCCCTTCGCATCCGCCGCCACCAGCTGGGCCTCCAGGTCCGCCATGTCGCAGTTCTTGTACCGGTGCCGCTGCGCCTTGCACAGGCGCACACCATCGATGATGGAGGCGTGGTTCAGCTCGTCGCTGATGATCGCATCCTCCGCGCCCAGGATCGTCTCAAACAGGCCGCCGTTCGCGTCAAAGCAGGAGCCGTATAGAATCGTGTCCTCCGTGCCAAGGAAGTCGGAAAGCGATGCCTCCAGCTCCTTGTGCACCCCCTGGGTGCCGCAGATGAAGCGCACGCTGGCCAGCCCGTAGCCCCACTGATCCAGCGCCTCATGCGCCGCCTGCCGCACCCCGGGATGCTGGGCCAGGCCCAGGTAGTTGTTTGCGCACAGGTTCAGCACAGGTCCGCCGCCATTGGCGCGCACCAGCACGCCCTGCGGCGTGGACAGCACGCGCTCCCGCTTGTGGGTGCCTGCCGCCTGGATGGCCGCCAGCTGCGCGTTGAGGTGGGTTTGGTAGGCCTCATTCATGATTGCCGATATAGTGGACACATTTCCGCTATTTTGACAACCGGGAATTTGCCGCCACCACCCGGCTGGTCATCCCTTCAGCGCGAACGCCTTCTCCACCAGCACGCGGAACGCGCGCACATGGGCGGCCTCAAAGCGGCCCTTGCGCCGCACCAGGAACACCTCCTCATGTCCGAACAGCCCAGCGATGTCACGCACCACCACCTCCGCCTCGCCGGCCGCGCGCTTGGGCGGCTTCACACTCGCGGCGCCGGTGCTGATGCAGATGCCAAACCCAATGGCCACATAGTTCAGCAGCAGCGCGCGGTTGGTCGCCGTCATGGTCACGTTCATCCGCCCTGCCAGTCCCGCCTGGGCAAAGACATGGCTGATCTGCCGGTGGGAGCTGCTTTCCTCCGGCGACAGGACCAGCGGCTCCTTCACGATTGCCTCCAGCGTCGGCTCCCGCGCGCCTGCCAGCGGATGATCGGCCGGACACATCAGGTGGAAGGCATAGCGCGCCAGGGGAACGCAGCCGAACTGCGGCATCCCCTCGTCTCCCGGGGCCATGCCCATGATCCCCAGGTCGGCCGCGTCCTGCTCCATGATCTGCCTTGCCAGATAGGAGGGGCGGTCCAGCAGCACCAGCTTCACCATGGGGTGATGCTGCCGGTAGGAGATGATCGGACGGCGCAGCGATCCCGACAGCAGCGCCGCAGGCGCCACCACTGTCAGCGTGCGCGACGCCGTGCGCCGCCTGTCCTCAAACACGCCCCGCAGCCCGTCAAACGCCTCCACCACCGGGGCCGCCAGATCCACCAGCATGCGCCCGTCATCGGTCAGGCTCACCTTGGAGCCTTCCGCCACCACAAGCTGCACCCCGTACTCATCCTCCAGCGCCCGCACCTGCTGCCACACGGAGGGCACGGCCAGCTCCAGCGCGGATGCCGTGGCGGCAAAGCTGCCCTGCCGTGCCAGCTCCACCAGTGATCGGATCTGCCTGAACCGCACCTCCTTGAAGTAGCGGCGTGAAGTTGATGCCGGTTTCGTCATTAGGCGCAGCCTAATAGGCTCCAGCCAGGAAGCAAACGCCCATTGGCGCCGGACCGGTTCTCGAAGAATCTTTGAGCCCCGTTCAACTCCCCCAGTCCAGCACCACCTTGCCACAGTTCCCGGACTCCATCGCGGCAAAGCCCTCTTCAAACTCCGTGTAATGGAAGCGGTGGGTGATCACCGGCTTGATGTTCACACCGCTCTCCAGCATCACGCTCATCTGGTACCATGTCTCGTACATCTCCCGCCCGTAGATGCCATGGATGGTCAGCATGTTGAAGATCACCTTGTTCCAGTCGATGGCGATCTGCTCGCTGGGAATGCCCAGCATGGCGATCTTGCCGCCGTGGCACATGTTGTCGATCATGTCGCGGAAGGCCGCTGCGTTCCCGCTCATCTCCAGGCCCACGTCAAAGCCCTCCTTCATGCCGAGCTGCCTCTGCACGTCCTCGATCTTCTCATGCCGCACATCGACAGCACGTGTGGCGCCCATCTTCCGGGCCAGCTCCAGGCGGTAGTCGTTCACATCCGTGATGACGACGTGCCGCGCCCCCGCGTGCTTCACCACGGGAATCGCCATGATGCCGATCGGTCCCGCCCCCGTGATCAAAACATCCTCGCCCAGGCACTCAAACGCCAGCGCCGTGTGCACCGCGTTGCCGAAGGGGTCAAAGATGCTCGCCACCTCCTCGTCCACACCCTCGCGGTGGTGCCACACATTCGTCATCGGCACGCTGATGTGTTCGGCAAAGGCCCCCGTGCGGTTCACCCCGATCCCCACGGTGTCCTTGCACAGGTGGCGGCGGCCGGCCAGGCAGTTCCGGCAGCGCCCGCAGACCACATGCCCTTCCGCGCTGACGATCTCGCCAGGATGGAAGTCGCTCACATTGGAGCCGACGGCGACCACCTCGCCCACAAACTCATGCCCCACCACCATGGGCACCGGGATCGTCTTCTGCGCCCAGGCATCCCATTTGTAGATGTGCAGGTCCGTGCCGCAGATGCCCGTTTTGCGCACCTTGATCAGGACATCATTGATGCCGACTGCCGGCTCCGGCACATCCTGCAGCCACAGGCCGCGTTCCGATCTGGCTTTGACGAGTGCTTTCATGGGCGGGGGAAGAAATGTCGATATATTGGACAATAATCCGATAAATTGGCAACGGTTTTTTTTGAGACGGCGGCCGGCCCACGTTGCCAACGCCTCAGCGTGACAGCCCCACCCGCAGGCCGCTCACGCAAGGATCTGCGGGATCACCTTGCCAAAGTCCCGCTCCAGCCTCTTGCGGCCTGGAACCTCCAGCCGGTGTGGGTTCAGCCCCAGCAGATGCAGGATGGTGGCATGAACATCCGTCACGTAATGCGGATGCTCCACCGCGTGGAAGCCCAGCTCGTCCGTGCTGCCGTGGATCGTGCCGCCTTTCACGCCGCCACCGGCCATCCAAACGCTGAACCCATACGGATGGTGGTCACGCCCGTCGCTGCCCTGCGTCCCGGGCGTGCGGCCAAACTCCGTGGCAAACACCACAAGCGTGTCATCCAGCATGCCGCGCTGCTTCAGGTCCTTCAGCAGGCCGGAGATCGGCTTGTCCACCTGCGCGGCCAGGGTGGAATGGTTCTTCTTCAGGCCGGAGTGCGAGTCCCAGGCCCCGGCGGCACCATCGCCATGCTGCAGCTGGATGAAACGCACCCCGCGCTCGGCCAGACGCCGTGCCACGATGAGCTGCCGGGCAAAGGGCTCCGTCACCTTGTCATCCATGCCATACAGCTTCTTCGTTTCCGCGCTCTCAGCATCCAGGTTCATCGTCTCCGGCACGGCCGTCTGCATGTTGAAGGCCAGTTGGTAGCTCCGCATCCGCGCCGCCAGCGTCTTGTCCCCTGGGTACTGCTGCGCGCTCAGCGTGTTGAGCCGGTGGATCAGGGCGAACTGCGCCGTCTGCTCCCCCCTGCCGATCTGAAACTCCGGCGCGGCAAAGGTGAGCGGATTCTTCGGGTCCACCTTCAGGTTCACCGCGTCATAGGCCGGCCCCAGGTAGTGCCCGTCACGCGTGTCAAAGTAACGCGGCCCCATGTTGATGAACGAGGGCAGGTTCTCCGTCATGGAGCCGAGGCCGTAGGTCACCCACGCTCCGAGCGTGGGCACGCGAGGCTCCAGCATGTGACGCCCGCTGTGGAACTGCACCTGCGCCCCGTGGTTGTCATCCGTCGTCCACATGCTGCGGATGAAGGCGATCTCATCCGCGCAGGAGCCGATGTTTGGAAACCAGTCGCTGACCTCAATGCCACACTGGCCGTAACGCTTGAAGCCAGTCTGCAGTGGATAGATCACATTGCGCTGCTTGCCGTTGGCGTCGTTCACCACCACCACGCGCACGTTCTTCAGCTTCTCCGGATTCTGCACGTCCTTGAAGGGCGTCTCGCCAATCGACTTGCCCGCGTATTTCGTGAGCATCGGCTTCGGGTCAAAGCTCTCCATATGGCTGACTCCGCCCCGCATGAAGAGCCAGATCACACGCTTCGCCTTTGCCGCGCTCATCGGCAGCCCGTCCGGCGGCTGCCATGCCTCCTCACCGTGCAGCAGGGCAGCGGCCGCGATGCTGCCCAGGCCGCCGAGGATGTCGCGGCGCAGAAAGGGGGTGGGCGGGGGGAAAGGTCTCATCGCAGGGTCACGAAGTCATTGTGGTTGATGAGCGCCTGCAGCAGCAGGCTGCGGTTCCCGCCCAGCGCTTGAAAGCCCTCCACGCTGGCCCGGCGCTCCTCCGGCGTTGGGGGACGGCCGATCACGGCAAGGAAGGCCTCCTGGATGAACGCGCCTTCATCCATCCCCGCCAGCTTCGCCGCCAGCGCATCGGCGCAGTCGCGGCTCAGCCTGCTGTTGGTGAGCGCCAGCGCCTGCTGTGGCACCACGCTCTCATTGCGGCGGTAGCACTCCAGCACGTTGCTGTTGTCAAAGACGGCCAGGAAACGGTGCTCGAGGTCCGCGTTCTGGATGAAGTAGAGCGAGCGCCGCAGGCTTGTCTCCGCCTTGGCCGGGTCCAGGCTGGGACCGCCGATCATGCCGTCCAGCCGGCCGGACAGGTGCAGCATGCTGTCACGCACCAGCTGGCTTTCCATGCGGCGCGGGTTCATCCGCCAGAGATGCAGGTTGTCGGGATCGGCGGCAAGAGTCGCCGCATCAGCACCGGCGCTGGACGAGCTGCGGCCGTAGAGCTCCGACAGCACCATGACGCGGTGCAGGCGCTTGATGCTCCAGCCGTTGCGCATGAAATCGACCGTCAGCGTGTCCAGGATGTCCTGGTGCAGCGGCTTGGTGGCACGACGGCCAAAATCCTCCACATCAGCGACAATGGGCACGCCGAAATGCCTCGTCCACACATGGTTCACCAGCACGCGGGCCGTCAGCGGATTGCGCCCGTCGGCGATCCACTTTGCCAGTGCCAGCCTGCGGCCCGTGCTTGTCTCCGGATAGCTCTGCACGGCGGCATGGGTGGTCTCCTCCGGTCCTTCCTGCGCCTTCAGGCTGGCAGACAGTGGGGTGTAGGCATCGCCTGGGGCCGCCGCTTTCTTCCGTGCCGCTTCCAGCGCCTCACGGGCAGCTTTGATCTTGCCGGTGGAATCCTTCGCGCCGGGGGCAGCCTCCGCCTTGACCAGCCCCTCCTCGGCCTTGGCCACCTGATAGCGCGCCTGGGCCAGCGCCGCCGCGCGCGCCACGGACTTGTCGCCCCTGGCCAGGTCTGCCGCGTACACCGCCTGGACCATGGCCAGGCGCAGGCTCGCGCTCTTGAAGGCAGCCATGTCCTTGGCCTTTTCCGCCGCCGCGATCTGCTGGTCCACCGCGTTTAAATGGTCCTGCAGCACAAAGGGCAGCAGCACCGGCCGGGCCGAGGCGGCGGGCAGCTTCACAGGCGAAGGCTTGAACGTGGCAAATGCCAGCACCTGCGGGATGCCGGGCGTCAGCGCTTTCGACTTGTCCTCGTTTTTGTCATCCCCGCGCACATGGCGGTAGGTGGGCTGGTCCAGGTGGAGGTCATACACACGGGGCAGGCCGTTCTTCTCGAAGTCAGCCTCCCCCTGCCACGGGTCCAGCCGCACATGCAGCGGCTCAAAGATCGCCCTCATGCGGTAATAGTCCGCATGCTCCACCGGGTCATACTTGTGGTCGTGGCATTTCACGCACTGCATCGTCAGTCCCAGGAAGGCCCGGCAGGTGTGCTCGATGGTTTCATCCAGCCATGTGGTCCGGTTGAAGAGGTAGTAGCTGCGGGCCAGAAACCCGGTGGCGCGCAGGTTGTCACGGTCCTCCGGCGCGGCCTCGTCAGCGGCCAGCATCTGCACGATCATCTCGTCGTAGCCCTTGTCGGCATTCAGCGACTCCACGATCCAGTCACGCCAGTGCCAGAGGTGCTTCTGGCTGTGGCGGAGCTGCGCGCCCAGGCCATACCAGTCGCAGTAGCGCCAGATGTCCATGAAGTGCCGTGCCCACCGCTCCCCATGCTGCGGCGTGGCCAGCAGATGATCCACCACACGCTGGCGCGCCGGTGGCGAGGTGTCTTTGAGAAAGGCGGCTATCTCCTGCGGCGACGGCGGCAGCCCGACGAGATCAAGATGCACCCGGCGCAGCCACAACTCCGGCGCGGCCGCAGCCTGCGGCGTCAGTTTCTGCTGCGCCAGGCGTGCCGCCAGCAGCGCGTCCATGGACTTGCCGGCTGACGTCGGCGGCTGGTAGGCCCAGTGGGTGCGAGGGTCCTCCTCCGGCTTTTCCTCCGCCGGCCCTGGCGCTCCTGCCGCAATCCAGGCCCTCAGTTTTTCGACCTGCTCCGGCGTCAGCATGGCCCCCTCCCCTTCCGGCGGCATGCGGTCATTCTTGTCCGTGGTGGTCACACGCTCCAGCAGCAGCGAGTGGTCCGCGGCCAGGATGTCCCCTTCATCCCCGCCCTGGCGCATCGCCGCGGCGGTGTCCATGCGCAGGCCCGCCTTCTGCTTCAAAGCCCCATGGCAGGCATAGCAGCGCTCCTTCAGCAGCGGTTTGATCTCCTTCGCGTAATCCACCGCCTGCAAAGACGAAGGAAATGTCAGCAAGGTCAGAACACCAGAAACCAAGACGCCCACCCTTGACAAAGGAAGCGGCCAGAAAGCAAAGCTGGGATGAAGCGCGGGCACGGGCATGGCAGGCACCTCAAATACGTGGCGGGACCGGGCGTCTTTTCCAACTCGGCATCTTCAACCCAGCCTGCATCAGGACTTCCCCCCCTGCCGCCACGCCCAACTTCCTGGCACCTGCACATTACCGACGACGTCGCCTCGCGCCCAACACCCCCTCCACCCCCGGCATGTGGCGCAGCACCATTTGCACGGCGGCGGTGCGGTTTTCCACCTGCAGCTTCCGCAGGATGACACTGACATGATGATTCACCGTGCGCACGCTGATGCCCAGGATGACGGCGATCTCGCGGTCGCGCTTGCCATCGGAAAGCCAGAGCAGGATCTCCGCCTCCCGTCGCGAGAGGCCGAGCCGGCGCAGTTGGGTGTGGTCCATCTCCGCAGGCTTGAAGGTGGCACGCTTAAGCTTGCGGAAGAGCAGGTCCGCCTCGAACGCCGTGGCGATCTGCGGGGCCAGAATGCAGGCCAGCTTCAGGTCGTCCCCGCGAAAGTCGCGCACGTCACGATTGAGGGTCAATCCACCGAGCACCACCGTGGAGCGCACAGGGATGCCGATCTGATGACGGATGTGGATGGTTTTGAAAATTTCATGGTACAACTCGGTGCGCTGGAGCTGGCGCATGGAGATCAGATCGCTCAGGCGCATGGGGGATGACTCGCCCTCCGCCAGTTTTTGGAACATGGGGCTCTGCTGCTTCACCAGCTCGCCCGTGCGGACCAGGATGTCGCTGTCCCTGGACTCATGAAACGGCAGGTTGCTCTCGATGGCATACTCCCCATCGTCGCCGAACAGCTCCAGCGCGTAACGAGAGCCCTCAAACAGGCCGTCCAGCGCGTGAAACAGCCGGTCATGAAAGTCCCCCTGGCCATGGCCGTGGATAATCCGAATCGCCTCGTAGATGTGGCCGCTGCGCTTGTCCAAACCCATCCCGGCAAAGTCATGCACCAGGCCGTGAGTTCAAGGCCTTTAATGCGGTGGGTGGAATGCCCCAAGGGGGCGGCACGTTTTTCATGTCCAAAAATCAGGCTTCCCATTCCTTGGATGCGTTGTCATTCTGACCTCCAGCCCCATGCGCCACTTTCATCAACATCTGCTTTCCTCCCTGGTCCTCTGCACCGCCTCTTTTAGCTCCGCCCTCGCGGGCGATGCGTCCGTCATTGAAAAAACACCCGGCCTTGTGGGCTTCTGGACCTTTGGCGAGGAGGCCGGACAGCGGCGTGCCTCCCAAGGCACCCCGGAAAAGCATCCGCTGACGGAGGTGAACGGCCCCATCAAGCGCGTGGAAGGCGGCCCCTTCTCCGGCTACTCCGCCGACCTCAATGGCAGCCAGTACTTCGAGATCAAGCACGCCGAGACCGGCGACCTGAACATCAGCGGCAAGGACGCGCAGGTCTCCATGTTTGCCGTCGTGCGCATCGTGAACCTCCGAAAGAGCCGCACCATCGCCGGCATGTGGAGCGAGGGGAAAGGCGCCAACGACGACACCGGCACCCGCCAGTACTCCCTGCTCATGAACATGCCCACCTACGGCGGGCCGAACAACCTCGTGCCGCACATCTCCTCCGAAGGCGGCGTGACCATGCGCGCGGACGGCACCAAGTTCCCCTGGTGTGCGGACTACGCCGCCACCAAGCTGCCTGTCCCGCAGGAGGAGTGGTGCACGCTGGCCTTCACCTATGACGCCCAATACATCCGCGCCTACATCAACGGCGTGCTGGATGAGCGCCCGCTGGATGCCGTCAAAGACAAGCGCAACGACCCTTACTTCACCCAGCAAGGACCAGAGGGCAAAGACCGCGGCATGAACCCCTACTACCACGGACGCGGCATCTTCACATACGATCCCGCCCGGCATGCCAAAACGAAGATCGCCCCGTCCGACTTCACCGTCGGCGCGCGCATGGCCGTCGGCTCCATGACGGGAGAGGCCACCATCGGCCGCTTTGGCGGGCTGGCAGTCTTCAACCGCGCCCTGAGCGATGCGGAGATGAAGGCGCTCCACAACGCGGCGGATGTGACCACGATCCCAAGCCCCTGATCCGCCCACGGGCGGATGAAACCGCAAGATCTGCCCTCGATTTCCCACTCCCACGGTGGAAATCCAGGCGCAAAATGCCATAAGCTGTGGTCACACCCATGAGTGCCGCCTGGATCATTCACTTCGCCGCCACATGGGCGCTTGTGGGGCTCATCTGGTGTGTGCAGGTTCTCATTTACCCACAGTTCCCCCATTTCTCGGCGGAGAAGTTCCGGGAGTGTCACTTCAGGCATTGCTTCCGCATCGCCCTCATCGTGGTGCCCTTGATGGTTGTGGAGCTGCTCTCCGCCGCGTGGCTGCTGTGGCAGGGCGTGCGGGGGCAGGCGTTCCTCCTCAGCGTGGGGCTCATCCCGCTGGTGTGGCTTTCCACCGCGCTGTGGCAGGCGCCTGCCCACCTGCGGCTCATGGCGGGCTTTGACGCCGCCAGGGTGGGCAGCCTCATCCTCACAAACTGGATTCGCACGGTGACATGGACAACGCGGGGCATCCTGGTTAGCCTCGCGGCATGTTCATCATGACCGCCCGCTTCTGCTCGCTCTTTCTCCTCCTCTCTGGCCTCGTCGCCTTCTCCCCGGCCCAGACCGCCACAGAGGCCGCGCCCGGGCTGATGCCACCCGCCTTCACCACTGCGGGCGGTGGCTCGGTGGTGCTCACCACACCCGGCCACACCATCCTCTACACCCTGGACGGCACCGACCCCGTCGCGAAGTCGAACCCCTACCTCGCCCCCATCGACCTTCCCCATGGCGGCACCGTGAAAGCACGTGCCTTTTCCAAGGACCGCAAGACCATGAGCGCCGTGGCGGAAAAAACGGTGCCCGCTGTGAAAGGCCACGAAACCCCCGTCCCAAGCACCATGGTGCCCTGCACCCAGGATCGCAGCTGGCCGCAGTATGACTGGGAAAAGCGCCACGCCCTCACCAGCGCCGCAGTCAAGCAGCAGCAGCCAGACATCTTGTTCATCGGCGACTCCATCACCCACTTCTTCGGCGGCCAGCAGTTCGACAGCTACACGCTGCGCGGCAGCAACACCTGGGACGAGTTCTACGCGCCACGCAAGGCGGGCAATCTCGGCTTCGGCTGGGACAAGACGGAAAACGTCCTGTGGCGGCTGCAGCATGGTGCCATCGACGGCATCTCCCCCAAGGCCGTGGTCATGATGATCGGCACCAACAACACTGGCGCCTGCTCCGCGCCGGACATCGCCCAGGGCATCACCGCCATCGTCCAGGAGTTCCAAAAACGCCTGCCGCAGGCAAAGATCCTCCTGCTGGGCATCTTCCCACGTGGCGAGAAGCCCGGCCCGCAGCGTGACAAGATTGCCGGGATCAACCAGGGCATCTCAAAGCTTCATGCGCCGCCCGCCGTCACCTTCCTCGACATCGGCCCGAAGTTCCTAACCCCCGAGGGCCTCATCACCAAGGACATCATGCCCGACTTTCTGCACCCGAATGAAAAAGGCTACCGCATCTGGGCGGAGGCCATGGAACCGACACTGAAGAAGCTGCTGGCAGAGTGACCTGAAACCTCAGCGCGCATGGTTCAGGAACGCCAGCTCCTCGCTCAGCAGCAGCGCGTCCGGCACCTTCTCCGCAATCTGAAAAGCACGGTCCGGCTTTCCGGCCAGGGCCAGCAGTCCTGCGGCCACCGCGCGCTGCCCGGCAGGCAGGGCGGAGGCGTCAGGCAGCGAGGCCAGATGATCCTTGACCGACGGCAGATCCCCCATGCGATACGCGGCCAGCGCGCGCAGCAGCGAGGATGGCACGCGCTCAACCGCAACGGTGAACATTGACCGCAGATTCGGCTTCTCAGCCTCGGTCGAAAGGCTCACCGTCTCCATCTCCACCCCCAGGATCAGGCGCAGATAGGCCAGCCGGTCCGCAAATGCCGCGCTGCCGGGGCTCAGCTCCTGCAGCTTGCGCGAGGCATCCAGCAGAATGCCGGTGTTCTTGGCCCGCAGGGATGACTCCACGCTCTTTTGCAGGCAGCGCACGGCCTCCTCCATCGTGGCCCCGGAGGCCGCCTTCATCCCCGCCTTCATCCCCGCCTTCAGGTAGGCGTTCGCGGCGATGTCCGGCAGGTTCAGCTTGGTTGCCAGCTCAGCGGCTGTTTGCAGGGTCGGCAGGCTGCCCTCCGCCGCCGCCGCCCGCACCGTGCCTTCCAGCAGTCGGCGCGACTCGCGCATGTCCGGCTGGAAGCGCGCCTGCACCTCCGCCAGCGCCAGGTCCACCAGGCTCTGTGGCACCGGCGGGTTCGGCATGCTCAGCAGGTCACGCAGCTCATCCCAGCGGCCCGCCTGCCCCATCGTCTGCATCAGGATGGGGTACAGCTCGCGTGATTTCAGCGCCAGTTTTGCCGGCACCAGGTGGAAGATCATGTCATGCTGCCGCTCCTTCATCAGCCAGACAGCGATGTCCTCCAGCTTGCCTGACCCTTCGCTCTGAAACCGCTCCACCTCCTTTTGATAGATCCCCGCCGCCTGCTCAGGCTTTAGCCGTGCCATGGCTGAGATCACGTTAAGGCGGGTGTTGAGGGTGCTCAGCGGATGCTTCTCCACCATTGCCAGCAGCCTCTCCGCCTCCCCCACCCCCAGCGCGGGATCTGCCGCCAGCGCGTTGATGGCATCCAGCGCCACAGCATCCACACGCACGGCGCTTTCCCATAGCTGCGCATCCGCCTTCTGCCTCATTTCAGGAAAGCGGCTGTTCTTTTCTTGGAGCGACTGCTTGAGCACGGCCTGCGGATCGTTCGTCGCCAGCGCTCCGGCGGTGGCACGCTCGTCCACGATCCGGGCCTCCCTGGCATGCCCTTCGGCGGCCAGGACCTCGGCCAGCAGTTGCAGGCCCGCCGGGCGGCTGCCGACAGACAGCGGCAGCTGGTCATGGATCTTCCGGGCCTCGTCCGCCCTGCCGGTGGTGATGAGCGACCTGCCCAGCAGCAGCAGCTCCTCGTCGTTGAGCGGCCTGTGCTTCTCCAGCATCTTCAGTTGCTGCGCCAGCCCGGCCGGGTCTGACTTGGTGGCCTTCAAAAACTCAATGGTCGCAGAGATGACAGCCTCGCTCTCAGGATCACGCCGCCGGGCCTCGGCCAGCAGGCGGTAGGCCCCGGTCCAGTCTTCGGCCGCAATGGCGTTGTTCACTTCGGCGGCGGTGCGCTGCCCCTTCCAGGAGCGGTACCCCTTCGTCACAGGCCCCCACCCGGCCCAGACCGCCGCCAGCACCACGGATGCCAGCACCACACCCACGGTGAAGGGACCGATCCGCTCCCGTGGAGCCTCCATTTCCGGCATCTGCTGCTGGGTTTCCGGCTTGAACTCAAAGGACGACATGATGTGTGATCAGGCTTGAATGTGACGCCGGGGTCATTCCCCGGGCTGGTTGCGTTTGCGCTTGCGCTCCTCCTCATCATCCACGGTGCCACCACCGTAGCCGATGACCTCCACGGTGAAGGTGGAAGGCGTTTCCTCCGGCGCGCTCTGGGCGGGCTTCTCCCTGGCTGCCGCCTCGGTGGTGGCCGCGTTGGAGGCCGCGCCGGCGGCGGCGGCGCTGGCCAGGCTGCCCAGCGCGGGCGAGGCCACCGCCGCGGAAGGTGTTCCCGCCGTGGCCCCACCGGCCACGATGTTTCCTGCGTTCAGGACCACCGCCGCCGCGATGTTCAGATTGCCCGTGGCACGGATGCCCGCATCCCCCGCGTCCACCGCGCCAATCGGCGCGATGAGGTCCACGTTCGCAGGCGCCACACCCGCCACGGTCGCCAGAACGCCGATGCCGCCACCAGTCGCCAGACCCGCCAGGTCCGTCGCCACATTCGCGCTCTGGGGATCGATCAGCACACGTGTCGGCGGCGCGGACTGCACCGTCTTGGAGGAGGAGCCTGCGGCAATGTCCCCCGCCGTGGACCAGATGTTGATGTCCCCGCCACGCAGCGTGAAGATACGCGCGATGCCGATGCTCACATCCTGGTCGGCGAAGATGGAGATGTTGCCGCCCGACTCCGTGATGATGCCCGGAGGCGCGAGGGGAGATCCGATCAGCGTCGCCGCCAGCTGCAGCCCGCCTCCCGGGGCCAGGATGCTGATGCTGCCGCCGCTCTTGGTGCGGATGTCACGCCCCTGTGTCTCGATGTTGCCGGAGAAAACGTAGTCTGCGATCGGCCGCCCGCGCTCCTTCAGCAGGTCGATCCCCTCCATCACCACATTGCCGTCGGCGTCCTTCGCATCTGGCACAGGGAACAGTTTCATGATCGCCTCGTACCCTGCCGCATACGTGTTCACATCCGGGCTGTCGGGATTGTTCCGGTCACGTCCGGCATCCCTCAAGGCCAGGAAATACAGGGCGAGTCCCAGCTGGTTGCGCTGCTCGGCGGTCAGCGCCGGGTCGTTGAGGTTGATGGAGTTTGCATACGTCCCTTCGGGCACCGGCTCAGGCCCGCCTGGAACGATCGGCCCGGAGATGATTTGGGGATTTGCCAGCACGATGTTTTCACCGAACTGCACCACCGGCCCCTCGGCATCATGCACCAGGATGGAGGTCGGCAGGTTGCCCAGGCCGCTCTTCTGCAGCATTTCCGCCAGCTCGGCAAAATAACGCCGCGTGTCAAAACGGTAGGCAGGCGGCGAGCCCGCATTGGGCGGGTTCAGCGATGTCAGCAGCGCGTTGATGAACACGTCAAACTGCCCTGCGGACCCGCCAAGACCGGGGGATGCGCCGCCCATGCCTGCGGCCACGATGACATCCGCGCCGCCGAAAGGCAGATACGGGTTGCGGCCATTGCCAATGCTGGTGATCCCCACGCCCGTGCCGTCACTGTTGTTCGAGCCTGTGCCGAGGTTCAGGTCACGACCGGCAAGGACTTGCAGCGTCCCCGGCCCGCTGATCTGGATGTCGCCGGACTTCGGGGCCTCCCCCACCGCCGTGAAGTTGCCCGTGGCAATCGCCTGCGCCCGCAGGGCGGAGTTCGCGTTGTAGGCCACGATGTCCCGTCCGGCGGACACGATGGTCAGGTCGCTCTGCCGCAGGTTTTGAATGTAAAGACCAATGTCCGTGATGTCCCGCTGCGCCAGGATGCTCGCGGCCTTGCCTGCAAAGAGCGTCAGCCCCGAGATGTCGCCCCCGGCGGCATAGATGCGCACCGGCTCCAGATCGCCCGCATGCAGGAGGTTCGCATGCAGCTTCTGCTTCACCTGGGTGGAGGCATAGGTCCCTGTGGTCGATCCGGACTCCGCAAACACGGAGGACACGTTCAGCAGGAAGCTGTCATTCGTCAGACGCGCCGCCTGGTTGGAGTTGCCCACCACGCTGAAATAGGCGTAGGGAGAAAGCACCCCCGGAATGGCCGTGGGGCTCGCGTCAGACAAGTTCACCGTGGCCGAGGCCCAGGCCGCCGTCTCGCTGCCGGGGATCAGCGCGGATGACACACCCGTGGGCTGCAGCCCGTTCAGCGCGCCCGCCGCCAGCAGTTCCAGAGATCCGGTGGCAGAGGGGGACAGGTTCATCGTGCCCACCAGATTGATGCTTCCGGAGTAGGCCACCGCGCGCAGCGTCCCTGGCATCAGCGTTGTCAGCGTCCTGAACGGCGTCACATCTGTCTCCACCAGCCGCAGCCACGGGTGGTATTGGGAGGCTGACGTGGAGTTGAGCACCATCTCGTTGGCCAGCCAGAGGTAGAGCAGCGGGTCGGGCTGCGTCGTCAGAGGCAGCGTGGCCGCCTGCCGGAAGGTGACATCCCCTCCCAGCGAGGAGGCCGTGACACCGCTGCCTTCCCCATAGGTGGAGAACCAGGTCTTGTACCAATGCTTGTTGTTGAGCCCCTGCGGCATCAGGAAGGCGTTCGCCACAGGCCCCAGCAGCACATCCCCGCGCGCGCTCACATCAAAGCTGCTCTTGCCCACAAACAGCGTGGTCGGCAGCCAGGTGTCCTGCGGCAGCACATCCATGCCGCCGGACAACCGGTTCAGGGAGGGGGAGCGCGTGGCGTTTGTGGTGATCGCGCCGCCGGCGTGCAGCACGCCGTTGCCGCGCTCCACATAGTACACACCGCCGTCGATGTTTCGCCCCGCCGTGACGGTCACATCACCGCCGCCAAGCTCCAGCAGGTTCTCGGCGGAAGGCAGGCCCATGGCGGCACGCGCGTTTGTCGCCGCATGAGCGCTGACGTTCTGCACATCGCGGCCTGCGGTGAGCGTCACATTCCCTCCGCCCAGGGTGGCTATGCCGTCGAAGAAGTTGCTGAAGTCAATCCACCAGCTGGTGGAGGCGGCCGTGTCGGTCACACGCCGCGTGGCGGACTCCTGCGTCTGCACCGTGCCGTAGCGTCCGGTCACCGGGTCCACATAACCACGGCGCATCAGCCAGTTGGTCGGCAGCTGGCGGGACGAGTCCGCCACCAGATTGCCCAGGGAGTCCTTGGTCAGATGCACGATGTCCGACTGCGCGGAGACCGTCACATTCCCGCCGGCCAGGCTGTACTGGGCCGCATACAGTTGCTGCACATTCCCCAGGGCCGCCCCCTGCGCTGGCGTGCTGGTGACGGCGGGGTTCACATTTGGCCGGACAAAGTCGCCTGCCGCGAACACCGTGGTGATGTTCGGCACGCTGACGCCCGCCGTGTAGATCGTGGCAAACTGGTTGAGCAGTTGCACATCGCGGCCCGTGAAGATTTCAATGTCACCCGTCCCCGTGCGGATGACCTGGAAACGGTTCGACGTGGTGTTGACGTTGGAGCCGTTGCTCGGGTTGATCGCCAGACGCGTCAACGCCGTCTCCCCCATGGCAGAATTGGCCCCGGCGGCGCTTGGGATGGCCTGCCCGGCGTCCTTGCCCAGCAGCAGGGAGCCGGAGTTGGCGGCGAGATTGGACAGCGGCACCACCTCCCTGAAGTTCACGGCGGAGAAATCAGCCCCGGCGGCCATGCGGTAGGACCAGGACTGTGTGTTGACCGGCAGGCTGGTGTTCTGGTTCATCAGCGTGGCCAGCCACATGCGCTCCACCAAGGTGTAGCCGGCGGGCGCGGCCGTCAGCACGTTGAAGCCGTCGCTCAGCGTGTTGTAGAACTCCAGGTTGCCCGCCGCGCGCAGCGTCAGCACGCCGGGCGCGTTTTTCGGCCCGTAGCGGAATGTGGCCAAGTTCCAGTCCGCCGCCACGGCGGAGGTTGCCGTGCCCAGGGTCAGGTTGCCGCTGCGGTTCACGATCTCCGCGCCCGGCATCACGACCAGCACGGAGGAAAGGTCATCCGCGCGGCCCGCCAGCAGCCGGGAGGAGATGGCGGCGCTGTTGCCCCCGAAGCTGACACCATTGTTGTTGATGTTCGTCTGCACCGCCGTGTCGATCACGCCGGAGCCTGTCAGGTCATACACCCGGTAGCCTTCCACCATGATGCTGGAAGCGCCCTGGATCGCAGCGCCGATCGCCTGGATGGCGGTGACCTCCGTGTTCCCCGCGCTCTGCGGCGCGCGCAGGTGCAGCGTCCCGGTGAACTGGCCACGGGATGCGCTGCCGGCATTGTTCTCGGCCACGGAAAGGTTGATCGTGGAGCCTGCGCGCAGATCCAGCACGGCGCTGCTGCTGCTTGCCCCGTTCACATAGGCGCCAGCCTCCAGCCGGACGGACCCGCCCTTGCCCGCGTTGTCAAATTTCTCACCCGCCACCGTCAGCACCGCCCCCGAATTGATCACCACACTGTTGGCGGCGATGAGGTCAATGCGGCCACCAGTCTGCCCTGCGGCGTTGATCGTGCCGTTGACGGTGATGGACCCCTGGTCCACTCCCAGCAGAAAGAGGCGTGCGTTCACCGTGCCGTCGATCGTGACGTCGCCGCTGCGGACACGCAGATTCCGCCCTTCGGTGAAGAAGCCGTCGTTGAGCTTGCCATTCAAGGCGCTGAACGAGGGCAGGCTGCCCACATCGATCTCTGCGGAGGCCATGCTGCCCCCTGTTCCGCCCTTGCCGGACAGGGCACCGTCAAGGTTCAGCGTGCCTGCGGCATTGATCACCAGCAGCCCCGCATCACCACCACCGGCGGCCGCCGCCAGGTTGATGTGGCCGTCTGACAGCAGGTTCACATTGCCGCCCACGGACGTCAGCGTGACCTGCCCCGCGTCGGTATGGCGCACCGTGTCGAAGAACCGCTGCGCCACTCCGCCGGCGTCCAGCCTGCCGCTCACATTCACATCACCCGTCAGGGCACGCAGGGAGATCAGCCCGCTTGGCAGCAGGATGTCTGTGGCCGCCGTGACCGACGCACCTTCAAAGGAAACCTGCGCTCCCAGACCCAGAACCGTGGGGCTGGCCTGTTCGCCAGCCGGCTTGGTCAAGGTCAGCGCGCCGCCCGCCGCCAGGGTCTGCGCCGCATTGCTGCCAGCGCTGAAGAACGGTGTCACCGCGTTCAATGCGCCTTGCGCGCGGAACGATCCGCTGCCCTGCATCACAATGCCTCCGGAGTTCGCACCGCCGGAAGCGTTCAGCGTCACCGTGGCATAGTGGCTCACCACCAGCGCGTTCTGGCCGATGGTGATCGTGTCCGCCGTCAGGCTCAACGCTCCCGTCATCGCCCCCGGCACGCCGACGACGCTGCCGTTGGCGCTGTTGTCCAGCAGCAGGTTTGTTGCGGTGATGCCCACCGTCTCTCCGCCATTGTTGAAACCACGGATCTCCGCCGCGTGCAGGGCCAGCGATCCTTCAAAAGCAAAATCGCCCTTGCCGTAAATGTCGATGCTGGAGTAGCTCAGCAGAGACAGGGCCGTCGAGTCTTGCAGGTCGTCCAAGAGAGTGCCGCCGAGCACCAGCCCCGCGTTGGGCTGCAGCGCGCCGGGTTCTTCCAGCAGGATGCTGAGACGCCCGCTGTTCAGGTTCACCGCATTGCCGCCCAGCACGGCCCCAGGGTTCAGCGTGGTCGTGCTCGTCGAATCCAGCGTGATGCTGGCCCCCAGCACGGAGGCGCCTGCCCCGACAATGAGATGCGGCAGCGCCGAGACCGTCACACCCGTGCGGGCCGTCTGCGCGCCCGCCACGCCGCTCACCCGCACCAGCGTTCCGTTGCCGCTCACCACAAAGGTGTCTGCCGCACTCTGCGTCCCCGTCTGCGCGATGGACGCCCCCGCCGCCAGCGTGAGCGTCTCCTTCGCCACCAGCATGATGTCCGTGCCGCTGAAAATGCTGCCAGCGTTGTCCAATGTAAGGTTGTTCGTGCGCGTCGTGATCGTCACATCGCCCGCACCCAGGGAGCGCTCCCCGCCGATCAGCAGGCTCTCCGCGTTCCATCCGCTGAGCAGGCTGGTGTTCAGCACCAGTTTCCCCGCCTGTGCCGGGGTGTCCGGACCGCCGAGCACAATGTCCAGCGGACTGCTGATGTCCACACGGCCGCCACGCCCCGTCAGCATCCCGGCGGCGCTCACATTCCCCGCCAGTTGCATGGACTGCTGCGCGCCGATCAGCGCGTATCCCGCGTCCAGCGGCCCCCGGCTGATCGGCAGGCCCAGCCGCTCCTGCGCGGCGGACATGAAGCTCTGCGCGGAATAGTCCGTGTACTCGGCCCGCACCTTGACCACGCCTTGCGCGGCCACCTCAAAGGATTCGTACACGCGGCTGGTCACCGCCGGGTTCAGGCTGTTGAAGCGGTAGCCCGTGGTCTGCGCCGGGCCGCCCGGCTTGATGAAGGAGTCCGTGGGAGCGCCTGCGGTCGGCGTCACCAGAAAAGCGCCCGGCAGCAGCGCATAGCGCGCCGGCAGCAGTGTGTACACACCTGCGGCCACCAGCCCATTGCCCTTCAGATAAATCTGGTCCCCCACCCCCAGCAGACTGTTCACATAGCCCGCATCGCCGCCCAGATTCCCCGCATTGAGGCCGGTGCTGGCATAAGGCGCGAAGGGGGCAAAGGCCGACGCATACCCAGGCAGGATGGCAAAGCTGCCATTGGAAGCCAGGAGGTCCTTCGTGCCGCCATTTCCCTGCACCCAGCGGTATCCGTAAAGCTCCCCGCCTCCACGAATGTCCAGCGTGGAGCCCGCCTCCGTGGTGACATTCTGCGCGGACAGCCTCAGCACCTTCTCCGGTGCCCCTGTCGTCGTGATGTCCAGCCCCGTCGGGTCGATCCAGTTCGTCCCGTCCTTGATGATGCCATACGGAATCACCACGCCTTCGCCGGTGCTCGGATCAATCGCGCTGACGGAGGTGATGCCGCCGCTCTGCATCGTGAGCTGCTGCGTCACAGGCACACTGGCATTTGTCACCAGCCCCTTCGGCGCGGTGCCTGTGCCGTCCCAGCCGAGGATGATCGAGCCAAAGGGAGCGCGCAGCGTCCCACCCTGGTTGATCGTGGAGGCAAAGATGCTCAGACGACCTCCGGCAGACAGCGGGAAGGCAGGCGTGACGCCTGACGATGCCACAGTCACCGAGCCGGATGTCACCGTGCCGCCTTCCACATAATCGTATGCCGTGATGGTGAAGGTCGAGGCGCTCACAGGGTAAATCTGGCCCGCCGTCAGGGTCAGGTGGCCCGCGATGTCAAAGTAGCCGTTCCCACGCATTTCCTGCCTCGCCGTCAGCGCGGCCTGGCCGATGTTTTGCAGGGAGAGGAACCCGGTCTCGATCAGCTCCGCCGTCACCTCCAGCCTGCCCGTGCCGAAGCTCGGGCCGAAATAGCTCGGGAAATCGCCCACGCCCGGCACCTGGATCTGGAAGGGGTTCACCAGCTCCTCGTCACGCGTCGGCTTGATCAGCGGACGGCCCAGCGTGACATATGGGGCGGCCAGGCGCACCAGATCATCTGCGGACACCCCCCCCTGGTCAGCCACCTGCAAATAGCCCCTGGCCGCCAGATTCACCGGCCCGCGAAACGCCACATTTCCCGCCAGCCTCAGCGAGTCAAACCCACCGTTCAAAAACGTGTTGGCGCCAAAATACCCCTGGCCCGTGATCGCTGTCCCCGTGGAGGTGACAGGCGTCATGCCGATGAACTCCTGGCCTGCGGCAAACGGCGCGGCGAAGGCCGCCATGTCCTGCGCCACCACCAGGTTGATGTCCTTGTCATCCGTGGTTCCTCCAGGTGGCACAAAGCGCCCGGATGAAACGCTCAGCAGCCCGCCCCGCGCGTCCGCCCCGCCAGCCAGCCCCCTCAGCGTCGCCTGTGAAAACAGCAGCTCCGATCCTTGCAGAACAATGCTGCCCGCGTTGCTGTCCACCCGCACCGGCACAGAGGCGGCCGGAATCAGCATCTGCGACACCGCATTGTATGAGGACTCGTCCATCCCCGCCTGCGCGGGCAGCAGGTCCAGCACGGAACTCGTGCCGGAGACATCCAGCACAGCGCCGGCCTCCGCCACAATATTGCCCGCGACCTCGATGGTCCCGCCGCCATGCACGAAGCCGACCCGGCGGTTGAAAACATCATCCAGCAGCACCGTCTTGCCCGCTGTGGATACCCGGCTTCCCGCGCCCAGATGCACCGTGATGCGGCTCACCGTGGAGCCAAAATTTTCAGGATAGTGGCCTGCGCCCTGGATCTTCACCGTGCCGCCGGGAGTGATGATCTCGCCCAGCATCTGCACGGTCTGGCCGCTCAGCGTCACCGCGCCCAGCGCATCGGTCTCAATGCGGGCACCTGCCCCCATCACAATGCTGCCACGCACGGCGATCTGCTGCGGGTCCGCAAACTTCCTCACCCCAGGAGCCTCAAAGTTCAGGACCGCCGTGTTTCGGTAGCCTTCCCTCATGGTGATGATGTTCGTCACGATGCGGCTCTCACCGCCCGCATGCACCACATCAGCCAGCAATTGCCGCACCACAGGCCGGATGATGGTCCCTGGTGCGATGACGATGCCCGGCGCAAAGGCCTCCGCGCCGCCGGGCGGTGTGATGTCGGAGCCAAGCCCTGTCAGGGTAAACCGGCTGAAACCGCCCATGCTGAAAAACTCCGGCTGCAGCAGCAACGTGTCGGGGAACGCCGCCGTGCCGCCCACCTGCAAAGTCGTCGCCTGCAAGGCCAGGGCTCCGCCTGTGGCGCCCGAATAACCCAGCAGCGTGCTGCCAAGCGCAAGATGACCGCCCAGCACGGACCCGATCAGAGGATCATTGCCCGCCTTGATGGAAAGGGAGCCCGCGTCGCCATAGGTGATCGTCTTTGCCGCCACCAGTCCGCCGGAGACGTCCAGCACGCTGCCAGCAGCCAGCTCCGCAATGTAGGCATGAATGGCGATGCTGCCGCCGTGGGTCACATCAACGGAGCCATTTTCGCCCACCGTGATCCGGTGGGGCACGCTCAAAGGCGTCGCAGCATCGGAACGGTCGTTGATGATGATGCCCGCCGTGCTGATTCTGGCTGCTGCGCCCAGGATCACCCTGCCCCGTGTGGGGTCCGCAGGCGGCACCACAGCCGTCGCTCCCTGCGCTGCCAGCAGGGCTGCGGTGATGGGGGAGATATTGTGGGCGGTGAGGGCAATGGTGCCCGCAGGCGCGGAGATGGAGCCCAGCACCGTCACATTGGCGCCCGTCAGGGAGATGCTTCCGGCGGCAGGCGCCACCAGCGCCACATCCGTTGGCACCAAAATATCGCCGTCCACATTCTTCACCAGCAACGAGCCAAAACCAGCGGTGCCCAGCAGCTCCGGGGACAGGATCACGGAGTCGCGCCGCTCCTGCCGCAGGCTCACCGGAGCGCCGCTGCCGTCCAGTGCAAACGCCCCGGCGGCAGGCAGCCCGGATGCGCCTGAACGAAACTCGATGTCCGGAGGCGTGGGGGAGTAGGCCGGGAACTGCAACGGCGCGCGGCTCAGCTGCTGGGCCTCCCAGGCCAGCGACAGCGTGCTCTGCCGTGGGGCCAGATCAAGCTGCTGCGGTCCGACGACCGTCCCGCCCTTGAGGCTGCCGTCCAGCGCCATGGCGGCAGCGGCGATGGAAATGCTGCCACCATCGCCACCATAGCTATGGGCTGCCTCCTGGTGCCCGTTGCCAGCCAGCGGCGCGGTGATGTTGGTCGCCGTGCCCCAGCGTGGGTCAGTCACGGAGCTGCCGACCCCGTAGATGCCGTCATACACCACGTTGGGATCAGCATGGGCGATGTCCACCACATTGCCATCCACAATCAGGCGCGTCGTCGCCACCTGTGCCGCGCCAAAGTCCTGGTACCCACCCGCGACATCGATGCGTGATCCGTCCTGCATCACCACAGAGTTCCCTGCGTTGACGGAGACGGTGCCGCCGGCCGTGGTGAGCTCCCCCACCGTTCTTTCGATCACACCCAGGTAGCCGGTCAGGTTCGCCAGCGGCGTGCCCACCCATTCGGAGCCGTCGCTGCGGATGCCGCGCTGGCGCATGTCCACCGTCACCGTCTGCCCGCGCAGGTCGCCGTTTCGCTGCAGCGGCACGTCCGCCAGCTCAGCCGCACGCAGGTCCACGGTCAGAATGTATTGGGAGATGGAGGAGGCCACCGCCGTCGATCCAGCCACATTGACCACCGCGCCCAGGTCGAAATACACCTGGCCGGAGGAGTGCACAAAGTCGAGGTCCGTCACGCCGACAAAGGACAGCAGGTCCCACACACCCGCGCTAAGCACCACATCCGCGTTCGGCGCCATCACCACGGAGCCTGTCCCCAGGTAGATGGCCAGCCCCTGCATGTTCACCTGGGACTTCAGCGCCAGCTCGGTGCCCACCACCTTCAAGGGGCTGCCATACTCGGGCAGGATCTGGATGACCGAGTTCGCGCCCGTGCGCACAATGCCGGTCGAATTGCCGGAGGAATACACAAACGGCCCGCCCTGGCCATCCTGCCCGTAGTTGATGTTCGGCACCGCGTTGTAATTTGCCAGCAGGTCCACGCGTCCGTTCAGCGCGGCCGAGGTCGTGCTGTTGATGAAGCCGTCCTGGTTCACATTTTTGCCGGTGATGACCACGCTTCCACGCGGCGCCTCGATCAGCCCCGTGTTCGTCGCCGTCCCGCCATACGGGCCAACCGCCCCCACAAACACGTCCAGACCACGCAGGGAAGGATCGTCCGCGCTGTGCGCGTCAAAGCCCACCTGCATCCCGGCGGCCAGGATCGTCTGCCCGTCCGGTGTGGAGATGGTGCCCTCGTTGGTCACGTTCGGGCCGATCAGCGCCACCCTCCCGCCGACATTGGCGGAGGACGTCGGCGCGGTGATGCGTGCCCCGGCCTGCACCGTCACATTGCCGATCCGGCCAAACGCGGGCACCGAGGGCGGCGTGTAGGCCGGTGTGGGTCCGTTGGTCCCCGCATCCATCGGATTCGCGGAGAACAGGAACTGGGAGTCCGGGTTGTTCAGCAGCCCACGGGCGATGAGGTTCTCATTGATGGGCAGCGCGGAGGCCACCAGCGTGTGCGTGTTCACCACGCTCGCACCGCCGAAAATGATGCCGTTCTGGTTGATCACATAGACCTGCCCCTGGGCCTGGATGGACCCCAGGATCTGGCTCGGGTTGCCGGACGGGTCTGTCACACGGTTGAACGCGATCCAGGAGCCCGCGTCCGCCCCGCCCGCGCTCTGGTCAAATTGCAGCGTGGTGTCCCTGCCCACGTTGAATGTCTTCCACTCCAGCATCGCCTGCTGCTGCTGCTGCTGGATGGTGACAATGGTGCGGATGTTGTTCTGCGAATCGACAGCGCTGGTCGGCGCGGTGGCGCCCGTGCCGCTGATGTAGTCAAGCCCGCCCACCCCCAGGCCGTTGGGCACATCCGGCAGCGTCTGCCCGGGGAAATTCGGATTGGCACCGGCGTTGTTCATGCCACCGGCCGCCGCACGCGCCGCCTCCTGCATCGCCGTCACCGCCTGGATGGCCAGGGTGTTGCGCGTCAGCATGTCCTGCGCGTTGGCGTGGGCCGCCGCAGTCGCGGCGGCAGTGTCCACAGAATTGCCCGCGGCTGGCGCCGTGGCGGCCGGGGTGCCCGCGCTGGCACCACCTCCGCCCAGGACATTGTTGGTCAGCATGTCAGCCATCAGTGGGCCCTGCGGGAGGGCCACAAGCACCACCAGGGCATGCACCAGAAGCACATGCGGCGGCGAGAACCGGCGGAGCGGCGAAAGGCGGCGATTTTTCATCGTGGGTGAGGCAGTCAGGGGTTGGAAGGGGCGTCCCGAAGCGGGGCGTCTTGGAACAGCTTAGACAGCGCTACCTCGTTGATGGCGACAGGGTGTTTGTGTAACATTTCCGCCATATAAGCCTGCATGTTCGCCCGCGTTTTCTCCGCGCGCAGACGCTGGGCCAGTTGCACCCGTACCTGGTCGAACAGCGGCGTGAAGGCCTCCCGCACGTCCAGGACCCTCAGCAGATGCCACCCGTCTTTCAGGCGCACCGGCTCGGAGGTCACGCCCAGCCTCAGGTGCGGCAGTTGCGCCAGGATCTCCGGCTGGATCTGCGTTTCGTTCAGCCAGCCGATCTCCCCATCACGGGAGGCACTCTCCTTTTCCTCGCTCAGCTCGCGCGCCATCTGCGCAAAGCTGGCCGGGTTCGACTTCAGCCGTCGGCGGATGTCCTCCAGCTTCTTGTCGGAGCCTTTCTGCTCCCCGACAAAGATCTGCGCCAGACGATAGGAGCGTGGCACCGTCAGCGCCGCGCGCCCCGCCTCATAGGCGGTCTTGAGCTCGGCCTCCCCGGGATAGCTGTCCGGCGGCTTGCACAGGGATTTCAAATAGCTGTCCGTGATGGCCGCCTCGCGTGTGCTCTTCAACAGCGGCTGGATCGCGGGCTCCTGCTCCCACTGCTTCTCCAGTGCCTGCTGCAAAACCACCCGCTGCACCAGGATGGACTGCACCAGTTTTTTCAGCGTGGCCGGGTCCTGGTTCAGCGCCTGCTTGTCCACACTGCCAAGCTGCCCCAGCGAGGCCAGCACCTCGCTCTCCCTCAGCTCCATGTCGCCAATGCTGCCGACGACACGGTCAGCCTCCTCCGCGTGCAGCCAGGACACCGTCAGGCAGCACGACAAGAACAACAGCACTCTGGGGGCGGGGCTTCGCATCATCGTCGTCTCAGCGTGCGGCGGGTTTGGGTGCCTGGGCGGCGGCAGACTTCGGCGCCTCCTCAGGTTTGATCTTGTTGTCCACCAGCTTGTCCGTGTAGTCCTGCACCAGCGTCTCCATCTTCACCCGTGTGTTGCGGGTGAAAGGCTCGCGCGCGGCGATCGCCGTGCCCAGGCCGAAGCCCTCATACCTCGTCAGCACCTCGTTGCCGATCTTGAACAGCTCATCATTCTTGCGCTGATAGTCCGCCACCTTCCGGTCCAGCAGGATCACCCGCGCGGCCATCTCAGCCCGCTGCGCCTCGATCTTCCGCGCCTTGTCGGTCACGTCCTGATGCCCCTTCTTCCAGTTCGCCAGCGACTCCTGCAGCCGTGCCTGCTCCCGCTCCTGCTCGGCCACCTTGGCCTGCAGTTCGGCGATCGTTTTGTCCGCCTCCAGCTTCTGCGCGCCGCTCTCCTTCGCCAGCGCTTTGAACTTGGTGTCCAGTGACTTGTTCTTGTCCTCCAGCTCCACCGTGGCGGCCTGCAGCGCCGCGCGCTCGGCCTCCGTCTTTTGCTGCTGGATCATGACTGTGCGGAGCTGCTCTCGCATGCGCTTGAGCACGGCCATGGCAGGGTCTGCCTCCTCCGCCCCACGGGCGGCCGGCGTGGCCAGAACAACGGCCAGGATGAATGAGTACGTTTTTTTCATGATTAGAATTTGGCGCCAAAGTCGATGAGGAAGACGTCTGTCTGCAGCGGCGGTCCGGCGATCTGGTTGGCGCTCATCCACGCCACACGCAGCATCGTCCGCTTGGACACCGCCAGCGCGGCGTTGAGGGAGTAGCCCTCCATGTTCGTGCCGCCAAAACCAAAGACAGAGTCGGCAAAGCCGTCGATCACAGCGTCGGACTCGACGTGCCGGTAGCCAATGCCCACCGCCCAGTCCCCGCGCTTGTCAAAGGTGGTCACAGGCTTGCCGAAATTGACACCCATGTACCAGGCCGTGTCGCCACCCTCCCACGCTCCGTTGCCGCCGTTGCGGTTGTTCACCACGGCGTCCGCCCGGCCCAGGTCACCCATGGCCGCCTTGTTCAGGCCCACGTTCTTGATGAACTCCCCCAGCAGCGAGACCTGCAGCGGCTCGAAATGGTTGAAGTCCACACGCCCGGACCACGCGATCTGGCGGAACTTGGTGGCCAGGCCAAAGTATTGAAACTGGTTGATCGTGCCGTTGAGGTTCCCGGCGGGCGCCGCCCCGGGTGTCGCGGGAATGTTGCGGATGAAGCGGTACGTGTTGCCCTTCTGGGCAAACATCGGGCGGCTTTCATCCGTGTCCCCGCTGTCCGAGGCCGATGCCGGCACAAAGGGGGACGAAAAGCGCCCCTCCAGGTTTTCCCAGTCATAGTAGGCCAGCCCCATCTTTGCCTCGATCTTGTCCGTGATCTTAAACTCCACGCCAAACTGCGCCGCCAGCAGGTACTTGTTGTAGCTGTTGATCTTGGACGTCTGGTTGTCGGCAAAGTTGAAGTTGCTGTTGAACACCGGAAACGCGCCGCCGGTGAGCGTGGTCTTGAACCCCTCGCTCCAGCGGTTTCCCACCTTGAAGGCGATGCCGTCCAGGCCCACGTCCTCATCCCACATGATCTGGCTGGAGGTCATGAACGGGTTGTCAAAGCGCCCCAGCAGCACCGCCACGTTGGCATGCTCCAGCAGCGACGCCTCATACTTGATGAAGGCGCGGTCCAGCCAGAGCTCATATTTCGAGAAATTGCCGCCCTGCGTGTTGCCGTTCGTCGCGCCCAGCGTCTGGTTCGTGGAGACGGGGGAGTTGTTGCCGCCCGTCGCCATGCGGATGCCCGCCGTGAAGCCGTCCTCCAGGTCCACATCAAACCCGAGGCGCATGCGCAGGCGGGTGCGCTCCCGGTTCTTGTCCACGTTGAGCTGCGGCGGGATCAGCCCCACCCCGTTGCGAAAGTCAAAGGGCTGCCCGGTGTTGATAGCGTTGAAGTTCGGGAACGCTCCCGCCACATTGTCATTCCCTGCCGGGAACATGTAGCTGTCGTAGCGCATGCGCACATCGCCGAAGATCTTCATCCGGCTCGCCCAGTCAGGCATCAGGTTCGGCGCAGCCCATCTTTCCGACTTCGCCTGCCCCAGCACCTCGGTGCGCAGCTGGTCGCGGATCTGCGCCTTGACCGACTCTGGAATGTAGGTCACGCGCACCTCCTCGCTGTCAGGCTCCACCGGCGGCATCGCCGTCTGCGCCATCACAGCGGCCTGCGTGTCTGCCAGCGCCTGGGCCTGCGCCTTGGCAAAGGCCGCGTCCTCCTCCGCCCCCTTGATCAGGTCCGACGCCTCGCCATGCGTCAGCACGCCCTTCTGCACCAGCCGGTTGATCAGGTTCAGCGTCACATTCTGGGACGGCGCGGCCAGGAGGGGCTGCGGAGCGGCACCGTTCGGGTCCGGCAGCACCGCCGCCGCATCTGCGGGATCTGTCGGGATAGGCTGCGTCACCGGCCCGGCGGGCGGGTCCATCATGGCCGGGGCGGCAGGCGCGTTTTCAGCCAGCAGCAGCGGGGCTGGCAGCGCGGGTTCTGCGGCACGCGTCAGCACAGGCTGCATGGCGGCACAAAGGTAAGCGGTGAAACAGGCGAACTGCCGTCGCCAGATTTGGGTTTTATTGAGCATGAGAAATCAGGAAAAAAAGAATGGGGGCCGCGGCGGAATCACCGGGCGCTGATCATGACCTTGACCGGCATGGGGGTGCCCGGCACCGGGGCGGTAAAAAGTTGAGCGCGGACAGTCCGCTCAGCGGCGGCGTCCTTCTGCGCGTCGCCGGCGGTGCCGTTCAGCGCCGCGCGCGTCACCCGGCCGGACTCATCCAGCCAGACCAGCACCCCAAACCGTCCTTTGACGTATTTGAGCTCCGGCGTCCTGCTCAGGGCGGCCTCAAGCTCGCGCCTGAACTTCCCCTGCCAGGCTCCGCGCTCGGAATAGCTTTTGCCGCCGATGCCGCCTCCGCCCCCCCCTCCGCCGCTGCCACCGCCCAGCCCCAGGCCGCTGCCGTCGCCACCGCCGATCGCGGTGCCGATGGGTTCATCCGCAGGCTTGTCCGCCGCTTTGTCTGGCGGCGCGTCGGGTGGCGGCTCTTCTTCTGCGGCCACTTCCTCCTCCACCTCCTTTTCCTCCTCCGGCGGCGGCTCCTCCTGCTTCGGCGGCGGTGGGGGGGGCGGTGGTGGCGGCGGAATCACCGGCATCACCATCACCATTTCCATCTTCTTCTTGGGCGTGGACTTGGAAGGCTTGTGATTGGCAAGGAAATAGCCCCCGCCCCCAAGCGCGACGACGCCAAGAATCAGCACAAGGCGGTGACGCTGGAAAAATCCAGGCTCGTCTTCTTCATCCGCATGGGTGGGCTTCATAAAAGGGGGGGGCGAAATGACACTGCAGCTTGCTTACTTGCGGGCCTGCGTGGCCAGGCCGATCTGGGTGAGGCCAAGGCGGCCGACGACGTTCAGCACGTCCATGATGCCTTGATACTGCGAGGCGCTGTCCCCGCGGATCACCACGGGAAACTCCGGCGTGCCGGCCTTGATCGCCTCCAGCTTCGACCCCAGCTCCTCCAGCGTGACCGGGATCGTGTTGAGAAAAATCTTCCCCTCGGTGTTCACCGTGATCGCCTGCATCTTCGGCCCCTCCAGGGGTTTGGATGACGCCGGTCCTCCACGGGGAAGATTCACCTTCACGCCCTGCACGCCCGCCGTCGTCATGATGATGAAGATCAGCAGCAGCACCAGGTAGAGGTCCACCATGGGCGTGACATTGATGTCGTCGTAGCTCTTGTTGTCGGCCTGCATCGTGTGGTTACTCCTTGTAATGTTCAGCCATCTTCGCGATGAACTCGTCGATGAAGGTCTCCATGTTCAGCACCACGTCCTTGATGCGGGAGCTGAGGTAGCTGTAGATAAACAGCGCCGGGATGGCCACGGCCAGGCCCGCCACCGTCGCCAGCAGCGCGCCCGCGATGCCCGGGGCGATCGAGTTCACCTCCACCTCTCCCGACTTGGCGATGACGGCGAAGGTGATCATCACACCGATCACCGTGCCCAGCAGGCCCAGGTAAGGACCACCGGCGATGCCGATGGTCAGGAACACCAGCTTGCCGTTGAGCTTCTGCACCTCGCGCACCATGCCGCCATGCAGCGCTGCCTTGATCGCCTGGATCGACCGGCCGGAAAGCCCCAGGAGTTTCTTCTCCTCCTTCTTCGTCGGGTCAAAGCTCACCTGGCGCACCGACTTCATGCGGTGGCTGATCTCCTCCGAACCCAGATGATAAAGCTGATACAGCGGGGACTGGCGCATCAGTTTCTGCGCCTTGCCGCTGGCCGTGCCGCCGATGTTCTTCACGCTTTCCGCGTCTTCATGGTCGATCGCTGTCAGGTCGGAGGAGATCTTCTCCCAGCGCTTCATAAACTCCTTCGATGCCTTCTCAATCGTGTTCAGATACATGAACTTCCCCACCGCGATCGCCCAGCCGATCACCGCCAGCAAGGCGCACAGCACAATGACCACCCAGCCGTCAAACGTCAGGTCCTTCGAAATGTCCGTGATCAGGGTGAGATGCTTCATGATCTCCCCTTCCTCCTCATGGTCGGAAGCCTCATCCGAACCGACGGCCACCAGCTTGGCCGCATCCCCCGTGGAGCCCTGGTTCACCGCTGCAAACTGAATGAACCCCGCAGGCCGTGCGGTCTTCGCGATCTGCAGCTCATCCAGCTCCCCGGTGAAGCCAGCCAGCCCCTCCCCGCCCGGTGCCGTGTCCTTGTCGATCTCGATACCCCCCTTGAGGGAGGGCATCCCCGCGCTGAGCTGGCCGTAGGACTTGCCATCCAGGTAAAGCGTCGTCGTTCCACCATCCGCCACCGCTGCCACATGGTGCCAGCCACCGGCGGTGATCGGCGCGCCAGCCGTGCTGCGCTGCTTGTTCACCTCCACAAAAGGCACCCCGTTGTCCAGTCCCAGCACAAAGGCATTGGCACCTTCACGACGGCTCAGGATCACCGCGTTGGCCTGCAATGCGCTGGGCTTGATCCACACGGACACCGTCATCGGCCCGCCTGGCGCCCACTCCAGGGCGGGATTGGCCGGGACCTTGATCGGTGCCTGGCCAAAGAGGCGCAGGCCTCCGGCGATCAGCGATCCCGCCGCAGGTGTGGGCACACCCTCCGCGTTGGCTCCGGTGGCGGAGGAGTCCGTGCCAGCCTTGGCCGCGTCGGCAAAGTGGTACACCAGCGCCGTGCTCGCATCATACGTCTCCTTCGCAGGCTCGGCCGCCGTGGCCTCGGCCGCCCCGTAGTAAAGCCAGATGCTCGTCGCCTCCGCCGGCTTCAGGTCCGGCACCTGCACCCACACATAAGCCTCGTTCAGCAGCGAGTCCCACTTTTCCACATGATGCTTCAGCACCGTCTTGTGGTCGTCGGCGGTGAACCGCAGGTCGCTCCCGTCCTCCTTGGCGGACATGAAGCTGAACACCCCCTCATGCAGCCTCACCAGCACCGCCGTGGTGCCGATCGGCTCCGCGATGGCAAGGCCCTTGCCCGTGGTGTCGATGTCGATCTTTTTGCGCGTCGTCCACTTGGCATCCCACCACGTTTTGTCGGCGGCATGCAGCCCGGTGGCAAAGGCCAGGCAGAGAAGAAAGGCGGGAATCAGATGTTTTTTGGATGTCATGGAGCGGGAGAAAAGCGTCAGAAGTCCACCCCCAGGCGGAAGGTGAAATAGAGGTCATGCGCGATCGCGTTCGGCTGCGTGACCAAAGGCACGCCCATGTCGAGCGAGCCGGTGATGTGATTCAGATAGCGAAAGCGTGTGCCCAGGCCGATGCTCGCCAGGTCGTGGCTGGTCTCCTCGCCTGGCAGCTCGCTGTTCACGAAAAGCTTGCCTCCTTCCAGGAAACCATAGACACGCCATTCATTCTCCTTGCTCTTGCCGTCGCCGATGAACGAGGGGCTGCGGAACTCCATGGAGCCAAAGACACCGGAGTCCCCGAGCTGGGTGGCCACCAGATAGCCGCGCACCGTGCTCAGGCCGCCGCCTGCGATCTGCTCGCTGTTGATCAACGGATCAGGGGATGCCTGCCCTTGCACACGCACATAGCCCTGGAATCCGCCCGGGAGGTCGCGCGTGTGGGAGAAGTCGCCCCTCACGTAGAAAAAGTTGTCCTTGGCGTTGAACCGCCGGTTGGCAAACTCGCTGCGCGAGGCCCCCATCGCGCTGAGGTGAAACACCAGCGACGCGTTGAATTCCGTGAAACTGCTTTCCGTGATTTTCCCCGCCGAATACGCCAGGGTGAAGGGGTAGTAGGACACCGGAGACGAGATGACCGCCCCGCCCACGTTCGTGTCCTGCACAAAGTCCTTGTAGTCCATGCCAAAGCTCAGCGAGTGGAACAGGCCGATGGGCGCTGGCAGCGACTGCATCAGCCGCAGGCCCACGATCTTCCCCTTCCCGATCACCGCCCCTCCTCCCAGCGTGGAGATGTCGCTGTCTTGCAGCGTGCCCGTGAGCATCACGCTCAGTCCGTCCACACTTTCCACCGGCGCGGAGTAGTACCCCGAAAACACTGTGCCGTCAGAAAGCTTCTCCGGGGCCACCTGAAAGCTCAGCCCCAGCGTGTGCCCCAGCTGCCACAGGTTGTTGTAGCTGATGCTCCCGTTCAGGCGCAGCGGCACCGTGTTCGCATTGTGCTGGTTGTTCAGCTCCAGGGTCCCGTGCAGGGGCAGCTTGTCCTCCACCTTCAGGTCGATGTCCACCGTCCCAGGCACCACGCCAGCCCGCAGCTCCGGCGTCACCTTGCGGTCGCGCCACCGGTTCAGCGCCAGGATGTCCTTCTGCACCTCGTCAAAATTCGGCACCGTTCCTTCCGCCATCGACTTCGCATGCTCCTTGATCTTGCTCGGCAGGAAATAGCGGGAGCCCTTCACCCGCAGCCGCCCCACCGTGGCCTCCACCACATTGAAGTAGATCACCCCCCGCGCGCCCGTCTGCTGCGGCACTTCGACATACACGCTCTTGTAACCCTTCTCCTTGTAGATGCCCTCCAGCGCCAGGCGTGCCTGCTCAATGTCAGTCTCCGAACGCCCCGGCCCCATGTAAGGATACACCGCATCCTCGATCTCCACCGGCTTCAGCAGCTTGTTCCCGCGCACGCGGTACTCCCGCACATACAAGTTGCCCAGCTGGGAGACAGCGGTGGCCGGCTGCGCCGCCGTGTCCCCCGCCGCCGGCTGCTGCTCACCGACCGTCGCAGCCAGACTGCAATAGGGTGACACAAGCACCCCCAGCCCCAGCCCCAGGCTGCACAGTATCTGGCAGATCCAGTTCCGCTGCAAAGGGGCCGCGCCTTTGCGGCCTGACGCGGTGGGTTGATAGCTGGGATGTGGGCTCTTTTCAGTCATGCTCCCGGCATCGTTGCCGGACTAGCATTTCCCTTGTTACGGCCTTTCTCTCAAGTCGGCCACGGTTACGAATGCGTCACATGCGGAAAGTCATGGTTGTTCACATGGACTTACAAGGCTGTTGGATTGAAACGATTCCGCCCAACTAACCCAAAACATAGGTGACGGTTTCGTTGACTTACCTCGTCTGCGCTCCTGCCGCAGTTGTTTGAGACGCCTCTATCTGCGTGCGTATGTAATAGTCTCCGCCAAACATGGAGGAGAAAATCTCGTCGCTGGCCCGCTGCGCAGGCCTCCAGCGCTGGCGGTAAATCGGGCTGGCCGCGTCAGATCCCGCACCTTCCAGCGAGTGCGCAAACTGGTCCCGCATCTGGTTGATCACCTCCGCTGTGGCTGCATTCAAACGCGGATCGTTGGCCGTCGGCGAAAGCCCCCCTGTGTGTCCGTCCTGCCCCGGCGCGTTCCCCACCAGAAAAGCCGCCGGGGTGAATGTGCTCGCGTCAGCAGTGACAGGAGCGGCCTCACCTCCAGGGGCGGCAGCCTGCGGGGCCTCCCCGTCATTCACAGCGGCGTTGGCCCCGCCGTCACCCGGCAGCCCGGTCAGCGTGGCCACCAGCGCGCTTTCCTCCTGCGCCAGGCGCTGCAGCCGCAGCTTTTGATCACGTGCGGGCATCGTCGCCCCCTGCTCGATCTCCTGTCGCTTCTCCGCATAAATTTCCCTCAGCTCCCCCCGGACGATGTCGCGGATCGTGGCCTCCGGGCAGCCGATGTCGCGCAGGTTTTTCACGAACGTGGCAAAGTCAGCCGCATCAAGCTGGCTCCAATGAAACACAGGGGCGGCGGCCTGCGCCTTGGGTGTCGGCCCCGCCGTCGCCGTCGTCTCGGCCGCCGTCTGTGCAGGTGCCTCCGCCATGCGTTTTTCCGGCCTCATCCACACCCAGCACAGCGCTGCCAGCAGCACGATGTTCAGGATCATCGACGCAGCCCGCGCCCAGGCGGACATCAGCAATGTGTCAAAGGTTGGTCGGGACATGGCATGAATCAGGTTGAAATGAAAAAGCTGGTGCTGACGGTTCACGTCAGCACCAGCAGCGGGGTTTTTAAAGAGCTCGGCAAAGGTTGCTGTTGAACCTCCTCCAATCAGGCTGGCAGAATCAAGGGCCGACAACGGCACCGTCGCTCTGGCGGAACACATGCATCAGGCCGGCACGAAGGCCGACGCCGGTGATGTTCGCAGCCACGTCGAGCTGGGTGATCAGCCGCGTGCGGAAGGTGCCCTCGTCCGTGCTCAGGCTGCTTGTGTAGAGGTGCTGGTAGCCCCAGAAGGTGTAAAGACCTTCCTGGATGTAGGCCGGGCCGGTGGTGGTCTCGTCGTAGTCCACGCCTTCATACTTCAGACGCACCGCGCCGTTCGTCACGGCGGTGGCTGCATCAGAGGAGCCCAGGTAGGACACCAGCGTCAGCGCTTCACCGCTGTTGACGAGGTTGTCGTCAGAATCATAGATGTCCACAGAAGCGCTCGTCAAGCCCATCAGGTTGCGCACGCTGCCACCGCTGGAGTAGCCACCATTGGCCGCCGTCGCATCACGACCACCGAGAGTCACAGCTTCAGCGTCCGTGTTCGCCGTGGAGGGCCACAGACGCAGTTCGGTCACAGCATTGCCGGAGGTCGCCACAGCTCCCCACTGGTTGACGGCGGTGGTGATGCCGTACTTTGTTTCAGCCAGCGCGGTGATGCGCGTGCCGGAGCCGGTGTCACGGCCCGTGCAGTACACCAGGTCGGTGTCCGCCGCATTGCCAGTCCACATGGAGCGCGGCTGGGTGCCCAGGGCATACAGCGCACGCACCTGCTGGGCCGTCATGTTCGTCAGCGTGGACCCTTCGTTGCTGACCCACACGAACGGCACGATGGCCACGTTGGCATTGGTCAGGGCGGGGGACCGCACCGAGGTCGCGGACTGGTACACATCCGACATTGCAAAGCGGGCAGCAGGGGCGCCGCCAGCGGAGGCGGAGACCAGCGCGGCAGTGGCCACGCCATTGGTGCCTGGCAGCGAGCTGGTGGGGATGTAGTTCAGCGAGGTGGAGCCGGTGGCCACCGAGGCGATGCCCGTGGCGGAGCCGGACCAGCTGCACTGCACATAGGTCGTGCCAGTGATGCCGGGCACAGAGCCGGAGAACGTGGCAAAGCCAGCGCCCTCCATGGCGCTCTGCGTCTGCGCGCCGCCGCTGTGGGCGATCTTGGTGGCGCCGTCGCCGCCCATCATGGCGATGATGGACTTGTGCACCGCCGCACGGAAGGCGGTGGAGCCGGTGAGGCGGATGGTCACGTCAGCAGACGCCTGCTGGGCCAGGGAAAGAGCAACAACGCTCGTGGCAATTTTGACAAAGGATTTCATGGGTGATTTCGAAAAATTCGGAAGATAAAAAAGAGGATCGGGACAGGATGTGCGTGGATCAGGCGATCGCACGACGGCGGCGGCGGAGCATCAGGCCGGCAAGGCCCGCACCGGCGAGGATCGCACGGCTCGGCTCTGGCACGGCGCCCACGCTGAAGCTGACCACGCCATCACTGCTGATGGTGAAGGTGCCTTCATAGGAGCCTGTGCCCACAATACCCGTGGGGTTGGCGCCCGTGTTGGTGTTCAGGATGCGGTAAAGGTCCAACGCGGTGCCGGAAGCGCCCGCACCGAAGTTGCCTTCAATGGTGTCGCCCAGGCCAAAGGAGTCCATGCCGGTGTTCTTGTCTTCCCAGCTGTTGTCCACAGAGGTGAAGATTTCTGCCGTGAGGTTTCCGTTGGTGCCGCCGTAGCCAGCAGCCGCCGCGAACGCCGCCTGAACATCACTGATGTTGTTGGCGATCGTTGCACGTGTGGTGCTGCCGGGCACCACCCATTCAGTGGACTGCTGCGTCCCCGGGCTGATCATCGTCTGCGCCGCAGACACGTAGCTCGTCTTGACGGGGTCCCCGTCCACGACAGCGCCCGTGGCCGCGTTGCTGCGCACGCCGGCAATGCCCCAGGAAAGGTCGCTGCGGGTGCTCCAGTCAGCGCCATAAATGGCGGTGAGCGCGCTGCCGATGTCGATGATGGAGGAGATGTTGCCTGTGGCGTCACGATAGATCGTGTCGGCCTGTCCCAGGTTGACAACGTAGGTGCTGGAGGCACCCGTGCCGCCTGAGGCATGGAAGCCAAGGAGGAGGTCCCCCGCGGCGAAGGTTGCGGCATTCACCGGTGTGGCGGCGGCCGAGATCCCGACCATGGCAAGCATGGCGAGAAGTTTTTTGGGTTTGATCTGCATGGTGTGTGGGTTTGTCGGTTTAATGAGAGAATGATTCCCCGGAGATCCGGGACCTCATCGCCTTTGACCGGCGCGCTGGTCATACCCAGGCATGGCGGCCGCTTCCAACGCTTGAGGGTGACGTTTTGGTAACGTCGCCATCCCGCACAGCCAGGGCATGGCCCGTGGGGCGTTGGCATGCATTCTCTTTGGCGATGCGCCCGCGCGTTGAACAAACATTGGGTGTGAAAAATTCGTCACACAGCCCCCCCTCGTCACACACCCCCCCCAGGAGACAGTGGTCAGGACTTCCCCCGCTTCAGCTCGCCGTTCAGCACATGCTTCAGCCTTTCCAGCCCCAGTGCCTCGTCATAGCCGCTGGCCATGTGGATGATTGACCCGTCACGCCCCACCACCACGGTGCGCGGCACAAACTTCAAAAAGTAACGCCCATAAATCTCCGCCTGGGGGTCCGCCGCCAGTGGGAAGGTCAGCCTGTTCTCTCCTCCCACTTTCACCAGTTCCTCCCGCGTGTGCCCCCGGCCGATTCCAATGATCTGAAAATCATCACGGCTGCCCACTTTCCTCACGACCTCATTCTCCAGATGCCTCATCTCCGTCAGGCTGGCCCCGACACTGGTGGAAAAAAAATACAGCACAGTCACCTTCCCCTTCGACGACGACAGGTCGAACTGGCGTCCGTCCGTGGCCTGGCACGCAAACTCAGGGGCCGCATCTCCTCTCCTCACATGGGTTGACTGTTCCACCTGCGCGTCAACATTGTCCGCCTGCTGCGCCATCGCCACGGCGGCTCCGCAGGCGGTCAGGATTGCAAAAAACACGCGGAAAAAAGTCTGCAGGGTCGTCATCGCGCCATGCATCCTTATCAACCCCGGTGGTGTCAAAAATGGCATCGCAACCAAATTGTCACATCCAGCCTCATGGACCTGCGGGCGGAACCGGCCCGTCCCCCCAGGGAATGCTGGACATTTCCCCTCCTTCAACGAGTTTTTCACGTTCCACCCGCAGCCATCCATGCCCGCCACCGAGTCCAAAAAAATCCTCCTTGCCGAAGACGTCCGTGCCATCTCCATGCGCATGTCCCATGCGCTGGAAACCAACGGCTATGAGGTCCGTGTGGCCGAGGATGGCGAGGAATGCCTGGAACTGATGGAGTCCTTCAAGCCCGACCTCCTGGTGCTGGATCTCATCATGCCCAAGATGAACGGCCTCGAGGTCCTGCGTCATCTCCGCGCTCAGCAGGCCACCCAGCATCTGCCGGTCATCGTCTGCACCGCCAAGGACTACTCCACCGAGCTCAAGCACATCCAGCAGACCGGTCCTGTGGACGTGCTCATCAAGCCCTTCGACCCCGACCTCCTGCTGGAAAAGCTGCGGCAGTACTTCCAGGAGCCCGCCACCGTCACCGGCACCACACACCGCTCCCACCTCCCTGTCGCCACGGAGCAGTACGCCCCCGCCCTGGACACCAGCCGCCCCCACGTGCGCCTGTGGGGCACACGTGGCTCCATTCCCGTCTGCGGCGCCAGGTATGCCCAGCATGGCGGCAACACCACCTGCTTTGAGTACAACACCGGCAGGGAGCGCATCCTGTTCGACGCAGGCTCCGGGCTGCGGGAGGCCGGGCAGTCCTTCCTCGTCGGCGGTCCCTGCCACATCCATCTCTTCATCACCCACACCCACTGGGACCACATCCAGGGCTTCCCCTTCTTCACCCCCATCTACGTGCCGGGATTCGAGATCACCGTCTATGGCGAGCGTGGCTTCGGCAAAAACATCGAGTCGCTTCTGTGCGGCCAGATGGACCGCGACTACTTTCCCATCCAGCGCGAGGACCTCCGCGCCAAGATCAACTTCGTCTTCCTCGGCGACGAGCCGGTGAAAATCGGGGACGTCTCCGTCACGCGCGAGTTCACCCAGCATCCGGGGGCCACCGTCTGCTTCAAGGTGGAGCACAACGGCTGGAAGGGCGCCTTTGTCCCGGACAACGAGTTTCTCCAGGGCTACACCGGCTCCCCGGCCCTGCTGGAGCGCGACACCGACCTCGTCGTCCCCTACGAGCCCATCCTGAAGTTCCTCGATGGCGTGGACCTCCTCATCCACGAGGCCCAGTATCTGCCCGCCGACTACCCTAAACGCATCGGCTGGGGCCACTCAAACCTCGCCACCGCCTGCGCCCTCACCAAGCTTGTGAGCGCCAAAAAATGGATTGTCGTCCATCACGACCCTGACCACGACGACGCCATGCTCCATGCCAAACTGAACCTCACACGCCAGATCCTGCGCGAGATCGGCCACCCCATCCAGGTGGTGCATGGCTACGACGGCATGACAGAGTATCACTGAGCCGCCGCCACCGTCGTGTCAAACGCCGTCAGCGCGTCCGCCACCAGCGCGCACTCACGCTTCAGTTGGTCGAACATCATCCGCGCCCCCTTCAGGTCGCCCGCATGGGCGTATTCACTGAGCTCCGACGCCAGCTTGACAGCGCGGTCCGCCGCATACACCCCCAGCATGCCTTTGAGGGAGTGCGCCGCCTCGTAGAGCGGCTTGGCCTTCCCGGCCCCCAGCGCCTTCTCCGCCTTGCGCAGATACTTCTGCGTGTCCTCGGGGAAGATCGCCACCAGCTTGCGCATCAGCTTGTCATCCCCGGCGGAGCTTCGGAAGGTCGTCGCGTCAAACGGCGGGCCGGAGGCCGCAGGGGTGCGCGGCGCCGCCTCTGTGAGGATGTTCGTCGCCACCCCCGCCTCTTCCGGCTTCCTGCGGGCAAATTTCTCCACGGTCTGGAACAGTTCCACAGAGCGCAGCGGTTTCGCGATGTAGTCGTCCATCCCTGCGGCCAGGCACAGCTCGCGGTCTCCCCGCATGGCATTGGCGGTCATCGCAATGATGGGCACCCGCGCCCCTGACACCTGCTCCATCTCACGAATGGCCGCCGTCGCCTCCAGGCCGTTCATGCCCGGCATCTGCACGTCCATCAGGACGGCGTCATACGAGTGCCCCTTGATCAGCTTGATCGCCTCCTTCCCGTTCGATGCCAGCGTCACCATGTGTCCCCGTCCCTCCAGCATCCGGCTGCTCACCAGTTGGTTCACATGCCCGTCCTCCACCACCAGCACCCTCATGGACGCCGGGGCCGTCACCACCGCCTCCACACGCGGGGACACCGGCTTGATGGAGATTCCGCTGGTACGTCCAAAGGCCGCCGTGAAATGGAAGGTGCTGCCCACGTCCGGCTGGCTCTCCACCCAGATCCGGCCATGCATCAGCTCCACCAGGTCGCGGCAGATCGCCAGCCCCAGCCCGGTGCCGCCATACCGCCGCGTGGTGGAAGCCTCCGCCTGCGTGAAGGCGTCAAAAATGCGCTGGTGCATGCTGCCCACAATCCCGATGCCCGTGTCATTGATCTTGAAGTGCAGCATGATGAGGTCCGCCGTCTCCGACTCCACCTCCACCTCGATCGTC
>CAZPSQ010000014.1:0-48958 GCA_964588755.1 uncultured Prosthecobacter sp. | reverse complement strand
CCCCCTGCGCCCCCCCAGCCCCAGGCACCTCCGCCACCCGTTCGCGAGCAGCCAGTCGAAGCCCCGCCAGAACCCGATGGCACCGGCCTGCCCCCTGTCATCCGATGATTTCCGAAAACGAAGCACTCGAACGCGTCCTGGCGGCGATGGCGCCGCTGAAGGCAGGCTCAGAGCCCTTGTTTGACTCCCTGGACCATTTTGCCGCAGAGGATGTCCGTGCCACGGTGCCGATCCCCGCTTTTGACCTGTCAGCCATGGACGGCTATGCCCTCCTCGCCTCGGAAAGCGCCACCCAGCGGCCACTGCGCGTCACCGGCGAGCAGCCCGCCGGACTGGACCGCCGTTTGCAGGTCTCCCCCGGCTGCGCCGTGCGCATTTTCACCGGCGCGCCCATGCCCGCCGGGGCCGATGCGGTCATCATGCAGGAGGACGTGCGGCGCGAGGGTGGCCACATCATCTGCACCGAGCCGGTCGTGGCTGGGGAAAACGTCCGCCGCGCCGCAGCCGACCTGTGCCAGGGGCAGACCGTGCTCCGGGCAGGGGAAAAAATCACCCCGGGACGGCTGGCCGTTCTGGCCTCGCAGGGACTGGCGGCAACACGCGTGCATGCATGCCCCCGCGTGGCGGTGCTGAGCACCGGGGATGAGCTGCTGCCCCCCGGCGCAGGACCACTGCAGCCGGGCCAGATTTACAACACCAACGGCCTCATGCTGCGCGGCATGCTTGCCACCTTGGGCATCCCGCACAGCACGCAGGAGCACTGCCGTGATGATCTGCAGGAGACCACGGACACCCTGCGCCGGCTGATGGATGAAAACGACGTGGTGCTGCTCAGCGGCGGCGTCTCCGTGGGGGATCACGACCATGTCAAACCCGCGCTGAAACAGCTCGGCGTGGAGCCTGCGCTGTGGCGGGTGAAGGTGAAACCCGGCAAGCCGTTTCTCTTTGCCTCCCGCCACGAACCTCATGTCACCCACCTCTTCGGCCTTCCGGGGAATCCCGTGTCCTCCTTCGTCACCTTCATGCTGTTTGTGCGCCCAGCGTTGCTGAGGCTCATGGGCGCGTCGGCCGGGAATGCCCTGCCGCGCCTCATGCCCGTGACGGCCGCCGCCCGGCTTGAAAACAAGGGCGACCGCCCGCATTACCTGCGGGGCGTGGTCAGGGAGGGACAGTTTGTGCCTTTCGGCCTTCAAGAAAGCCATGCAGTGCTCTCCTTGAGCCGGTCTGAGGCCCTCCTGCGCCTTGCGGAAAACCAGGTGCTCCAGGCTGGGGATGCCGCGCAGGCATGGTTGCTGGATTGAGTGGTTGCACCATCACGGCTGCCACCCATCCTGCGCGCCCCCACCACTCTCTCATGGAACACGTCCTCGTCATCACCCGCGCTCTCTTCGACCAACTTGGCAGCTTCCAGGGCTTTCAGCCGGACGCGCCGCGCTACCTGCACGCGATCCTGGCCCCCGACGCCAACTTCTTCATGGAGCGCCCTGCGGCGGAGCAGGACCCCACCCACAAGCAGATCATCCCCTACACCATCTTTCACCATGCCGGCAGGTACCTCAGCTACACCCGCGGCGGCAGCTCCGGGGAAAAGCGGCTTGTCGCCAAGCGTTCCATCGGCATCGGCGGCCACATCAATCCGGTGGACGCGGGGCAGGACGGCCTCGGCGAGACCATGTACTACAACGGCGTGGAGCGCGAGATGGCGGAGGAGCTCCTCATCGGCGGCACCCACACGCAAAAAGTGATCGGCCTCATCAATGACGACGCCACCGAGGTGGGCAGCGTGCATCTGGGAGTCGTCCATTTCTTCGACCTCAGCAGTGACGCTGTGAGGTCGAATGAGGAGGCCATTCAGGACCTGCGCTTCGATACCCTGGAGGAGCTTCACGCCATGCGCGACCAGCTTGAAACGTGGTCGCAGATCTGCGTGGACCACCTCTGGAATGTTCAAAAATAAATGAAAATTGGAGGCCGGGAAGAAATGCTTGTCTGCGCGTGCAACGAGTGTTTTCCTTTGTTCTAAATGCAAGAATCATCCATCAGCGCCACGGCGACCCCCACCGCTCCGCTGAACGAACCAGCGGTCGGCAGCAGTGCCGCCGAGGATCGTGCCCTGGTGGAAAAAGCCCAGGCGGGAGACACGCGGGCCTTTGATGACTTGGTGCGGAAATACACGCCCAAGCTCTATGGTTTGATTTATAACATGACCTCGAACCGGGAGGACACCTCCGACCTCCTCCAGGATGTGTTTGCCAAGGCCTATCGCTCCATCAAGCGCTTCATGGGCAAGTCATCGTTTTACACGTGGATCTACTCCATCGCGGTGAACATGACACTTAACTTTTTGAAGAAGCGCGGAAGGCATCACAAGGTAAGTCTTGACGATGTAGATACCGGCATAGAAAATGATCCCGAGTTTATACGCGTCACTACGGCAAATTCAGGCGTAGCTAGAGAGGTTAACATACACGAGCTGCAAAAAAGGTTGAACGCAGCCATGATGAAGCTGTCTGAAGATCACCGCACGGTGGTCACTCTGTATGACGTTCAGGGTCTCCAGCATGCCGAAATCAGCAAGATACTTGGAGTCTCGGAAGGGACAGTTCGGTCGAGGTTGTTTTACGCACATCGGCTGCTCCAAAGTTACCTTGAAGATTTCGTTAAATAATACTCCCTTACGAGCCTAACATCCGCATGCCATGAGTGACTTCGAAAACATCCAAAAGTTGATCCGATTGAAGCGGTTTGAAAACCCTGGGGACGGTTTCACCGAGGAGTTCCTGCGGGAGTTTCATCAGCGCCAGCGTGCCGAAATGCTGAAGCAGTCCTCGATCAATCTGCTGGCAGAACGTGTTCAAACTTGGTGGACCCACCTGACCGTGCCGAAGTGGAGCCTGGCCACCGCCATGGCAGCCATGTGCGCCGGCAGTTTCTTCCTCCTGGGCGGCACCGCCACCCAGTCCGCGCCAGAGGTCACGGCCGCCCCAGCCCCTGCCGCCATCCCGGTCATTCCTGAGAAGCCCTTTGTTCCCAAGATGGACCTCAGCGAGCTGCCCATGGCCAACATCGCCGGCCGCAATGATCCCAAGCTGGAGGAGTCGCTCCTCCGCAAGCACCTCGAGGTGCGTCCCGTGCTGGAGGGCAATGTGCAGCCACAGGCCATGCCTGCCAGCGCCACAGGGCTGAGCGCGCCCAGCATCCAGAACACCAAGCCCCAGCCCGTGCTTCAAAACGAAGCAGAAGCAGAGCAGTCCAAATAGCTGGCTTTGCACACCCGCGCGGCGCGCCCCGTCGGACGCCGCCATACATGCCTCACGCCTCGCGCAGCTTTCGGCGCAAAGTTGCGCGATTCATCTTCATCGCGGCAGCCAGCCGCGTGGGCTTCCCTTCAAAGCGTTTGAGAAGGATGTCCAGCATCGCCGTCTCCACCGTCTCCAGCAGGTCATCATAGTTCGGCATGGAGTCCTCCGACGTCGTGGTCTTTTGATCCAGCCACGCTTGCAGTCCCCGCCTCATGGCCTCCTCCAGATGCCCGGACTGCTCCACCGTCACCATCCCCGCAGGCAGGTGGTGTGGCAGCAGGGTGTTTCCCCCGCATACCGCCCCCGCATGCGTCAGGGCCGTCTGCAGCTCCCTCACATTCCCCGGCCATGAGTACGCCTTCAAGGCCGCCAGCGTGTCTGCGGACAAGGCCAGGCCCTCGGTGAAGGATGCCGCCAGCGCAGGAATGTCACTTGTGCATTCCCGCAGGGCGGGCAGGGAGACCTTCAAAACCGCCAGCGAATAAAACAAGTCCTCACGGAAGGCGCACTCGGACACTCTCGCGGCCAGATCCAGGCTGGCGGTGCCAACCAACCGCGCCTTGACCGTCCCTGCGGTGATCTGGTGCATCAAGGAGGCCTGCAGAGGCTTTGGCCAGGAACTGACCTCGTCGAGCAACAGAACCCCGTCCGCCGCCTTCGCCAGCGCCTCATTCATGGCAGGCTCCGCCCTCTCCGCCGGCCACTCGTCCGCACGGAAGGTGACAAAAGGCTTCTCTGCCCGCGCGCTGTGGCGGTGGATGACCTGCGCCGCCAGACTTTTGCCACTCCCGGGCGGCCCTTGCAGCAGCACCGGGGCGTCGCATCCGCTGGCCTGGGCGATCACGGCAAACGCACGCTGCATCGGCTCACTGGCACCAATCATCGTCGTGTCCATCTTCGTGTCCACCGTCGCAGGCCTGCTCGTCCCGATGATCTCGCGGAGGGTGCGTTGAACGCCGCCCAGGTCGAGCGGCTTGAGGAAATACTCCCGCGCGCCAAGACGCCGCGCCTCCAGGGCGGTGTCCAGCGTGCCGTGTGCCGTCACGATCAGAACCGGCGGCGGCTGTGGCAGCGCCTGCACCTTTTCCAGCACCTTGAGACCGCTCATGTCCGGCAGGCCAATGTCCAGGATGACAAGGGCAAAAGCCTGCGCGCCGAGCTTGTCGATGCCGCCCTGCCCGCTGGCTGCCACCACAGGCGTGGCCTCCAGGCGGCGCACCACCGTGGCAAGCGCGGCGGCCAGGGCATATTCGTCTTCAATGATGAGGATGGCAGGATTCATGCGGAGAGTGAAACAAGCGTTACGAGTGCGACGGCGCCACCCTTGGGGTCATTTTGCAATTCCAGCCGCCCCCCGTGTGCCGCCACAATGGTCGCCACAATATTCAGGCCCACGCCCATGCCGCCTTCCTTTTCGGTGAAAAACAGCTCCGTCCCCCGCTGCAGCGCGGACTCGGAAAAGCCCTGCCCCGCGTCCGCAAACCGCAGCAGCACCTCCTGGCCGCGCCGTTCGGCGCTGATCCACAGGACACCCCCTCTTGGCATGGCCTGGATGGCGTTGACCATGAGGTTACGGAATGCCTGGGCCAGCCGCTGCGCGTCGCCTTGCACCCACAGGCAGCCCTGCAAGCCGCACACCATCTCCACCTCCGCATGCTCGGCCTGCGGCTGCAGGTTCAGCGCCACCTCATGCACCACATGGGCCGCATCCAGCCGCACCAGCTTGGGCGGCAGTGGATTGGCCAGGTGGAGCCATTGATTCACAAGACCGGCGATGACAGTGGACTCGCTCTCGATCAGCTTCAGCGAGCGCGCCTCCTCCGCATCCTGCGGCGTCATGAGCTGCGCGTGCAGCTGGATGGAGGCCAGCGGGTTTTTGATGTCATGCGCCAGACTGGTGGCCACGCGGCCCAGCATCGCCAGTCGTTCGGACTGCGCGCGTTTCAGGCGCTCCCGTGCCAGCAGCCAGCCCACCAGGGCAGAGACCAGCCAGAAGGCGATGAACGCGTTCCGGGTGGCCGGGTCCCGCAGGGACAATGAAGAGACCACAGGGGCGCGGGTGAAGATCATGTCATGCTTCTCATCCAGGCGGATGACCAGCCTGTCCTCCCCCTCCGTCGGGGTCACTCCCGCCGGCTGGAATTCAATGCGCATGCCCAGCAGTTGCTCCAGGTCCCGCGCCAGCTTCTCACTCCGCGGCAGATTGAGGCGGCGCACGAAGTCCGCGTCCGCCTGCGCCAGGGCATGAAACAGCCGGCCGGACTCCTCCCGCTCCCGCTGGCGCAGCCAGGCCAGCAGCAGCAGCGACCCCGCCACCACAAAGGTGAGAAAGCCGAGGCCGAAACTCAGACGAAATGGAGCGGAGGAAGAAGACACGCAGGGGGACAGTGGCACCCACAGTCAGCGGTGGCGAAAGAGAATCAACCAACTCACACAGCCGTCGCCTGAACCTGGGGCACCAGATGCTCCGCAGCCTTGGCAGCCTCCGCACGCAGCCCGGGGTCCAGGTTTTTCTGCTCAAACTCGCGGCACCAGCCTTTGATCTCCAGTTCGTTGAAGATCTTGCCGATCACCCGGCGGAGCAGTCCTTTGAGGTTCGGCAGCTCCACTTCCTGCAAGGAGCGGATGCTGGCCTCCTTGTAGCTCTCCAGCAGGGTCATGGCCTTGTCATGGGCGCCGCTGTCCAGCGCCCACTGGCGGATCGTGGCGTTGTCCGGCAGGGTGGTGGCCGCGCCGTTCCAGAGCGCCTCCATCTGGTCCTTGACCTCGCCTTTCCCCTTCTCCCGCAGGAGGGAGAGCACAATGCTGGGGCGCATGTTCCACTCGTTGCCTGCGGCGGAGTCCTCGCCCAGATCGTCCAGGTCATCACGGATCTGGTAGGCGATGCCGAGATTCTCGCTGTAGGTGTGCAGCACATCAGCGCAGTCGTCCAGCTGGCCGGCCAGGGCCGCGCCAACCTTGAGGGCGACCTCGAACGCAGGGGCCGTCTTGCTGCGGAAAATTTCCAGCACCTGGGCGCTGCTGAGCGCCACGGGGTGGCGCGTCCACAGGAGCTCGGCCCCCTGGCCGATGCAGAGCTCACGCTGGCCTTCGGCGGCCACCAGCAGCGCCGCGCTGCGGATGTGCGCCGGTGCGTCGTTGTCCGCCAGCAGGCGGTAGCCTTCGCCAATGAGCAGGTCGCCAATGTTCAGGGCCACAGGAATGCCGTGCTCGGTGTGGAGCGTCGTCTCACCGTAACGTTCCGCGTCACCGTCCTCGATGTCATCATGCACCAGCGACGCCTTGTGGAAGGCCTCAACGGCGATGGCAGCCTTTTTAACCGTGTCGGAGATGGGTCCTTCCGGGTCTTCCCGCAGGGCCTGATAGGCGGCAAGAGTCAGGAACGGGCGCCAGCGCTTGCCCGCGCGGGCCAGCCAGTCTCGCCCGATGTCGTCAGTGTGGCCCCTGGAAGGTCCCATCAGGGCATCCAGCGACTCGCGGGTGAACCAGGTCTTCACCTCATCATGCAGCGCGTTCAGGTTCAGGCGGCGCGTCTTGTCGTCACTGGTCAGGTGGATGTAGTCCCACACCCAGTCGATATCGACCACCGTGTCGATGCAGTCATCCTGCAGCAGCGGCACGGCCACGGCGGGAATGGCCGCGGCCTCCACGTAGGGGAAAGTGCGCTCCAGCACCGGCAGGCAGGAGATGCCAACGATGGCCTCAATCTTGCCGGTCTGGATGAGGGACATGACAATGGCGCTGCCCTCGGCCACCAGCACGGCGTAGCCAAGTTTTTCCGCCTCGTTTTGGAAGTCCTGGATGGAGCAGAGCCCGCACTGCTTGCACAGCAGGCCAAACTCATCAAACGGCGCCGGGCACTTGCTCTCCACGCGCAGGCACTTCGGCATCAGCAGCAGGCGTTTTTCGAAAGGCACGGTGGCCAGCGCCTCACGCCACGTTTCATTGGCCAGCAGCACACCGACATAGTCACGGTGGATCTTGTCGATGCCATAGATGGAAAGGATCTTGTCCGTGTGCTCCTGCAGCTCTGGCAGGGGGACGGGCGGCACCAGCTTTGCCGCCTCCGTGTATTCACGCACCTGACGCTGCACCTCGTCGCGATGCTGCTTGGTCTGCGGAATGTTTTTCTTTGGCTGGCGCAGACGGCGGCCCAGGCCGGGAATGGGTGGCGGCAGGGAGGCTGAGCGGACAGAAAGGGTGGACATGAGAGACGGCAGTCACAATCACACCACTTCACCACGGCCGCCCTTTTTGGGGCTGCTCTTCTTGCGGGGCTTGCCCTCAGGCTCGCCTTCATCCTGCAGGATGCTGTCCTGCGGCAGCGGCTCCGCCTGCTCCTCCCCTTTGGGATCAGGCTCCACATAAGGCGTGGCTTTTTGGTAAAGCTTCAGCCGGGAGGAAAACTCCTCATTCAGCTTTTTGCGCTCCTCCTCCGGCAGCTCCTTGTCCTCTCCCAGCATCACCAGGGAGCGCTTCTGCCAGAGTTCCGCCTCCTTGAACTCCCCATTCCGGGCCAGCGCGGCGGCCATGGTGTCGACCATCTCATAAGGCTGCTCATCGCTTTGGACGACCTCGGCCACCAGTTTCAAGGCACGGCGGGCCAGCAGCACAGCGGTCTCGCCATTGTGCAGGTCCTGCTCCGGGCAGGTGGAAAGGAACCACGCCAGATTGTTTGATGCCCACGGGTCCTCCGAGCGCGCGGCACGGTGATACCAGGCGCCGGCCCGCCGGTAGTCCACCGGCACACCCTGGCCGGTGTAGTACATGTTGGCCAGTCGTGTCATCGCCGGCACAAAGTCCTGCTGGGCCGCTTTGAGGTACCACAGGGCCGCCTTGGCAGTGCTCTTGGCCACGCCGTCCCCGCGCTCCAGCTTGGAGGCATAGGCGGTCTGGGAGGGGGGATTGCCCTGCTCGGCCGCCTTTTGGAACCATCCGGCCGCTTTTTCAGGGTCTTTCTTCACGCCTTTCCCATCCTCATACATGATGGCAAGGCTGTGCTGGGAAAGCGCAAAGCCGAGATCGGCGGCGGAGCGGTACCATTCGGCGGCCTTGGCCAGATCCTTCTTCAAACCGGCGCCATCCTCATGAAGCGTGCCCATCACATGCTGGGCGCGCAGATGTTTCTGCTTCGCAGCCTTCTCGATGAACTTGATGCCTTCCTCCACTTTCTTGGCCAGCCCCTCGCCCGTGATCAGGCGTAGGCCGAGCTCAAACTGGGCATCCGAGTCTCCACGGTCAGCCCACCCACGCAGCTCTTTCTCGTCCACACGCGGGGACTGCTGGGCATGCGCCTGGGGGGAGCACATGAGCAGGCCGGCGGCCACAAGACCAAATACGCAGACCAGGGGGCGGAAAACCTTCATGGGGAAAAACTACGTCCCGCAGGCTGGCTCTCAACCATCAAAATGAGGAGGATGTGGAAAAAAGCGGAACGCCCCCCCGGCGGTCCCAAGCCCCGCCAGGGCAAGGAGGAGCGGCTGGCAAAGCACTGCAATTTCGGGCGGGAGCCTGCGTTTGAGGGAGCACCATGACCTGCCTCCGACTGCTTCCTCTCCTTCTTCTAGTGCTGGCCTGTGAGCTGCCGCTCCATGCCCAAAACGACAGGAAAACCCCAAAGGAAAAAAGGACCAGAAAAGCCAGCATCAAGCTGACCACGGTGGAGGTGGCCACCAAGGACGTGGTTTACAAAACGACGCCGGAAGGTGAGCTGAAGCTGCATTTCTTCCTGCCAAAAGGCGAAATGGGGATCACGGCCCTGCGGCCGTGTGTGGTCTTCTTCTTTGGCGGTGGCTGGAAAGGCGGCAGCTATTTGCAGTTCGTGCCACAGGCCGAATACCTGGCCAGCCGGGGCATCGTGGCCGCCTGCGCGGACTACCGCGTTCTCAACGTGCACAAGACACTGCCGGACAAGGCCGTGGAGGATGCCAAAAGCGCCATCCGCTGGGTGCGCGCGCATGCGCCGGAGTTCAACGTGGACCCAGGCAAGATCATTGCCTCCGGCGGTTCCGCCGGAGGGCATCTGGCCGCATGCACGGCGCTGGTCGCGGCTTATGACGCGGAGTCGGATGACAAGACCGTGTCCGCCAGACCGGATGCCATGGTGCTTTTCAATCCGGCCATGAACGTCGGCACGCTCCGCAGGGAGGGCACCAGCACCACTGCGGCAACAGCCACAGGTTTCACCCAGGAGATGGCGGATGCCATCACCCCGAACAGCTTTGTGACCAAGGACACTCCGCCGGCGATCCTGTTCTTTGGCACCACGGACAGGCTCAAAAAAGGCGGTGACGAATACGTGCAGACGGCCAGATCCCTCGGGGTGCGTGCCGAAATGTGGAGCGCCCCCGGTCAGGCGCACGGCTTCTTCAACCGCGAGCCTTGGGCACAGATCACGGTGAGGCAGATGGAGGACTTCCTGGCCTCCTTGGGATATCTGGGCGGCGAGTCCGCCATCAAGCTGCCAGAAAATGCGCCGGCGCTGAAAGCGGAGTGAACCGTTCCGTGGCTCGGCATCTTTTTGTCATTCATTTTTTGTCGTTCAGGGATCTGCTCGACGACACAGAGCGACACAGAGAAACTTGACCGGAGAAATGACAAAAAGACGGGGCGGACAAAAATAGGTGCCGGGGAGCGCCATTTGGTGGTGATGTGCGGCGTTCCTTGTTTGCTGACCGTTGTCACCTGCCCAACTTCCCGCCATGCATTCCGCCGCTTTCCGTCCTGTTGATTTTCCTGCCCTTGAAGGGATTCACTACCTGAACACTGCCGCGGAAAGCATTCCGCCGCTGTGTGTGCATGAGGCGGTGGCGGAATACATGCGGCACAAGGCCCTGGGCATGCGGGGGCGGGACTTCCACTATCCCCGGGTGGAGCAGTGCCGCGAAATCTCGGCAAAGATGCTGGGGCTCAACACGGACGAGGTTTCCTTCTGCTCCTGCAGCTCCGAGGCCTACAATCTCCTGGCAAGCGCCCTCGACCTCACGCCCAGGGACGAGGTGGTGGTGACGGACCTGGACTTCCCCGCCGGGGCCACTCCATGGCTCACCGCGCCGGAGCATGCCCGCCCGGCCAGCCGCCTTTGGCAGAACCATGATGGCGCATTGCTGCTGGAGGATTTGTCCGCCTTGCTCAATGAACGCACAGCGCTGGTGCAGATCAGCCTTGTGAGTTTCTACAACGGGCATCGCATCGCCTTTGGTCCGTTCCGCGACCTGGTGCGTCAGCGCGCCCCGCGTGCCGTGATCGCGGTGGATGTGACGCAGGCGCTGGGCCGGGTGGAGCTGGACTGCCAGGATGCGGACATCCTCATCTCCAGCACGCACAAGTGGACGCTGGGCATCCACGGCGGCGGCATCATCGGTGTGCCGCAGAAATCCGCCGCACGGCTGACGACGCACGCGGGGGGATGGAACCACATTGCCAATGCCTTTGATGCGGACCGCTTTGAGAGCGCTCGCATCAAGCCCGGGGCCATGAGCTTTTCGGTGGGCATGCCGAATTTCATCTCCCTCTATGCGCTGGATGCCGCGCTGCGCTACCTTGACCAAACCGGCGTCGCCGCCATCGCCGCTCATGCCGATCCGCTGGTGGCAAGAGTTCATGCCGGCCTGCGTGAGCTGGGAATAGCGCCCCTCTGCGCCGAACAGCCGGCGAACCCCAGTGGCATCATCTCCTTCCGCCACGAAAAGAGCGCCCAGATCAACGAGGCGCTGCTGGCGGCGAACATCCACATCATGCACCAGGCCGGGCGCATGCGCGTGGCCGTGCATGGATACAACACAGAGGCGGATGTTGAGAAGCTGCTGGCAACGCTGCGCCGGGCGCTTTAAGTGGGCACCTCGACCGACCGCCACCGCTCTGAATTCTCACTTCTAACCTAGCCTCCGGCCCCTCTCCTTGGACTGGGAATCACCAAAACTCCTTCTGCTCATCCTGCCTGCGGTAGCCCTGCTGCTGTGGATTGAGTCGCGTTCGACGCATCCGATGTCGGGGCTGCGGAAGCGGCTGCTGCTGGTGGTGCGGGCCTTGGGCGTGATGCTGGCGCTGGCGGCGCTGGCAGGACCGGCGCGGGTGACGCAGACAGGAAGGAAGGCGCTGGGCATCATCGTGGACGCCAGCCAGAGCATGGGCGAGGAGGGGCTGGCCAGGGCCGCAGCCGAGGCGGCGCGGGTGCGCGGCGCGGTGGGCGGAGGCATCGACTCGTTTGTGGTGCAGCTCGGCGCCCAGCCGGAGATCCTGCCCGAAGGCAGCACGCCCGCAATGCAGGCGGAGTGGCAGAAAAAACATGGGGGCGACAGCCACTACGCGGCGGCGATTGAATATGCGGAGGCGTTGTTCCCCCCGGGCGCGAGCCGGAACATTTTGCTGATCGGTGACGGCCATGAGACACGCGGCAGCCTGCTGACTGCGGCGCGCGAGGCGGCGGTGGCCGGGATCAAGCTGCACGCGCTGCCGGTGTCCGGCCCACGCAAGCCGGACGCGCGGTTGATCGCGCTGACCCCCAACCGCACGCGGTTGTTTGAAGGGGCGAGCCTGAGCCTGAAGGCCACTTTTGAAAGCACGCTGGAAGGCAATGCCACCCTGAAGCTGTATGAGAACGGCATCGAGGTGGAAAAGCGGCCGGTGGTGCTGCAGCCGGGCACGGTGCAGGAGGTGGTGTTTGCGCGCACCCCCTCGACGCGCAACACGTTTCAATACCGCGCGGTGCTGGACGGTGTGCAGGGAGACACACTGCCGGGAAATGACAGCGCGCTGGCGATTGTGGATGTGCGCGGGCGGCTGCGCATGCTGTACATCGAGTCGGATGTCAGCGAAGGCCGCTACCTGATGCAGGCCATGGAGAAGGAGGGCATCGAGCTGGACCTGCGCCAGCCGGGCAATCTGGCGATCTCCTTTGATCAACTGGGGGGCTATGACGGCGTCATTCTTTCCGACGTGCCCGCGCATCAGCTTGGCGAGCCGCTTATGAACTCCCTGCGTGACTATGTGGACAAGCTGGGCGGCGGACTCATCATGCTGGGCGGTCCGGGTTCCTTTGGCGTGGGTGGGTATTACCGCTCGCCCATTGAAGAAGTGCTGCCGGTGCGGCTGAAAGCGCCGGATGAGGAGGAGAAGCAGAGCGCGGCGGTGGCGATTGTCATGGACCGCTCCGGATCGATGGCCGGGGAGAAGCTGGAGATGGCCAAGAGCGCGGCCATCGCCACGGCGGAGGTGCTGGGCCACAACGACTCTCTCGGCGTATGGGCCTTCGATTCGGAGGCGCATGTCGTGGCGCCGATGACCCGGCTGACCTCGACGAACGCGGTGGCGGGCCAGATCGCGGCGGTGGCATCCGGCGGCGGCACGAACCTGCTGCCAGCCTTCCAGCTCGGCCGGGAGGCGCTGCTGCGCACCAAGGCACGGGTGAAGCACATGATCATTCTGACCGACGGCCAGACGGCCGGGGCAGGCTATGAGCAACTGGCCGCCCAGTGCCGGGGGGAGGGTCTGACCATCTCCACCGTCGCGATCGGCGAGGGATCACACGTGGCGCTGCTGCAGGCCATTGCCTCCAGCGGTGGTGGGCAGGGCTACAACACGCTGGATGCCAGCGGCATCACCCGCATCTTCACGCAGGACACACTGATGCACACAGGCCGCATGATCCGGGAGGAGCCGTTCGAGCCGCAACTGAAGGAGAAGCACCCCATCCTGGCAGGGTTTGAAAAGTGGGACTCCCCCACCCTGCTGGGCTATGTGAAGACGACACGGCGCAACTCCGCCCAGGTGCCGCTGGTGACTGAGACAGGCGACACACTGCTGGCGCATTGGCGCTACGGGCTGGGCAAGGCCACCGCCTTCACCTCGGATGCGAAGAGCCGCTGGGCGTCGCTGTGGATCGCACGCTGGAGCGGCTACGGCAGATTCTGGGCGCAGGTGCTGCGGGAGACGGCACGGGCGCCGCAGGGACGGCTGATGGATTTGTCCACGCAGATGGAGGGCGACGAGGCGCGCATTGTGGTGGACCTGCTGGCGGACGCCGGCACACGGGCCAATGACGCCACGGTGGAGGCGGAGGTGTTTCACGTGGCACCGGACGCGCTGGGTGCCTCCATGAAGCCGGTGCAGAAGCTGACGCTCCGGCAAAGCGCGCCGGGCCGGTATGAGAGCGGCTTCCAGCCGACGCAGGCAGGCGTGTACCTGGTGCGCGCGCAGTCAGGCGCGGAGATGATCACCACCGGACTTGTGCACAACCCTTCGTCTGAGGCCAGCCTGGGAACCCTGAATGAAAATCTGCTGCGGGAGGCGGTGAAAATCTCCGGCGGCGACTATTTGTCCGACGGCAAAGGGCTGCCAAACCTGGAGACCACGCGGGCGGTGCAGCATGACGAGCTGTGGCCTTCACTCATGGTGCTGCTGGTGCTGCTGTTCCTCATCGACACCGGCATCCGCCGCTGGGAGCACGTCGTCGGCCTGTGGCAGCTGGTGCCCATCAAGGACCCGCGCTGATCGGAGCCTACGAAAAGAACGGATTGCCCTCTCCCCGCTCATCCGGCAGCGGCCCGTCGGTGAAGGCCCGTTTTCTTTTTTTGTTTCTCGTTTTGTGGGGGCGTGTTTTCGCGGGGGCGCTGGTGTGGCTCAAGGCCAGGGCCATTCCCAACAGGGCTGCGGCGAGGCAGCGGATGGATGGGATTTGCAGCGGAAAATCCACCACGGCATGAGCCAGCACTGAAACGATGGCCGTGCCAAAGCACAGCAGGCCGACGCGGCGCTGGAAAGACATGCGCTGGCTGCTGTCAGCCTGGAGGGCCTGCATGATGGCGCGGGCAATCCGCAGCAGCAAAAGCACCGCAAATGCCGCGGCCAGTGACGTGCCCAGCCAGCCCCATTCGGCAAAAAATTGCGCGTAATCATTATGCGCAAAACGCCAGCGGCCGTCTTTCAGCACCGGGTCCAAGATGGAGTAGTGGGCCGACACCCATTCGAAGGTGCCCGGCCCGGTGCCGTTCCAGCCGCCGTCCCAGCCGATTTTCAGCGCCATGGTGACGGCGTGCCGTCTGGCTGGATCATCAAAGCTCCTGCCGGCAAACACACCCCAGCGGCTCCAGCCACTGGCGGCGCCTGCCATCCAGGCGCCGATCACAAGGATTCCAGCAATCACCCCCACCAGCAGCCAGAAGCGCTTGCCCACAGTCTGCTGCTCATGCAGGTCCTGGCGCCTCCAGGCCAAAACACCTGCGCCAGCCAGCAAGAGAACCTGCAGCAGCATGATGAAGTGCCCCATCTTCGACACATTGGCAAAAACCGCCACCATCTGCACCGCCAGCCCCACAACCAGACACGCCAGCGCCACCTGCTGCGCCGGGCGGCGGTCCTCCAGCCGCATGAGGATCACACACAGCCAGAGGGTCGCAGGCCAGCAGAGGTTCAAATAGGCGGCCGCATTGCCATGATACCAAAACAGGCCGAACACGGAGTCCGGCACATGGCGCACCTCCCATAGCTGCGCGAGGTCCGCCGACGTCTGCAGGCAAAGCCCCGTCACCGCCACGCCAAACCCGGAAAGTGTGACCGCCACCGCCAGCCAGAGACGCGCATGACGCTCGCGCGCAAGATCCAATGTCAGCAGCAGCACTGCGGACGCCGCAGTGATGAAAAGCATGGTCCTGGCGGACGCGGCCTGGTCCGCCGTGCCAAAAGCCAGCCAGGGATTTTTATCCAGCTCCAAAATAACGCCGCTGGCGCGGTCCACCCAGGAGGCCGGAAACAGCGTCATCACCCAGCCGAAAAGACAAACACCCCCACAGGCCAGCCATGGCAGCCGCTCATGGGGCTGAGGCCCGCGCCAGCAGGCAAGCCTCCCAACACCCCACAGCAAAAGCGCGGCCCCACCCACGCCAAACACAGGCAGGTCCGACCACGGCAACCCACTATTTGTCGCAGGTAACAGAATCAGAAAAATCGCCAGCAGTGCCAAAGCAGCCCGCTGTAAGGAATGAGCGAGGGTTGTAATATCTGGGAAATGTGTCGCCTCTGTGTCGTGCTGGTCAACCCGCAATGAGGACGGTGAGACTAAGATAACCCTTAGCCCAGTCTGAATCCACAGCTTCTGGAGTTTCCATAATAAAATTCGAGAATTATGGCCATTCGAAAAAGAAGCCCGGTGGAGCACGCCTCAACCAATGGCGGCAGCGTGTTCGAAATATTTCGGAGATAATGACAACACAGCCTGGCTGACTGTGTGGAGTTCATAGAACTTTAAGAACCAGAGATCAATTTACCCAATTACATTCGCCCAACTCTCGCCCACAGTCGGCCTGCCAAAACCACTCCCGAACACCCTCATTTTTAAAACCTCATTCATGAAAAAACGTATCCTCATCACCGGCGGCGCAGGCTTCCTTGGTTCCCACCTTTGCGACCGCCTCCTCGGCGAGGGGCATGAGGTCATCTGCGCGGACAACTTGTTCACAGGACGGAAGCAGAACATCGCCCACCATCTGGGAAACCCGAATTTTGAGTTCATCCGCCATGACGTGACCGAGCCGATCCGCCTGGAGGTGGACCAAATTTACAACCTCGCCTGCCCCGCCTCGCCCCCCCACTATCAATACAACGCGATCAAGACCATCAAGACCTCGGTGATGGGCGCGATCAACGTCCTGGGTCTGGCGAAGCGCACAAAAGCCCGCGTGTTCCAGGCCTCCACCTCGGAGATCTACGGCGACCCGGAAGTGCATCCCCAGCCGGAAACCTACTGGGGCAATGTGAACACCATCGGCGTGCGCTCCTGCTATGATGAAGGAAAGCGTGTGGCCGAGACCCTGTTCTTTGACTACCACCGCCAGAACGGCGTGGACATCCGCGTCGTGCGCATCTTCAACACCTACGGCCCCCGCATGCTGCCAAACGACGGCCGCGTGGTGTCAAACTTCATCGTGCAGGCGCTCCGTGGCGAGGACATCACCATCTACGGCGACGGCACGCAGACCCGCAGCTTCTGCTACGTGGACGACCTCATCAGCGGCTTCATCAAGCTCATGAACACCGACAATTTCACAGGCCCGGTGAACATCGGCAACCCTGGCGAGTTCACCATGCTGGAGCTGGCCGAGCAGGTGCTCAAAAAAATCGGCGGCAAGTCAAAGCTCGTCTTCCGCCCCCTGCCCTCCGACGATCCCAAGCAGCGCAAGCCCGACATCACGCTGGCCAAGACACGCCTCGGCTGGGAGCCGCAGGTGCCCCTCACCGACGGCCTGGACAAGACCATCGCCTACTTCGCCAAGCTCCTCGACTGCCCTTATCCCAAGGCCTGACGGCCTCCCAAACGCAAACCTCCTCCCCCCTCCTCTACCATGAAAGTCTGCTGCATCGGTGCCGGCTACGTCGGCGGTCCCACCATGGCGATGATCGCCGCGAAATGCCCTCACATCCGCGTGGATGTCGTGGACCTGAACTCAGAGCGCATCGCCGCCTGGAACTCGGACAACCTGCCGGTGTACGAGCCCGGGCTGGATGAGCTGGTGGGCGAGGCACGCGGGCGAAACCTCTTCTTCTCCACCGAGGTCAAGGAGTCGATCCGCCGCGCGGACATCGTCTTTGTCAGCGTGAACACGCCGACAAAGACCTTTGGCATCGGCGCGCAGAAAGCTGCCGACCTCCGTTACATCGAGGCCGTGGCACGCACCATCGCCGAAGTGGCGGACACACCGAAGATCATTGTGGAAAAGAGCACCATCCCGGTGAAAACCGCCGAGGCGATCCAGACGATCCTGGGCGCCGACGTCAAAGGCGTGCAGCACCAGGTGCTGTCGAACCCCGAGTTCCTGGCGGAAGGCACCGCCGTGGCGGACCTGACCTTCCCTGACCGCATCCTCATCGGGGGGGAGACAACGCCCGAAGGCCAGGCTGCGGTGGAAAAGCTGGTGAGCGTGTATGCCAACTGGGTGCCCCGCGAGCGCATCCTCACGACAAACCTGTGGTCCTCCGAGCTTTCCAAGCTGGTGGCCAACGCCTTCCTCGCCCAGCGCATCTCCTCCATCAACAGCATCTCCGCCCTCTGCGAAAAGACCGGCGCCGATGTGGATGAGGTGGCCCGCGCCATCGGCTCAGACTCCCGCATCGGGTCCAAGTTTTTGAAGGCCTCCGTCGGCTTCGGCGGCTCCTGCTTCCAGAAGGACGTGCTGAACCTTGTGTATCTCTGCGGCCACTTCGGCCTCCCGGAGGTCGCCGCCTACTGGAACCAGGTGATCCAGATGAACGACTGGCAGAAGCACCGCTTCTCCGAGCGCGTGGTGCGCACGCTGTTCAACACAGTCAGTGGCAAGCGCATCGCCGTGCTTGGCTTTGCCTTCAAGAAGGACACGAACGACACACGCGAGTCCGCCGCCATCCAGGTGTGCCGGGAGCTTCTGGAGGAGCGCGCCTCCCTTTCCATCTACGACCCGAAGGTGGAGGCCGGGCAGATCCGCCAGGACCTCGAAATCCAGGCAGACAATGCAAACGTGGAGCTGGCCCCCAGCGCGGAGCACGCCACTGCCGGGGCGCACGCCCTGCTGGTGCTCACCGAGTGGGATGAGTTCCGCGACCTCGACTTTGAGGCCGTTTACAAGTCCATGGTGAAACCTGCCTGGATCTTCGACGGACGCAGCCTTCTGGACCATGACAGGCTGCGCCGCATCGGCTTCCGCGTTTACAGCGTGGGCAAGCCGCTGACGCTCGACGTGAAGATCTGAGACCGTTCTCCTTCTCTTGTTTGATCCCCGGCGGTCCCGCAGACCAGGGGCCGCCACCTGCTTCCCCAGGACCATGGAAGCTGACCCCAAATTGCTCGAAGCGCCGCCGCAGGCTTGCCGCCTGCCAGCGCTGCCCCGGCTGCGCCGCATGGCCGCGGTGGTGGGTTCCTTCGCCTCGCTGAACCTGCTCTGCCGTCTCCTCCAGATGGTGGCCGCGTTCATGATTGTCCGCACCCTGGCCAAGACAGAGTACGCCTGGTACTCGCTGGCCAGCAATCTGATCGGCGCGCTTGGCATGTTCACCGTCACAGGCATCAGCACAGGCCTCATGCCGCTGGCTGGCGAGGCCGTCGGCGACCGGCTGCGGATGGGCGCTGTGCTGGCCTCGGCCTCCCGGTTCCGCCAGGCTCTGCTGCTGTTTGGCTCCCTCGCGGGCATTCCAGTCTTCGCCTACACGCTGCTGCACAGCGCATGCTCCCCGCTGAAAACCACGGTGCTGGTGGCTGCCGCCGTGGTCTCGGTGGTGACGGCCATCGCCTCCCAGATGATGGCCACGCCGCTGAGCCTCGCAGGCCGCTACAATGTGCCCCAGTGGGAGGCGCTCATGAACACCCTGCTGCGCCTGCTGCTTGTCCTGGCCGTGATTGGCGCCGGCATGGCAGACTCGGTGTGGATCATGGTCGTCACGGTGCTGGCTCCGCTGCCCACCACGTTTTGGTGGCTGCTGCCCAAGGCGCGCGCGCATGCGGACTTCCGGCAGCCTCCGGACCCGGCGGTCGGCAAACGCCTGCAAAAGCACTTCTTGGTTGGCCTGCCCACCAGCCTCACCTATTTGTTCGAGGCACAGATCGCCGTGTTCATCGTCGGCTGGATGGGGAACATCGACAAGGTGGCCGACCTCGGCGCGATCAGCCGCGTGGCGTTGATCCTCCAGGTCCCGCTCGCGGTCGCCTCCGGCATTCTGCTGCCGCGCATGTCCGCGGAGCAGGACCCGCGGCGGCTGTGGAAGATGTGGACCGGCTGCACGCTGCTGTCCGTGGTCATGGGCCTGCTCATCGTGGCCTGCGGCTGGCTGCTGCGCGAGCCTCTGCTGATGCTGCTCGGAAACGAGTATGCGGGCCTGGAGAAGGAGCTGGTGCTCTACCTCGCCTTCCAGTCCTTCTCCTTCTTTGTCACCGTGTCCGGCATGCCCATTCAGTCAAAGGGCTGGGTCCGCCACTCCTGGCTCAGGCCGGTGCTGGTGTTTGGCTGCCAGGCTCTCTCCGCGTTGGTGCTGGATCTGTCCACCGTCAGCGGGGCCATCGGCCTCATGTGGGCTGGCTCCATCGGAAACACGCTGATGAACGTGTTCCTTCTCGTCAACGGCTGGCGCGGCCGCGCCGGGATCTGATCCAGCCTCCTCCCCATCGGCCGCCATCCGGCAGCGTGTCACACCGCCGGCCTGCACTGATCCACCTCACCCCTCCTCCTGGGACCGTCCCCCCGGTCCTTTGTCCTGCCAGCCGGACACCCCACACCAAAAAAACGCATGCCTCCCTCCGCTGCCCAGATCTATGACATCGCCCCTCCTGCCGCATTCGACATCACCAATGACGACCTGCTGCCAGTGCCCCCCGCCGCCGCCCCGGCGGTGGCGGCCGCAGCACCACGTTATGAGGGACTGGCACTGGTCCGCATGGTGGCGGCGTTCTTTGTGACCCTGAACCACACGACCTATGCCGGGCTGAAAAATGCGCCCCAGGACGTCTCGAACTTCGTGGCCATGGTGAACGACATGGGCTGGCGGGTGCCGTTTTTCCTGCTGCTCTCCGGCTTCCTGTTTGCCCGCTCCACCCAGGACAAAAGCGCGGAGAAGCTACAAGGCCAATGCTCCAAATCGGCCAGGCGTGTCTTGGTCCTGCTGCTGGGCTGGTCAGCCCTGTATCTCCTGAACCCGCCTCTCAAGCCACTGCTTCAGTGGGATGTCCCGGCCATCATCCAGCACTACTCCAGCTTCATCAAGACATCCTGGCCCAACATGCTGTGGGAGGGGCCCGCCTACCACCTTTGGTTCCTCGTCTCCATGACCATGGTGTGGCTGTTCCTGGGCTGGCTGGGCAGGATGTGGCCCGGACTGCGCGGCCTTGTGAATGACCGCACCGCAAAGCCGCTGCTCTGCAGCACGCTGGTCATGCTGGTCTCCGGCACGGTCGCGTGGCACATGCCGTCAAAGCCCGCCTCCGCCGCAGGGCAGCTCCTGGAGGTGCTTGTCGTGCATCTTGTCTTTCCCTGCTCCTTCGTCCTTGTGGGCGCGGCGCTGTGGCAGCGGCGCCACTGGCTGACCAAGCCCGTCTTGATCGCGGCCATGCTGGTGCTCGGAACGCTGCTGATGATGTCTGAGCCCATCCTGGGGCTGAGACTGGACGGCCCAGGCCCACGCAGCCTGGGCCTGGGCGGCCTGTGTCTGGCTGTGGCGGCGCTCGGCCTGGGGATGCGCCTCCCCGCCAAGCCCCTGTCCAAGCTCTGGAGCCTTTCCCCCGGCATCTATTGCGCGCACTTTCTGGTGATCAACCGGCTGGAACCCCTGTTTGTCGGCATGCAGCACTGGTCCTCCACCCTCGTCCTGGCCTGTGCGGCCTTCGTGGTTTCTCTCGGCCTCTGCTACGTCCTCAGCCGCTTCGAGTGGAGCCGCCGCTTTGTCCAATGATGGCACACAGGCACCAGCCACAGCCTGCTCGTCGCCTCCCCCCTCTTCCATTTAGACCTCCCCCCGCAGCCCGCTGCTTCCGATGAGAATACTGCTTTCATCCAAGATCCTGCCTGAATACCTGGGCGGCCTTGCCTCCTACCAACGCATCTTGGGAGAGCTCCTGAGATCAGCGGACCATGATGTCCGCTATGTGTCAGAAGTGCGGGCCAGGGATGCCGCCCTGACCGCCGATGGTGAGGCCATCTCCGATGCCACGGTTGTTTGCGGAAACGGGCGGAATAAAACGGTGGATGCCGTCTTTGCCAGGATCGCGTCACGGCCATGGATGCACTCCCTCTGGGACCTGATCGTGCGTTTTTATTACCAGCCCAAACTTCGGCGGACATTCAGGGGAAAGCCGCCTCAAGCCATCCATTGGACAGGGACTGGCCGCGACGGTTTTGGCTTTGCCCTTGCCTCGTTCGCCCGCAGGGTCGGCGCACGCTTCACCATCTGGCCGGCGGTTCATCCCCACTCCTGGGGTGACAGCGCGCTTGACCTGCGGCTCTACAACCTCGCGGACAAGATTTTCTGCCAGTCGCAGTTTGAGGCCAGCCACCTTGTGTCAAAAGGGCTTGAGCAGCAGAAGCCCATTGTATGCGGGCTGCCTCCCATGTGCCGGACGGATGGCGCTGGCGAGGCCCTGCGCCGTGACCTGTCTCTCCATGATCGCCCCACCGTGCTGTTCCTCGGACGTCGTGACGTGGGGAAAGGCTACATCGCCCTGCTGCGGGCCTGGCCTCTCGTCCTGAAGGAGGCGCCAGATGCCGTCCTGCTGCTCGCGGGTCCGGGTGGGGAGGATGCCAGTGCCCTTGTCCATGCGCTGCCGCCCGGCTCCATTCGCGACCTCGGGAAGCCGGACGAGGCGCAGAAGGCCAATGCCTATGCGGCATGTGATGTCTTCTGCCTGCCGTCAGAGCATGAGTCCTTTGGGATTGTCTATGTTGAGGCATGGTCATACGGCAAGCCCGTGATCTGCGGCACCGCCCCCGCCTCACGCGAGCTGGTGCAGGACGGCGTCACCGGCATCCATGCGGATCACACAGAGGCCGTGCTGGCGTCTGCTTTGCTGCGGCTTTTAAAGAACCGTCAGGAAGCCCGCGTGATGGGGGAGGCCGGGCGTGCCTTGCAGCAGAGCCGCTTCTCCACCCAGGTCATGTGCTCCACCCACGTTCAGAATTTCCTGAACTAGCGGTCTGCCAGGAAACAGCGCCCCAGCCGACATCGCAGCCATGATCAAAAACTTCATCGCGCGGAACTTCTTGTACTATGCCTACCATGGCCTCGGCAGGCGGCTCCCCTGCTCCTATGAGAGATGGCTCGGCAAATGCTGGAAGAGGATTCGATATGTCCTTTGCAAGCCCCTTTTTGCCAGCTGTGGCACCAATGTGAACATTGAGACAGGGGCGTATTTTGGGCGGGGTGAAAACATCCGCATCGGCAACAACTCCGACATCGGGATCGACTGCCAGATATGGGGAACTGTTTGCATTGGTGATGACTCCTTCATGGGTCCCGAGGTGGTCATCCGCACCAACAACCACAAGTTTGACAGGACGGACATCCCCATGCGCATCCAAGGATTCACCGAGGAGCAACCCGTGACCATTGGCGACGATGTCTGGATCGGGCAAAGGGCCATCATCCTCCCCGGGGTCCGCATCGGGGACCACGCCATCGTGGGAGCAGGCGCGGTCGTGACCAAGGACGTGCCCGCAGGGGCCATCGTGGGTGGCAATCCCGCCCGGATCATTCGCATGAGGCTCTGACAGGGCCGCCAATCCAACAGAAATTCCAAACTCAGATGATCTCTCTCATCATTCCCACCTGCAACCGCCCCGAGGATCTCAGGCGCTGCCTTGAGGCCATCCATCCTCAGCTGCCAGACGACGGGTCCGTGGAGGTCATCGTCGGTGACGATGGCAGGCACGCCGCCGGACGCGCTGTGACAGAAGAAACCATGCCCTCGGCGCGCTGGATCAAAGGCCCGTCACGCGGCCCGGCCTCCAACCGCAACGCGGGGGCCCGCCACGCATCCGGCGAATGGCTGATTTTCCTGGATGACGACTGCGTGCCATCCCCGCAGTATCTGGCTGCATACATCAAAGCCATTCGTTCCGCTGACGGCACCGCCGTGCTGGAGGGTTCCACAACGCGGCTGCCAAAACCTCCCTCCCTGCTTTGGGAGGCCCCTGAGACCACAACGGCCCACGACTACCTGACCTGCTCCGCCAACTTCGCCATCCGGGCGGACGTCTTTGCCTCCGTGAGCGGTTTTGATGAGCGCTATGAAGGCGGCGTCTATGCCGAGGACGTTGACCTGAGCGCGCGCTTGTCGCGGGCGGGTCATCGCGTGCAGTTCGTTCCCCAGGCTGCCGTCATGCATCCCCTCCGCCATGTGCCGGATGCGGAAAAACTGGCCCGCCGCTGGGAAGGAAAGGTGATCTTTGCCTTTGACCAGGGTGCCTCCGCCTTCACCGTCGGCTGGCGCCTGCCATGGCACACACTGCGGGTCATTCAGTCACGCTTTCGCGGCCAGCCATGGAATGCTGAGAACGTGAGCGCCGCATGGCTGTTCTTCCATGAATGGCTGCTGGTGCTGGGAAAAACTCCAGGCTGGGTGCGAAAATGGGCTCCCGCACCCCGCAGCACATTCTGGAGTGTCCACCCAGGAGCCGTCCCGAAGCACGGCTTCTAGACTGGTTCTCGAAAAGATTGTCATGTATTATCCGGCGAGCGCAGCGGCCCCATGATCCATCCGTCCGCCAGTCCGGCTTCTTCCGAGATGACTGCGCCCCTGTCACATTCCTGCGCTCAAGTCGCACCCCAGGGCATGGCGCTGAAAACGCTTTTCCAAAAGACATGCCGCTGGATCACCCTGCTGGAATCCCCCGTGCAGCGGATGCGCAGGCTGCTGCTCCGCCTCCGTGGGGCGTCGATTGGCAGGGGAACGCGCATGCCCCGGCTGCTCATGCCATGGCCCCATCAGGTCAGCCTTGGCCGTGACTGCATCCTGCAGCCTGACATCTTCTTCAACTATTCGCACTACTGGACTCCCGGCCCCTCGATGATCTTTGGCGACCGGGTCTTCATCGGTCGTGGCTGCGAGTTTAACATCCGTGAAAAGATCCTCATTGGCGACGACTGCCTCATCGCCTCAGGCTGCACCTTCGTTGACAGCGACCACGGCACCGACGCCAGCAGTCCCATCAACGCCCAGCCGATACACACGGCCGCCATCGTCCTGGGACGCAACGTGTGGCTCGGCGCGCAGTGCGTGGTCTTGAAAGGCGTCCACATCGGAGAGGGCGCGGTCGTCGGCGCGGGCTCCGTGGTCACCAAATCCATTCCTTCGGGGGAAGCCTGGGCCGGGGTGCCGGCCCGGCGTCTGCGGGCATGCCGCACATCATTTCAACCGTCCGATCCAACAGCCAAACAACAAACATCCTCATGATCCTGTCCAAAAAACTTCCGCCAAGGTTTCATAACCGCCGTGTGCTGGTCTCAACACAGGCCTACCGGCGCTACTACACGCAGAGCCTCACATCCATTCATGCGGACCTGTTTCAGAGCGTCGAGGACTGGATTCGTCCCGGGGACACGGTGTGGGATGTGGGCGCCAACTGCGGCATCTTCTCCTACGCGGCGGCGGTGCTGGCCGGCGCCGGTGGCCGCGTGATCGCCATCGAGGCCGACATCCGGTGCGCGTCCCTCATCGACCGCTCCCGCAAGTTCCGGCTGGCCGAGGAGGCGCCTGTGGTCTTGTGCCCGTTCGCTGTCTCTGAGAACAGCGGAACCGTGCAGTTCCAGCTCTCTGCCTACCGGACCGCGGCCAACAGCCTGAGCGGGTTCGGCCGCTTTGACGCGGGTGGCACCCAGCTTGAGGTGCCCGTGTTCTCTCTGGACAGCCTGCGCTCAGGCCTGCCTGACCCCACCGTGATCAAGATTGATGTCGAGGGCGCGGAGCATCTGGTGCTGCGCGGCTGCATGGAGACACTGCGCCACTGCCGGCCTGTGCTCGTCTGCGAATGCACCGGCGGCGAGACCGGCCTCGCCATCGAAAACATGCTGCGGGAGGTTGGCTACGCCTGGCGCTCCATGACCGCTGGCGACAACACGCCTTTCACGCAGGATTCCATCACCTGCTCGGACATCGTGGCGCTGCCAAAGGAACATGCGCGCTGCACACCGCTGCACCTCCGCGCCTAGCAACATCCGACTGCCCACATGAAAATCGCCGCCACAGGATACGTCTCCGAGCAGGCCGGGAGCGTGGCCTCCGCCAACGCGCTGCTGCTGCGCGCGCTGCTGGACGCCGGGCATGAGGTGGACTTCTTTTCGAAGCCCTCGTTTGTAGACCCCCGGCCCTGCGTGGGGCAGCACCCGGGCTTCCGCTTCATTGTGACGGACAACGTGGGGCCCGACCGCTTCAGGGCCAGGGTGCAGCACATTCCGGCGCTCGGCTTTCTGGCCTGCCGTGTGGACAGCGGCACCTACGCCCGCCTGCTGCTGCGCAAAATCGGCCATGAGCACAAGTCGCGCGGATACGACCTGTGCCTGTGGCTGGGAGACTACGCGCCCGGCCGCGTGAGGAACCTGCCGATGGTCAGCTTTGCCCAGGGTCCGCCCGGAACGGACGCGCGGGCCATCGTGTCCCGCTTCAGCGAGATCCGCAGGCTGGCCGGCATGAGGCGCGCGCTGCCCTGGTATGTGCTGGCGCTGGCGCGGCTTTCCCCCGTGGGGCTGCCGCCGCTGCGTCATTCGGACCACATCATTGTCGGCAGCAGGCAGTCTGAAAAAACACTGCATGAGGTGTATGGCGTGGATGCACGGCGCACCTCGGCGCTGCCTTACCCCATCGATCTTTCCCTCTTCCAGCCTGCGGCGGAAAACGTGGCCCCTCACCATGGCGGCGAGCTGCGCGTGCTGTGGCTCGGCCGTGTGATCCCACGCAAGCGGCTGGATGTTTTCCTGCGCGGCCTGGAGATGTCCATCCGGCAGGGGCTGCGGGTGAAGGCCACCATCGTGGGCGGGATCGGCTTCGTCCCGGGATATGAAAAAATGATCGACGCATTTCCCTTCCCGGACCGGCTGCGCTGGATCAAGGCCATGCCGCGCACGGAGGTTCCCGCGCTCCTGCACCAGCATGACGTGCTTGTGCAGCCCAGCGACGAGGAAAACTTCGGCTCCTCCGTGGCCGAGGCTCAGGCCTGCGGTGTCCGCGCCATCGTGGGCCACACCAACGGCAATGCCGACTACCTCTGCGAACGTGACATCCACCTCGCCGACGACCGGCCGGAGACACTGGCGCAGGCGCTGGCGCAGATGGCGCGCACCTCCGCCGCAGAGCCACAGGCATCACGCGCGCTGGTGGAGCGGCACTTCGACCTGGGGCGCGTGACCAGCCGCATCACCAGCATCCTCCAGGCCGCCCTGCATCCTCCCGCCTCCCCCCTTTCACCTGCCTGAGAAAGCTCATGGAAAACATCGACATCATCATTCCCACCCTCAAGCGCCCCGACCACCTGCGGCGCTGCCTCGAGGCGTTGAAGAAGCAGACCACCCCGGCGGACCAGATCCTGGTCGGGGTGCGCGCCGATGACACCCTGACACCCGAGGTGATCCGTGAGTTTGACAGCCTTCTCCCAGTGCGCGCTGTCGAGGCGCGCGGCGTCGGTGTGGTGGGCTCCATGAACTCCTGCCTGGCGGAATGCCGGGACACCTGGATCGTGCTGCTGGATGATGATGTGGAGATACCCCCGCACTGGATTGCCACCATGCTGGGCCATGTGCGCTCCCGCCCGGATGTCGTGGGGGCCAGCGGCCGCGACATGCTGATGGACCACCCCGAGATGCGCCGCAACGAGCCGCTGGTGGAGGACGTGGGAAATGTCCACTGGTTCGGCCGCGTGACCGGCGGGCACCACCACGGCGGGGGAAAGCCGCGTCTGGTGCAGGTGCTGCGTGGGTCGAACTGTCTTTTCCGTGGTGACTTTCTGCGCCGCTGCGGCTTCGAAGCCGGGCTGCGCGGCAAGGGCGCCCAGGTGAACTGGGAGCTGGCGCTGGGGCTGCAGGCCAGGGCGCGCAAACTCAAGATGATCTTCGACCCCACCGTGCGGATCATTCACAATGTCGCGCCTCGTCATGACGGGGACACGGTGCACCGCGGTGTCTTCAACTTCGAAGGCACAAGCGACATCGCCTACAATGAGACCTTTGTCGCTGTGAAACATGGCAAAGGGCTGGTGCGCTGGACGATCCCGCTGTGGCAGGCCCTGGTCGGCAGCCATGTCTGCCCTGGTCTGGCCCGCGCAGGTGATTTCTTGCTGCGCCCGCGCTCACAGCCTGCGCAGCGCTTTGCGGCCACCTTCGCCGGACGCATGGCCGCCATTAAGGGAAGCCTTAGCAGTGCCCCGCAGGCCGGAAACCTGCTCACGGCATCAGCGTCCTGACACCGCACGCCATGATCTCCTTCCTGCTCCAGCACCGCCTCAGGCCGCGTCTTTTCAGCCCCGTGTGGGTGAAGACGTGGCTGAGGCGCGTGTGGACGCTCCCCGCGCTGCTCGGCTACTGTGCGCAGTCCCTGCGCTGGCGCGTCAAGGGCGCGCGCATCTCCCCGTCCACAGTGATCTCCAAACTGACACTGCACGGCGATGCGGCAAATCTCTCCATCGGCTGCTGCTGCTGCCTGGGCATCACGCGCATGCAGTCGCATGACCGCATCCAGATCGGCGACTGCGTGGTGATCAATGACGGCGTGCGCCTCATCACCGGCTCCCACGACATCCATTCCCCTGCCTATGAGCATGTGTTCGCCCCGATCACCATCGAGGACCACGCATGGATCGCCACCGACGCGATGATCCTGAAAGGCGTGACCATCGGCCGTGGTGCCGTGGTCGCTGCCGGCGCGGTGGTGGTGAAGGATGTCAGGCCCTTCAGCGTGGTGGGCGGCAATCCGGCGCGCGAGTTTGGCACGCGCAACATTCCGGGCTTCGAATACATCCCCTCCTCATGGTTTGGCCCCGTCATGGCCTGGGTCGGCCGCAATCCACCCATCAAGGATTTTGGGACCGCCCCCGGCAATCCCGCAGTTTCCCTGAAACCTGCGGAACTCATCCCTGGCTGACATGGAGTACTTCATCGCGCTTCTGATCGTGTTGCCTGCCGTGCTGCTGGCAATGCAGCGCTCCAGCTACCTGCTGGACTACGTGTTTTTCGTGGTGGCGCTGAACCGTGGCATCCGGCGTCTGGTGGACTACTACATCAACGAGGCGTTCAACCCCATGTCCACCATCAGCCTGACACCGCTGGTGGTGAGCGCGCTGCTGCTGATCCCCGCGCTCGGCCGCTTCAACCAGTTGACGCCGCGCTGCCGCAATGTGGCCATGCTCATCATGGTGGCGCTGGGGCATGGGCTGGCCATCGGGTTTCTGAACTCCGGCATCGGCGCGATCTACTCCCTCGGAGAGTGGCTGGCGGGATTCGGCGCCTTCCTGTTCGCCGCCACGGCGCCTGTTTCCAAAAAAACCGCTGACCGCTGGCTGAAGTCGTGTGGCTATGCGGCCCTCATCGTGGCCGTCTATGGTTGGTATCAGTATCTCACGATTCCCGTGTGGGACGCGTTCTGGGTCACGGAGGTCAAGTTCGTCGGCTATCTCGGCCAGCTGCGCCCCACGGAGATGTCCGTGTTCTCCACCATGCACGAGCGCGGCCCCTGCGCCAGCTTCCTGGCCTGGGCGGCGATCCCCATGATCCTCCACCCACGATGGCGCATTCTCGGCGGCTGGCTGACAGTCCTCCTGCTCCTCTCCGTGATGACCCTGACGATGAGCCGGAGCATGTTCATCATCGTCGCACTGGTCGCCATTCTGCAGCCCGCGCTGTCCAAGGGCAAAGGCCTCGGACGTGTGCTGTTCTTCGCCGCCCTGCTGGCCATTGGAGGCAGCGTCGGGCTGGAGCAGATGCCCGGCTCCGAGCGCCTGGCGAAACGCCTCGAAACCGTGGCGGACATTCAGAACGACGGCTCCTTCCAAGGACGTCTCGCCATCTTCACCAAAGGCGTCCCCTGGGTGCTCGGGCATCCCCTCGGCCTCGGCCTCGGCAGCTCCGGCTTCGGCGCGGGCCGCATGGGCGCCGGCGGCAAGGAAGGCTTCTGCGACAGCGGCTACATCGAGGTCTTCAGCCAGTTCGGCTGGATCGGCGGACTGGCGTTCTTCGGCGCCATGGCGCAAATCTGGGGCGAGCTCAGCCGGCGCCTCCGCATGGGCGGCACCGACCCGTTTCTCTACACAGGCAGGGCCGTGCAGCTCGGCTGCCTCGTCTTCCTCTACGTGGGGAATGTCTTCGGCAGTTTCTCCCTCTTCTGGGTGTTCCTGGGCATCGCGCTCAACCGCCTCACCCTGCCCGCACAAGTGCCCCAGTATTACGAGCCACAGGCCTGGGAGTTCCCGCCTCAGCACGAACAAGATCTCCAATCACAGAACCCCTGCTTCAGACCCGCATGAAAATCGCCTACGCCATGATCAACTGCAACCGCCGCGACGGCAGCGCGCGCGCAGTCAATGAAGTCGCCGAACGCCTCGCCCGCAAACATGAGGTCCACCTCTACGCACGCAAGGCCGAGGACCTCGACCTCTCCCGCATCTCCTGGCACCGCGTCCCCGGCGTGAACTGGGCCGAGGTCATCGACTTTGGCAGCTACTACATGGAGGTGAACCGCCGCGTGCGCCCAGGCCAGTTCGAAATCGTCCACTCCATCGGCTGCAACACCCAGCGCGGCAACGTCGTGACGATTCAAAACATCCAGCCCGCAAAAAAAATCATCCTCGACCGCCTCGGCCGCGAGGAAAAAGTCTCCCCCGCGCGCCGCCTCACCCGCTGGCTCTATTTGAACGCCACCTGCGCCGCTGAAAAGCGCCTCTATCAGCACCGCGTCGGCAGAAAGGCGCCGCTGTTTCTGCCCGTCTCGCGCGGCGTGGCTGCGGAGCTCACCAAGCACTATGACATTGGTTCCGCCCAGGTGAAGATCGTCCCAAACGCGGCCGACACAGCGCGCTTCAAGCCCCTGTCCGAGGCCGACCGCATGGCATGGCGCAGGGCCAGCAACGTTCCGACGGACCGCCTCATGGCCATCTTTGCCGGTGGCGAATGGGCACGCAAAGGGCTCGACTTTGCCATCCAGGCAATGGGCCGCCTCAAGGACGTTCCGCTGACGCTTTTCGTCGCGGGTGACGATGCCGACCGCACGCGCTTCATGAACATGGCGCGCGAGGCAGGCGCGGCGGAGAACATCATCTTCGGCGGCTTCCGCAAGGACATCCCACAGGCCCTTGCCGCCGCGGATCTGTTTCTCTTCCCCAGCTGGTATGAGGCCTTCAGCCTCGCCACCATCGAGGCCGCCGCATGCGGCCTCCCCGTGGTCGCCTCCCGCATCAATGGCACGGAGGACTTCATCACCCCCGGGGAAACCGGCGACTTCGTCAAGCACGACGCGGCAGACGTCGCCAGCGTCCTGCGCCGCCTGTGCGCGCAGCCTCAGCACCTCAAGGTCATGGGGGAAAATGCCCGCCGCCGGGTGGAGGAAAACTACACCTGGGACCGCATCGCCCAGATGACCGAGGAGGCCTACCGCGCCTACCTCGGCAGCTCGAACTAATCTTCCACCCTTCACTTCAAACGTCATGCATCTCCTCGTCGTCAGTCACTCCTGCGCCACCGCGATCAACCAGGAAATCTACGCGCGTATCCAGAAGGAAACGGGCTGGAAAATCACCCTCGTCATTCCAGACGCGTGGGCGGATGAGTTCGGCAACGCGCTGCGGCAGGAGCCGCCTCCGGAGCTGAAAGGTTCCGTCATCCGCTGCGCCGTGTGGAAGAACGGCAGCATCATCTTCCACAGCTACAAGATGGGCTGGCGATCCTTCCTGAAAAAGCTGCGCCCCGATGTCATCTACATGAACCACGAGCCCTACGCCCTCGCCACGGCGCAGGTGTGCTGGGCCAATGCGTGCTCCATCAAGGTGCCCTTCGGCTTCTACTCATGCCAGAACATCAACAAGAAGTACCCCGCCCCCTTCTCATGGCTGGAGTCCATGGTGTACCGCCACTCCGGCTTCGCACTGCCCATCACAGACCGCGTGGCCGATGTTCTCACCGCCAAAGGCTACCGTGGCAGGCAGACGGTGTGCGCGCTGCCGCTGGACCCTGGGCGTTATCATCCGGCGCTTAGGCAGACACCGCCGGAGCGCTTTCCCCAGGGCAGCAGCCCCGTGATCGGCTACGTCGGTCGTCTGGTGGAGCCGAAAGGCCTGCGCACCCTCGCCGCAGCGCTGGGGCAGCTTCACGATCTCGACTGGCGCATGGTGCTCGTTGGCACGGGCGACTTCCAGGCCGAGTTTGAGACAATGCTGGAGGAGCGCTCCGTGCGTGACCGCGTCACCTTTGCCGGCTTCGTCCCTCATGATGAAACTCCGCGCTGGCTCGCCTCCATGGACATGCTGGTGCTTCCATCTGAAACGCAGACGAACTGGGAGGAGCAGTTTGGCCGCGTGATCCCGGAGGCCATGGCCTGCGGCGCTGCCGTCGTTGGCTCGGACTCCGGCGAGATTCCCCACCTCATCCGCCAGAGCAGCGGCGGCCTCATCTTCAGGCAGCGCTATTCCACGGAGCTGGCGTCCGCGTTGCGCAGGCTCCTGGTCAATCCAGCGCTGCGTCAGCAACTGGCCCGGGACGGGCGTGACTGGGTGGAGCGCGACATCTCACTGCCCGCCGTGGCCCGCCGGATGATCGACGCCTTTGAAACGGCCACACCACCCAAGAAGCGGGAGCGCGCCAAGTACCGTGCCTCCCTGGTGCTGCAGCCAGAATAAGGACAACCCCATGCGCCTGCACAGCCCGGAACTGCTTTGGAAATGGAGCCGCGACCTGCATCGCAGAGGCTTCTCACGCCTCGCCCGGGCGGTGAAAACACTGAACTGGCTGGTGCACAAATGCCTGCTTCCGGCCGAGGCCACAGCCGGCGAAGGCGTGATCCTGGAGCACTACGCCATGGGCATCGTCATGCACCCGCAGGTGCGCATTGGCCACCGCTGCCGCATCTACCATCACGTGACCCTGGCCGGCGAGACATGGATCGGCTCCCCGCACTTCATCACATTGGAGGATGACGTCACCATCGGCGCGCACAGCGTCGTCGTGGCCAGGCCAAACACACCTTTGACGATCGGCCGCAAGTCGGTGCTCGGCGCCGGATCGGTGCTGACAAAGAACATCCCCCCTTATGAAATCTGGGCCGGCAACCCCGCCCGCAAAATCGGCGACGTGCCGCAGACCTTATGATCACACAACTTGGCATGCATTTGAAGGCCTCCGCCGGCGGCGTGGACCGTTACTTCAATTCCCTCAACACCACGCTCGCCCGGCAGGGGGTGCGGGCGGTCGCCTATGGTTTTGGGGAGGCGGAGGCCGGCACCAGCCTCGGCTCCGCCGACCAGCCGCTGATGCGCCGTTGGAAGGCGGTGCGGCAGGCCCTCACCCCGCGCACCGGCGGCATGCTGGCCTCACACTTTGCCCTGTATGCCCTCCCGGCCATCTTTGGCCGGAAGTGGGACGGGCATGTGGTCCATTTCCACGGCCCCTGGGCGCGCGAATCCCAGCGCGAGGGTGAGAAGACACACGTGGTGGCCTTCAAACAGTTTCTGGAGCGCGCGGTCTATCGCAGGGCAGACCGCTTCATCGTCCTTTCAAAGGCCTTCCGCGACCAGCTCTGCTCCGGCTACGGCGTGCCCGCCTCCAAGGTTCATGTCATCCCCGGAGGGGTGGAGACGGACAAGTTCAAACCACGTGACCCAGGGGAGGCCCGGCAGCAGCTTGGCTGGGACCCTGGGCAGAAGATCGTCGTCTGCGTGCGTCGTCTGGCGCGTCGCATGGGCCTGGAGAATCTGGTAGAGGCCTTTGGCCGCGTCTCGGCAGCGCACCCGCATGCCCGGTTGAAGATCGGCGGCACGGGCCCTCTGCGTGCGCAGCTGGAACAGCAGGTGCGGCAGGCCGGGCTGGCAGACCGGGTGGACTTCCTCGGCTTCATTCCAGAGAGCGATCTGGCCACCACTTATGCTGCGGCGGACCTCTCCATTGTGCCCAGTTCCGCCCTGGAAGGCTTTGGCCTGATCTCCCTGGAATCCCTCGCCTGCGGCACCCCAGTCCTGGTGACGCCCGTGGGGGGGCTGCCCGACACCGTGCAGGGTCTGACCCCTGAGCTTGTGCTGCAAGACACCACGGTGGACGCCATCAGCACCGGCCTCCGGGGCTGGCTGGAGGGATCGCTGCACCTCCCATCCCGCCAGGCCTGCCGCGAGCATGTGCTGCGTGACTTCACCTGGGACAAGATCGCCACACGCGTCTGCGCTGTGTATCGCGAGGCCGGGTGGCAACCCCACGCGTCATGACATGACCCTGCGAAAAGCCGCCCGCATCGTCCTCGTCCTCCTCTTGCTGGCCGGCCTCTGGCTGGCCCTCAAGCCCACTCTCGGAAACGGAAACCGCCGCCTGACCTTCCTCCCCGTGCATCTCTCCCAGTACCTCGACCTTGTGGATTTTTGGTTCAATCTCGCCGCGTTCGCCCTGCTCAGCGGCGCCGCATGGCTGGCCTTTGGCCCCCGCAGAATCACCCTTGAGAAGACCCTCCTCCACGCCCTGTGGATGCTGGGCATCATCACACTGCTGAACATCGCGGTCGAACTGGCGCAGTCCTCCATCCCCGGCCGCTCCATGGACTTGGCAGATGTGTGGGCGGGCATGATCGGCTGCGTGGTCGGCATGGCCGGTGGCTGGCTGGTCCAGTGGATGACGGAGAAACACACCCATGACAGCAGCCCACCCAAAGTGTTGTTTGTGGACCAGACAGGGCGTCTCGGCGGTGCCGAGCTGATGCTGCTGGACATCGCCGCCGCACGCGCGGCCGACAGCCAGGTGGTTCTTTTTCAAGACGGCGAGTTCCGCACCGCCCTGGAGGCGGTCGGCGTGACGACGCACGTCTTCCCCCTGGGCGCGGATGCCGCCGTGGTGGACAAGCAGGCAGGCATGCTCCGCGCTCTGCGTGCCCTGCCCGCCATCGTCGGGCTCGTCCTGCGCCTGGCCCGCAAGGCGGCCGCCTTCGATGTCGTCTACGCCAACACCGCCAAGTCCCTCATCATCGGCGGCCCTGCGGCATGGCTGGCCGGACGATCCCTGGTGTTTCATCTGCACGACATCATCTCCGCCGGGCATTTCAGCGCCATGAACCGCCGGGCCCTGGTGTTTTGCGCCAACAAGTTTGCCTCCGCTGTCATCGCCAATTCCAAGGCCACCCAGGAGGCCTTCATCGCCAGCGGCGGGCGGGCCGCCCTGTGTGAGATCGCGCCGAATGGCTTCCGGCTGTGTGACGACAAAACACCGCCTGCCGACATCCAGGCGCTGCGCTCCAGTTTGAATCTGCCTGCGGACGCATGGGTGCTGCTGATGGCCGGAAGGCTGACGCCCTGGAAAGGGCAGAAAATTCTGCTGGAGGCATTGCAGTCCGTGCCTGGCGCACATGCGGTGCTGCTTGGCGATGCTCTGTTCACGGCCGAGGACCATGCGTATGCAGACCAGCTGCGCGCACTGGCCTCCGGGCCGGATCTCGCAGGGCGCGTCCACTTTGCGGGGTTCCGCACGGACACCCGCACCTTCTTTGACCTGGCCGACGTGGTCGTCCATGCGTCCATCATCGCCGAGCCCTTTGGCCGCGTCATCGTGGAGGGCATGCTGGCGTCCAAGCCCGTGATCGCCACCAGGGCAGGCGGCGCGGCGGAGATTCTGGAGCATGAGCAGACAGGCCTGCTGGTGGAGCCCGACAACGCCGGGGCACTGGCGCAGGCGCTGCTGCGCCTGCAAAAAGACAAATCGTTTGCCGCCGACCTCGCGCAAAACGCCTTTCAGAACGCGCGCGCCACCTATGCGCTCGATGCCGTGCAGGCCAGGATCGAAACCATCATCTGCAAGGCGGCCCGCGAAGAGACCGGGCCAGCACCCGCGCCTGCCGCATCCGCCGTTGCATGACCCGCTTTTTATCACTCCCCCGCTTTTAACCCTTATGTCCAGTTCCTCATCCAAACGCCGCATCGCCATTGTCCATGACTGGCTTCCTGTTTATGGGGGGGCCGAGCGTGTGCTCGAGCAGATGCTTCAGGTCTATCCGGAAGCGGATGTCTTCAGCCTCATCGACGCCTTGAATGAGGAAAACCGGAAGTTCCTCAAGGGACGCCCGGTGAAGACCTCGTTTGTGCAGCGGCTCCCCGGTGGCAAAAAGTACTACCGCCACTGCTTCCCCATCATGCCGCTGGCCATTGAGCAGTTTGACTTCAGCGGCTATGACCTTGTCATCTCCAGCAGCTACGCCTTTGCCAAGGGCATCATCACCGGGCCGCGTCAGCTTCACCTGTGCTACTGCCATTCCCCCATTCGTTACGCCTGGGATCTTCAGACACAGTATCTGAAGGAGTCGAAGCTCGACCGCGGGCTCAAGTCCTGGCTGGTGCGCGGGCTGCTGCACATGATCCGCGTGTGGGACCACCGTACGGCGGCCGGGGTCGATGCGTTCATGGCCAACTCGCGCTTCATCGCGCGCCGGATCGAAAAGGTTTACCGCCGGGACGCGGAGGTCGTCTATCCGCCGGTCAGCGTGGACCGCTTCGAGGTGCGGGAGGACAAGGACGACTTTTACATGGTCGCCTCACGTCTGGTGCCCTACAAGCGCATTGACCTGGTCATCGAGTCTTTCAACGCCATGCCCGACAAAAAGCTCGTCGTCATTGGCGACGGCCCCGAGCTGCCCAAGCTGCAAAAGCTGGCGGGTCCCAATGTGCGGGTCATGGGCTGGCAGCCGAACGACGTCATGCGTGACCACCTACAGCGCGCGAAAGCCTTCGTGTTCGGTGGCGAGGAAGACTTCGGCATCATCCTCCTGGAGGCGCAGGCCTGCGGCACCCCGGTCATCGCGTATGGCCGTGGCGGCGCGCTGGAGACGGTGGTGGAAAATGAAACCGGCCTGTTCTTTGACGAGCAAAGCGTGGAGTCCGTGAAGGCGGCCGTGACCGAATTTGAAACCCGCACGTGGGACGCGCATGTGTGCCGCAGGCATTCGGAGCAGTTCAGCGCACAGCATTTCCGCGAGAGCTTCGAGCACTTCGTGGAGGGCGAGTGGAGCCGCTTCAATGAGGCATCTGCCAGGGTGAAAAGCCCGGCGCCACAAGACACGCGCCGCTGGCGCCAGGAAAGACCTGCGCAGGAGCTCGCCGGCGCGGCGATTTGATTTGATCCCCAGGGACAGGGAAGGACGGCAACACGTCTCTCCATAACGGAATGCGGGGATCATCACTGAGGGCGGAGCCATGCCCTCAGACACACTTTGGCCACTGGAGGCGGCAGCCATGCCCTCGTCTTCGGCGCGCCACCGCCAAAGCCGGGCATTTTGATCGATAACTCGCAGGTTCAAGAGGACGCCTAAGCCTTCCCTTATCGGGATTTAAGTCTGCCTAAATAATCGGAGGGCCTTACTTATGCTTATATTACCTCCTGATGATTCTAAACATTCGAGAGTTCATTGTTAATACGAAGCTGCGTAGGTTGCGCTTGGGCCGTGCTTTAGGGCGGTCCGGCGGTCTGCTTGCCCTTGCGGTTTTGCTGCCGTCCTTTCCTCTCCATGCCCAGGAATCCATGTCTGTCTCGGCTCGGGCCACGGCCATCAAAGGCGTCGTGACGGCATCCACCAACGGCGGTGGCGAGCGGCAGCTCAGCCGGGGAGACAGCATCCGTGGCGGCACGGTGGTGGCCACCCGGGCGGAGGCCGGCGCATTGTTCCGCCCCAGCGCCAATTCCGCGTTGGTGGTCTATCCCTCCTCCAAAGTGCGCTTTGACGGGGCCACTGTCTCCCCAGGCAGTGAAAACGTGGCCTGCACCATCCTGGAAGGCAAGGCGTGGTTCAGTGTGGGGCAAAACGGCACGGCGCCAGAAGGCGCGCCTTCCAGCGTCACAATCAAGGTGGTCACGGAGCAGGGCACCATCGAGGGCAAGGCTGGCAACTGGACCGTGCAAAGTGGCGAAGGACGCACCATGGTGGCCGTGGGCGAGGGCAAGAGCCTGGTGAGCATCGGCGGGGCCGGCGGGGCCGCCAGTGGCGGCGTCACCGGCAAGGTCGAGGTGCCCAAAGGCTCCGTCATCTGGCTCTACACCCGCGAGGGGGGCGCCATCGAGGCAGAGTTGGTGAACACGGAAAACGGCACCGTCATGAAGGTGGGTCCCGGCGGCACGCTGGGCAGCCCGACGAAGGCGGATGCGAATCTGCTCGCAGACTCCAGAAACGGATTGAGCACACCATCCTCCGAAGGTGGGACACAACAGCTCCCGACCAGCACCGGCGGCCAGCCTGGGAACACGCCGACCACGCAGAATCCTGACTTCTCCTCCCCCACACCCAAGGTCCCGGTGGTGTCTTCTGAAACTCCATAAAATTCATGTGCTCAACGATGAAGGCTCCCATCATCCGACTAAAGATCGCCGCTTTGACGGTGTGCTGCGCGCTTGTTCATGCCGGGGCGGCCGGACAGGCCCTCTCCCCACGCGACGAGGCCGTGGGCATCCAGGGCATGCTGGGCCCCACCCATACCGAGGGGCAGGACGATGCGGAAGCCGACAGCGATGAGTACCAGTTTCTGGAAGAGACCATGAACTATGAGCTGAAACGCCACCGCAACTGGCGGCTCCGCGTGTTTGGCTCGGCCTCCTGGCGGTATGATTCAAACATCATGCTCTCCAGCGCCAATGAGATCAGCGACAACGTGTACAGCCTGCGTCCAGGCTTCCAGTACAGCCTCGGGGATGAGGAGTCCACTCTGCAGTTCATCGCCGACTACTCCTGCCTGTTCAACTTTTTCCAGGACAACACGGCCCAGGATTCGGTGAACCACTTCCTGAGCACCGCGCTGAACCTGCGCGCAGACAAGACCTCCCTGAAAATCGGCCTGCACGTGACGGATGTGACCGGCGGTGACCTCGATGTGGGCGGTCAGGCGCAGCGTTTCCAGATGACGCCGGATGTGGACCTGCGCTACGAGCTGACGGACAAGGTGCGCATCGGCCTGTCGGGCCAGATGCAGATGTATGAGTACGACTCTCTCATCTCCTCCACGACCTACCGTCTCGGCATCTATGCCGACTATGCCTTCTCCCCGCAGCTTTGGCTGGGCCTCCAGTTCAACGAGATGATCATGGATGTGGACCAGGCTGGCCGGCAGACCGGGCATGAGCTGCTGGTGCGGGTGGACTGGGAGGCGTTTGAGAAGCTGCACGTCAGCGGCAGCTTTGGGGTTCACATGCTGCAGACAGAATCTGCGGGCGACTCCGTGCTTCCCAGCGGCAGGCTCGGCCTGAAATACGAGGTCGGCCCCAAGACCTCCTTCAACGCCAGCGTCTATGCGCGGGCGCAGAACTCCCCTTCGCTGGCCGGGCAGTATTTTCAGTCCACAGGTGTGACGGTGGGCATCCAGCAGCAGCTGGGCACAAAGGCCAATGTGGGCGCGGATCTTGGCTATGACTTTGCGGAATACCGCTCCTACCAGGCCAGGGCGGCCAGCAGCCGGCGCGACCGCGTGGTGTTTGTGCGCCCCTGGCTGAAGTACTCCCTGAGCCGCCGCATCACTCTGGATTTCTTTTATCAGCACACGACCAACACCTCCTCCGGGCTGGGCGCCCAGGGCTTCAAGCGTGACCTCGTCGGCATGGGCATCACAGGCTCCTGGTAAGCCCCTGTCCTCATCCTTCAACCTCCCCTCCATTCACCATGCGCCCCCGTTGTTTTCCCTGGCCCGCAGCCCGTCTCCGCCGCCTTGTGGCCACAGGCACCGTCATGTGCAGCACCCTGGCAGGCAGTCCAGGCCTGCTGAGGGCTGAACCACCTGCCAGGACGGAGGCAGCCCAGGCCGCCGCCACGTCTCCAGGCGGTTCCCAGCAGACACTGGCCACTTCGTCAGACTACCAGATCCGCGAGGGAGACATGGTGCAGGTTTCCGTCTTCAACGAGCCTGAGCTGGCCGCCGGCGGACGCGTGCGCAATGACGGCACCATTCAATGCCCGCTGATCGGCTCCATGCGCATCATCGGCCTGACTCAGATGGGCGCCGCACGCGTGATCGAGGAGGCCTACCGCAAGGACTACCTGGTGAATCCGGAGGTGAATCTCTTTGTGTCGAACTTCTCCACACGCCGCATCACGGTGCTCGGGCAGGTGCAGCGGCCCGGGTCCCATGATCTGCCCGCCGAGAAAAACCTGACAATTTTGCAGGTGCTGGGCCTGGCAGGGGGCACCACGCGCATTGCCAACCTGAAAAAGGTGACGGTGAAACGTCTCGTTGGCGGTCGTGAGCAGGTCATCAAGGTGGACGTCCACAGCATGGCATCAGGCGCGCGCACCATGATGTTTTATGTGAACGAGGATGACGTCATCACCGTGCCCGAAAGCTTTTTCTAAACCCATCCCCTCTCAACCGCATGCAGCAGCAGCAGCATTCTCTTTCCCTTCCCAGAATGGGGCCTTTGGCCCCCATGGGACCGCCGGCCGACGCCGAGGCCGGGGCATCTATCTTGAACCCGGTCCAGCTCATGGACGGCGTGCGCAGGCACTTCTGGATTCCCCTGACCCTCTCCCTCTTTGGCCTGATCCTTGGCTATTCCTACTTCAAGCGGCAGAAGCCCGTGTTTGAGGCCACCAGCGTGGCGCAGTTCGGCTCGGAGCAGAACTCCCTGCTTGGCATGGACAGCATGGGATCGCCGAGCCTGGGCGACGAAAAGTCGGTGAACACCCTCATCCAGGCCGCCAAGAGCCGCGAGGTCCTGGGACGTGTGGTAAAGGAGCTCAACCTGCCCCAGCGCCCCGCTTTTGCCGGAGGCCATGCCGCAAACTCCCGCGAGGCGACGGAGAATGCCATCGGCGTTGTCGGCGCGATGGTGCGCATCGCCCTGCGCAAGGACACACGGCTGATCGACTTCACCGTGCAGGGCTCGGAGCCGGGCTTGGTCAGCTCCATCTCCAGCCAGACAGTGCTGAGCCTGGTCTCCGAGTTGGAGAATCAAAAGAGCAAAACGCTGCAGGGCGCCATCCAGTCCCTGGTGGCGGAGGGCCAGCGCCTGCAGGAAAAGTTGAAGAAGTCTGAAATCGCCATGCACGACTACAAAAAGTCGAACCAGGCGATCTCCCTCGACGAGCGCAAGGATCTCGTCCTGACAAAGCTCAAGGAGCTGGGCGCCGAGGTGAACCGCCAGTCCACGGAACGGCTGACGCTGGAAACCCACCTACAGGCATGCAAGGAAGGCACGCTCCCCCGCGACCAGTTGCTGAACCTGCCAACCATTGCCAACCATCCCAAGGTGTCCGGCATCCTCTCCCAGATCGGCGTGCAGAAAGGCGCGCTGGCCGTGCTGGCGGAGCGATACAAGCCGAAGCACCCCAAGTATGAGGCCGCCCAGGCGGTCATCAACAACCAGGAGCAGCAGCTCGAGGCCGTTCTCGGGGACGCCATGGGCCTGCTGCAGTCCAGTTTTAACAATGCGCTCGAGCTTGAGACAAAGCTGAAAGAGCAGCTCAGGCGGCAGGAGTCCGAGGCCCTGGACCTGGAGCAGCTGGCGGTGCAGTACAATGTGCTCAAGCGCGAGATGGAGTCCGACCAGGCCGTGTATGAGTCGGTGCTGAACCGCATCAAGCAGGTGGACGTGTCAAAGGGCATGGAGACACCGCCCATCTGGGTTCACCAGTTGGCCATGGTGCCGACGGAGCCGGTCTCCCCCAATGCACGGAAGCTGGTGGGAAGCTCCACCGCCGGGGGCTTCCTCCTCGGCCTGGCCATCATCGGCCTGATGGTGGTGCAGGATCGCTCCATCCGCACGGTCGATGATGCCCGGGACAAGCTGCGCGTGCCTGTGCTGGGCATGGTGAACGCGCTGCGCCCCCAGAACAACACCAGGCAGCAGCAGGCGCTGAAGGACGCCACGCCGGGCCAGCGCTCCCTGCACGTTCACCGGGAGGTGGCGGAATGCTTCCGCGAGTTCCGCACGATCATCACCCGCATGGCACGCAGCCAGAAGACCTGCCACATGGTTGTCAGCGCCGTGCCGGATGAGGGCAAGACCTTTGTGTCCACACACCTGGGCATCACACTGGCAAGCCAGGGATTGCGCACGCTGCTGATCGACATGGACCTCCGGCGGTCCCAGTTGGCGGCAACCTTCGGGATTTCCAATGATCGCAAAGGCGTCTCCGACCTGCTGCTGGATGAAGCCTCCTTCCGCGAGGTGTGCTTTGGCACCGGCGTGGCGAACCTGGCGCTGATGCCTTCTGGCAGCCGGGTCTCCAACCCGGCCGAGCTGCTGGCCACCTGCGGGGTGGAGCGGCTGAAGGAAATGGCCTTTGAGGCCGGTTTTGACCGCATTGTGATCGACACAGCGCCGCTGGTCCCCGTGAATGACACGCTTGTTCTCGGTGACATGGCCGACAGTACCTTCCTGGTCGTGCGCTGCAATCGCACCCCGCAGGCCATTGTGCAGGAGGCCATCCGCAAGCTGCAACAAACAGGCATTCCCCTGACCGGTCTGGTGCTCAACCGCCTGGCACACCGCGCACGCGGGTATGACTACTACTATCACAAATCCTACTACCGCACCGCCTTTGAGGAAGATGAGATCCCAGACCCCAACACCCGTGTGTTCCCGGCCCAAGATATGACCCGGGCAGGATAAGATAATAAACACAGTATTTACATTAATTACAAAGGCCGCTCGAATGAGCGGCCTTTTGTCTTTGTACCCCCGAGGGAGAGATAGGGGGAGGGAGAGAGTCCAAACGACGACGCGGCGCTTCAGCCGCCATTCCATCGATCCCACAAGGCTAACATTGAAACCTTGATCCACGGAAACCAGTTTTGGCTTCCGCCCTCGGATGTTCCTCACCGCGTTGCTCGCGGCGAAGTTGAACCGGCAGACCGAGGGCGCTGCCGATATTTGGCCGCGCTAGATGGCCGGGCTGAGCTGGGCGCTGCTGGCCAGCAGGCCATGCTCCACGCAATAACGCGCGATCTTGGCGCAGGAGTCGATGCCGGTCTTCTTCCAGATATTGTGCTTGTGGACGGAGACAGTCTTGGCGGAAAGGCTCAGATCCAGCGAAATGGCCTTCAGGCTTTTGCCGTGGGCAAGCTGCAGGAAAATCTCGAACTCACGATCACTCAGGGCCTTGTGCAGCTCCTTGCCCCCCATGGGCAGGCGGACGGCATTTTCCGCGAAGGACTGCGCCACGCTGCGGGAGAGATATTTTTTCCCACGCAGCGCGGAATGGATCGCCGTGACAATCTCAGTCGGCGGGGAGTCCTTGGCCACATAGCCGGAGGCCCCGGCCTTCAAAGCGCGCTCAATCCACGGAGCCTGGAGGTGCATGCTGACAATGATGCATGCAGGCGAGGGCATGGCGGTGGAAAAGTCTGCCAGAAGCGTGAGCCCCGAGCAGTCAGCCATTTCCAGGTCGATGAGCGCCACGTCCATATTGTTCCGGGAAGACTGCTCGCGTGCCTTTTCCGCCGTGGTCACCACGGTCACGACGAAATCTTTGTTCGTCATGCGAAGGTATTCTCCCAGCGTTTCAGCGAACATGGCGTGGTCATCGACGATCAGGATATTTTTTTGTTTTGGCGACATGGGAGTGGGCTTTTTTTGGAGGGACTATCGGAGCCGTCGAAACAACGGTCAGGGTTTGCGATGCAACCTCAGGACCAGATGCCCTGAGAAAAGGGATGAAGATGAATAAGCTAAGGGTAATTCAGAGATTTTATTTGCGGTGCGCTTCTTACTAACCCCATCAAATATTAATGATAAGTTAAATTTTAAAGTTTTGTTGAGCAAGTGAGAGAAGCTAAGGCAAGGCTTAGATAGCAGTGCAAAAATGCGACGGAATGGGTTGTTCAAACCAGCCAGTCAGGGGGATAGTGGATTCCCTGATTTTTAGTATTAGCCATAAAGAGGCCACGATCTTCATTCTTTTTGAAAATCAGGGTTTTAAAGCTAAATTTGAATTTTGATTTAGCTTTAGCTAAACACAAGTGTCGGGATTTGGGCTGAACCAGTGAAGTTCGACTTTGGGGGGAGTGCCGTATTTTTCATTTTAGTCACAAAAATTATTTTGCTCTGACTCAGGAAGGACTCCCTTAAGCCTCAGTCCGAAAACGCAAAGTCGTTCCCAGCCAGACAGGAGGAAGAAGAAGGAAGGGAGCCAAGGTGGAGAATAGCAGAAGCGGTGGGGCTTTCTACGAGGCTGAAAAACCGAGTTGCCCCCAACTGATTTTCTGAAAACGCATGGTGGCGCATTTTCGGGGACCCTGGGCAGAGGTGATTGTGAGGCCCAGGGACCGGCTCCAGCAGAGCCGCCACGCCTCCCGCATGGGATTCTGCCCGTGGCGGTGATCGCACTGCCAATGCCGATGTGTGATGGTAATGCCCAGCGGGGACTCATCCAGCGCCTCCCTGGCACCGCACCTGTCTCTCTGCTTCCAAGAGCAGGAGGAGGGGCTGGCTTCTGCGGCTCGGTAAGCACGTTTTCACTTTGCCCGCATGCCTCAACAGCGCAGAAAAGACGTCAGACCAAAGTATGGAATTTGTCATTAATGTGTAAGGCTACACTTATCACTTGGAGTTTGTGCGGTCTTGAAAGGCGCTGAATGTATAACTGCTATGAAAAAGCTGCTTATTCTTACATTCGCAATCCTCACCACGGCGGCCGCCTCCAAAGCGGCTGTCATCACTGAAACGGTCGACTTCGGAACGTTCAACGCGGACTCGCAATATTCGTTCTCCCAGTTCGACACCTCGCTGGGCACCTTGAACTCTGTGACGCTGTCCTGGACGTTTAATTCCAACATCACCTCATCGAGCATCACCAACCAGAACGCGGGAGCGGTGACGGTGACGCGCATCGCCCTGGCAAACACAATCGAGGGCTTCCTGTTCAACGCGCCTAGTGACAGCTTTGACTTGCAGGCGGCCCGCAGCAGAAATCACACCCCCCCCACCGGCAGTGTCACACTCAACAACGGTGAAGTCTACAATCCTGGCGGCACCTCCTTCGCCCAATACACAGAGGAAGCTGAGTATGTGTCTGGAGACGCCTACTTCGAACAGTTCAAGGGAACGGGAGACGTGCCTGTTTACCTGACCAACACCTTCGGCGCCACCCCGACCGCCTCCGGCGGCGGCGGCAACATGACCTGGCTGACGAACATCGTGGGCAGCAGCACGGGCAGCCTGGAAGTGGTGTACAACTACACGGCGATCGCTCCGGTGCCGGAGCCGTCCGCCCTAATCCTGGGCTGCGGGGGCCTGTTCTTCATGACGGCCTTTGCCTTCAAGAAGCGCAAGGCTGGCAAGACCTTCGCCGCAGCCTGACGAACTCCCCAACCCATCATCAAAAACCCCCTTCCCTTTCACGCGCTTGAACAACATCGCCCACGAAAAGGAGAAGCGGGCAGGAGGGGTGCTGGCTGCGGCCACGCCCCTCCTTTGCCTGCTCTTCAGCACCTATGAGCTGTGGGAGCGGCATCCCGCCTGCCATTTCTTCCCCCTGCCCCTGGCAGCGCTTGGCTGGCTGATTTTTCAAACCCGGCCGCATGCCGGGACGGCACCCGCCACCCGCCTCCGCGGGGGGCTGGTTTGTTTGTATTTGCTGCTGGCTGTCGCGGCCTTTGCCCTGTTTTCCCCCTTCCTGGCCGGCCTGTCGTTTGTGCTGGCCATGATGGCCTACGGCTGTTCCCTGGGGGGGGAGGGACGCACGATGTTCCCGTTGTGGTCATTCCCTGCCCTGGCGCTGTTCTTCATCCCTCCTCCGCTGGAGCTGGACAACGAGCTCTACCGGGTGCTGGCAGGCCTTGCCGCCCGGCTCAGCCAGGGCTGGCTGGACACGATGGGTGTGACCCATGTGGTGGAAGGTGTGATCGTGGCCACACCGCAGAAGCGCTTTTTTGTGGACGATGCCTGCAGCGGCACCAACTCCATGCTGGTGGCCTTGTGCGTGGGCGTGATCCTGGCAAGCCTGAAAAGGCGCTCGCTGCCGCATCTTCTGGCCCTCCTTGTGGTGACCGGGCTGGTCTCCGTGGCGACGAATGTACTACGCATCTGCGTGGTGATCGGCGGCCTCCACCTGTGGAAAGTGGAGCTCGACAGCGGCCTGCCCCATGAAATGCTGGGCATCGCATTCTTCGTGCTGGACCTGCTGCTGGTGCTTAGCGCCGACCATGGGCTGCATTTTGCCCTTAACCGCCCGCAAACCACAGCGGAGGCCCCCGCGATGAACGGAACGCAGCCCGCGGGCGCCCTGCATCTGTGGCACAAGCGTGTGAGCCTGGCTGGCGCCATGGCCGGGCTGCTGGTGCTTCTGGGACCGGCTGCGCTCAACCTCACCCGCCCTGCGGAAACCGCCCATCAAACTGCCGGGCTGGAACAGTTCGTCATGCCGCAGCAGCTCGGCGGCTGGGTACGGACGGGGGAGAAACCCGTGGAAGACACCGTGATCGGCAAGCTGGGCGTGCGCAACCAGGTCTGGGTGTACCGTAACAACGGCCTGGAGGCATATGTGGCGGTCAACTTTCCCTTCCTGGGCTTCCACGACACCCGGGTGTGCTACCAGGGCCAGGGATGGCAGTTCCAGCGGCAGATCGACAGCATGCTGCCTGGCGACAGCACGGCCAACACTGTCCGCTTCCTGCACATGCACCAGCCCACGGAGTTGATGCACGCGGACCTCTGGCTGTGCGTGCTGGACGCAAAGGGCGCCGCCTGCTCCTTCAGCAGCGAAAACATGCTGGAGCGGATGACGGACCGGCTGGTCTCCCGCTGGAAACAGGAAAACCAGCTGACCACAACCTATGTGCTGCAAGTGCTGGCCGTGGAGCCGGGCAGCCAGGAGGGCGCGCAGCGCTCCTATGTCGATCTGGTCGCCGGCGCCCGTGACGGGCTGGCCGCCGCAATTTCAAACCGCAGCGAACCCCAAGGAAAGGAGAGCGAATGATTCACGATCTAGTCAACGAAACACGCTACCGTGTGAGCGCGATGATGGATGAGCGCCGCCCCATGGACGGCATGCTGGGCCTGCCCGCCCTGTTCACGGTCATTCTGCTGGGCTTCATGGTGCTGACCTCCCAGCAGACGATGGACCTGGAGCAGCAGAGCCAGATGGAGGGGGACGCCCAAGGGCTGCTGGACCAGGGCCGCTTCATGGAGGCGCGCCTGACGGCCATGCGGCTGGCCCGTGTGGAAACCGCCGGTGATAACCAGAAGGCGCTGCTGATCGAGGCCAAGGCGCTGCGCGGCATGGGCAAGGAAAAGGACGCCATGCGTCTGCTGTCCCACTCGGCCCCGCTGGAGCGCCCAGGCCATGCGCCCGCACATGTGCTGCAGGCAGCCATCCTGCTGTCGCAAACGCCAGCCGACCCGGCCGGTGCCAAGCGCCACATCGAAAACGCCCTGCAGGCAGATCCTTCCAACGAGGACGGCCTGGAACTGGCGGCGCGCTTTGCCGCGACGATGCGGGACTGGAAGACGGCGCTGCGCCACCTAGCGAAGATCAACCTGGAGAAGCGCGCAGACCTCATGCTGATGAAGGCCACCGCCCTGCAGTACTCCGGCATGAAGGACGACGCGATCCTGTGCGCGCAACAGGCGGAGGAGGCTCTGCGAGCCGTGAAGGACAAGGGGGGCGCAGGTGCCGACCGCATCCGCTTCTCCATCGCGGTCAGCCTCAGCCTCCAGCGCCGCTTTGAGGATGCCGTGAAATGGATGGTGAGCACAACCACAGACAAGCCGGAAAAGGAGGAACGCCAGGTGCTGGGCGGCATCTACCTGTCCTGGAGCCGCCATCTGAAGGACCAGTCAGGGGTGGACAAGATGAAGGTGCTGCAACTGTTGGAAAAGGGCATCCAGATCAGCCCCGAGAGCCAGGACATCATCATGGCCTTTCTGCATGACTGCGAGGAGTTCTCCACCGACACGGAGGAGCGCAAGCGCCACGTGGAACGTGTGCTGGGCGAGGGCGGCATAGCCACCTCCTTCCTGCACTACTACCTGGGCGTGCAGGACTGGAAAATGGGAGAGCGAGACTCCGCGCGGACACATTTCGAGCTGGCGAGCTCCCTCAACCCCGGCTTCTCCGTGATCAGCAACAATCTGGCGATGGCGATCGCGTCGGTGTCCACGGAGCAGGACGAACTGGAGAAGGCGCTGACGATGATGGACGAGCTGCTGAAGAAGGAGCCGGAAAACCCCTTCTACCTGGACACCCGGGGACATGTGCATGCCAAGCTGGGCCGTTTCAAGGAGGCTGTGGGGGACTTTGAGCGCGCGCTGCCGAAGACCCGCAACCAGGACACCACCCACGCGAAGCTGGCGGACCTGTACCAGCACCTGGGCATGAAGGACCTGGCCGCGCAGCACCGCAACGCCTCCCTGGCCAACATGCAGCCCTCAAAGCCGGCCACGGCCATCCAGTGACATGAGCCTCCCATACAACATCTGCAACGCCATGCCCCGCGTGACCAGGAGGTCCCCACCATCCGCTGCCTCCTTGCTGCCCAGCAAGGAGGTCCATTCCTGGAATGTGACGGCGCTGCCTGCGGCAGCCTCGGTCCCGGCGATTTTGTGCGCGAACCCGGTGCCGTCCCAGGACGCCTTTGGCACGTCGCACAACGCGGCGGCCCACGCCCTGGCGGTGGCAAGTCTGAGCGGCTGGTCGTCGTTCACGTTGTAATCGGCGAAGAAACCCTTGGTGGCGAAATACTGGGCGGCGGCTGTGAGGCTGCCGCCTTTTTCGTTGGCCGCAGTGAGAAGGCTGTTGAAGAAACTTACGTGGTGCTGATTTGCCACAAGAGTTCGTACCAGCAGATCGGCATCCAGGTTCCCAGGCGTGGTTTTGTGCTTCCTGGCGAGAACGGCGGCAAGGCCTGCGGCCTCGCCAACCTGCATCCAGACGGGCTCCAAACGCACCGCGCCCCAGGCCACGTGGGTGGAGCTGAGGCAGACAGGCACAAGGAGATTGTCCACGCCCTGGGGTAGCAGAGCGCGGTAGGGAATGTGCGCGGGGCGTGACTCCTCGGTGAGGATGAGCTTGCCGTCGTAGGCATAGCCCGGGCGGCGGTCCATGGTGCAGTCGTGGGAGTCCATGGACCAGTCGGTGAAGGCAATACTGTCGCCATGGACCGGGGTGCGACCGAGGCCCTTGGCGAGCATGTTGTCATGCTGGGTGAAGACATGGCGGCCGATGATGCGGCGTGCCTCGCGCACGTAGAGCTCGTAGGGGAGGTTGTTGTTGTCGATGTATTCATCAAGCGGGAGGCCGATGCGGCGATAGCCCTCGCGCTTGGCCGGAGAGACTGACTCGTCATTTTGCAGGAACCACATGAGGCCCAGGGCGAAGTGGGTGTGTCGCAGGATGATCTTCTCGCGCTCCGGCCAGGTGGCGTCGGGGTAGGCATGGTTTTCTCCAGGGAGGATGGCGGCATTGAAGGTGCCCTTGCCATTGAGGCGGCCGCCGCTCATGCCCTTGCGGTTGTAGCTCACGTATTACTCGCGGTTGTAACCGGGCGGCTTTTCGGGGAGGCGGATGTTTCCTGGCTCGTCGCTGAGGCAGAAGCGGTGGTTGTAGGCCTGCGTGGCACCATCCGCGGTGAAGGGGCTGGCGGTGTCAATGCTGCCCTGCACGTGGGCGTAGAGGTGGAGGTTCAGCTTTCCATCCTTGGCATCCTGAGGGCCGGACTCGGAGGAGATGTTGGTGAAGACCTTTCCGGCATGAGGCTCGCCGTATTCGTCGCGGCCTTCACGTCCCACGCGATAGGGGACCTTGGCGATGGCGGCGAGGTCGCCCTCATAGGTGGCATCGGCGTAGGTGGCGGCGGTGACGGTGATGTCCTCGGTGGTGCCGTGCTTGCGGAGGGTCAGATTCCCGAGTGAGGCGTCTTTGCGCTCAATGGAGGCGGGATAGTGGGAAAGCAGGGTGGTGATGTTTTTGGCTCTTCGCGGCTTTTAATGGGCGGGGAGAGGTGTAAAGGTGGGAGATGGGCACATCATCAAGCCTCAACGACCACTACAGCCTGCTGCTGGGACTCGACAAGCACTGGGAG
>CAZPSQ010000013.1:0-49466 GCA_964588755.1 uncultured Prosthecobacter sp. | reverse complement strand
GTTGCCCAAAAAGCACTCCTCGACGTAAAAAGCCCCATGAAAGTCGAACTCGTCAACACTGGCACGGAGCTGCTTCTCGGAGACACGGTAAACACGAACGCGGCATGGATCGGCCAGCGGCTGGCGGCGCTGGGCATCCAGGTCACCCGGCAGACCATTGTGCCGGATGGCGCGGTCATCCGCGTGGCGATCGCAGAGGCGGCGCAACGGGCGGATGTGGTGCTGGTCTCTGGCGGCCTCGGGCCGACGAATGACGACCTCACCCGCGAGTCGATGGCCGAGCTGCTGAGCCTGGAGATGGACCTGAACGAGGGCGTCGTCAGCCAGTTGCGGGAGTATTTTCTCAAACGCGGCAAGGTGATGAGCGAGTCCAACAAACGCCAGGCCATGGTGCCCCGTGGCGCAGTCGTGCTGCCGAATGCTTTTGGCACGGCTCCCGGCCTGTATTTCCCGGCCCACCTGGGCGCGGGCCTTGGCTGGAAAACCCACTTCTTCCTGCTGCCCGGCCCTCCACGCGAACTGAAGCCGATGATGGAGGCCGAGGTGGAACCACGCCTGCGCGACTGGCTGCCAGGGGGCGCTTCACGCGCTGTCTTATATCTTAAAGTGACCGGCGCGGGCGAGTCCGACATTGTGGAGGCCGTGGAAAAAAAGCTGGAGGCCATCGCCGGCCTCGACCTGGGCTACTGCATCAGCAAAGCTGACGTGGATGTCCGCCTCGCGGGCACCCAGGCCGTCGTGGACGCGGGCGCACGCATCGTGCGTGCGGCCTTGGGCGACAACATCGTGTCCGAGGACCGCCGCGTCATCGAGGAAGTGCTGGTGCAGCTGCTTGCGGCACGGGGCGAGTGGCTGGCCACGGCGGAGTCCTGCACGGGCGGCGCGATTGCCAGCCGCATCACCGATGTGAGCGGCTCCTCCCGCGTGTTTGGCCACGGCTGGGTGACTTACGCCAACGAGGCCAAAACCCGCCAGCTCGGCGTGCCGGGGGATCTCATCGAAAAACACGGCGCTGTCAGCGAGGAAGTGGCGCGGGCCATGGCTGAGGGCGCGCTGAAAAACAGCGGCGCGGATCATGCGCTGGCGGTGACGGGCATCGCCGGCCCCACCGGGGGCACGCCGGACAAGCCGGTCGGCACCGTGTGGATCGCGCTCGCATCGAAAAAGGCCGCGACCTGGGCAGTCAAGCGCTTCTCGCCCGGCGCCAGGGACCGCTTCAAGCTTCTGACCTCGCAGGCGGCCCTGGAAATGCTGCGGCGCAGACTGCGTGGCATCCCCCTTCAGAAATAAGCAGGCCTCACCGCGCCGCCTTCACTTCGTCCCACACCTTGGTGTATTTGGCAAGGTCCGGCCCCAGGTCTTCGATGACCTCACACTTCGCCTGCAAGTCAGCAGGAAGGGTGATGGCGGGGTTTTTCAAAAAGTCGGCGCTGACCTTCTCCAGCGCGGGCTTGTTCGGGCAGTAGTAGCCCATCCACTCCATGTTCTCGGCGGCGATGTCCGGGTCGAGGAGGAAATTGATGAAGGCATGCGCCAGCGCGGCCTGCCTGGCTGTCTTGGGAATGACCATCTCGTCACAGCCAATGGTGACACCTTCCTTGGGGATCAGGATCTCCACCTTGTGGTTCTCCATCTGCACCTGGAAGAGGTCCCCGCTGTAACCATGAACAAGGTAAAACTCGGCGGAATCGATGCCGGACTTGTAGCCCTCGTTGTCAAAGCGGGCGATGTTCTTCTTCCAGCGGATCAGCACCTCCTTGGCGGCGGCCAGCTGCGCCTCGTCCCGGGTGTTGATGCTGTGGCCCAGTGACTTGAGCGCGGCCCCGATGCTCTCGCGCATGTCATCCAGCAGTGTCACGCGGCCAGCCAGCGCCGGGCGGTCAAACATGGCCCAGGTCGCCTCCGCATCCTTGATCTTGTCCTTCCGCACCGCAAGGGTCGCGTAGGCAAAGGTGTAGGGCACGCTATGCTCCATCTTTTGGTCCTTCACCTTGGCCAGCACCGCCGGGTCGATGTTGGCCAGGTTCGGCACCTGGGCATGGTCAATGGGCGCCAGCATGCCCTGCGCGTTCATGACCTGGATCATGTAGGCCGTGGGCACCACGATGTCGTAGCCTGTGGCCCCCGCCTTGAACTTGGCAAACATGCTTTCGTTCGAGTCGAAGGTGTCGATGACAACCTTGCAGCCCTTCTGCTTCTCAAACTTTTTGACCACGTCCGGGCTGACATAGTCCGCCCAGGTGTACAAGTGCAGGGTCTGCGCTTTCAGCGTGAAGGCCAGCAGCAGGAAACAGGCGAGGAATCGGGTGGCGGTCATGGCGGTAAAAGGGGAACGCCAGTATTCGTCTGGCCGACGTGTGGAGGACGGACGCTTTTTCACACGCGAACACTGCCGTGCAGAGGAAACCTCCAGATCAGGCCTGGGCGGGGGCGATCAGCGGCATTGACCGCTGATGCCGCACCCGCGCCTCAGTGTGGTGTGCCGCCAGAAGCAGCAGGCTGAAGCCAACGTCGCTGATGAGCGACCGGCAGAGGAACACCCAGGTGGGCAGATGCCCGCTCTCGCCCACGGTCAGGGCCTGCGCCCAGCCAGCCAGATTTTTGATGTAGTGGGGGGAGCTTATCCACGAAACCGTGTTGGTGACGACATAAAACGCCACCGAGCAGCCGACAACGCCGAGCAGCCCCTTGAGCATGCCCACCTGCCCGCGCCAGCGGCTGGCAAGCAGGGCAGCGGCGGCGAAGGTGGCGTACACGGCCACGGCCTCCCAGTGCAGGATGGCCGCCGGCCCTGCTGCCGCCAGGGTGACGAACAGCAGCAGCAGCGGGGTCGTCAGAAACGAAAGCTGTCGGGGAAACACCAGCGTTCCGGTGAAGGCCAAGGCCATCCAGGGATTGAAATTCTCCAGCGCCGGGATGTTCACCATGCCGTCAAGCTTGGCGTAACGATAGGCTGCGGCGACGAGCACCAGCAGGATCGGCAAATAAAAGGCCGGGGAGACGGACGGACGGTCAGAAGAGTTCATTGAGGGGAAGATAAACAGCCGAAAAGGCGATCCTGCAACGGTCTAAACAGCCAGTCCCTTTTTGCGCAAAAACGGCACCAGCTCATCCACACCGAAGTCCGCCAGCACCTCGCCGTCCCAGTCCATGGTGGGCGCCTTGCTCTGGCCGCTGAGGTCCACCATCTCCTGCATCGCCTCGCGGTTGCCGCTGACGGTGACTTTTTCATAGGTGATGCGCTTGGCGTCGAGATAATCGAGCACCTCATCACACCAGGGGCAGCCGGTTTTGACGTAGAGACGTGGTTTGATCATGCGCGAATGATGCCGCAAAGCCGCGCCGGGGCAAGCGGCGCGTCCGGGATTCGCGGTTGACCACCCCCCCGGACCGCTTAGTATTGCGGCGCTGTTTTCAGAGCAATCCCCATCCATGCTCCGAAGCCCGTCCCTTAGACCGAGTCCCGCATGCGCCATCTTTGCCCCCAGACCGCGCTGCAGGAGCCGTTCCACCGGAGGGCCGACTCGATGGGAGGCCTTCAGCCGTCCGGCAGCGGATGGCTTGAGGAAGCGGGGCCGCTGTGGCCCGGCTTTGAAAACCGCAGCAGCCCGTGGTGGTGCTGTGACGGACCGCAGGTGCGGACCGTCGCGTGCCGCGGAGCCGTGGAAGAGGCATGCCGCCCGTTCCCGCCCGCCGCCCCTCCCAGCCCCCCGGTCCTGCTCGACCACAGAACCCACCCCACTGCAAACGCCACCGACCCATGTCCGATTACCCCACCCCAAACCGCAACCGCCGCCGCAACCGCAGCCGCCCACGCGGCCCCCGGCCTGAAGGCCCCCGCCCCACCCGTGAAGGCCGTGAGGTGCCTCCAACAGGCTTCCAAAAGTTTCTGAGCATCATCAGCTTTGGCCTCCTGGGCAAACCCCAGCCTAAAAACCGCGCCAAACCGCAGACCCCGCGCCCCGGCGCGGAAGCCGCCCCACGTCCGCAGCGTGAGCCTCGCGAGGCACGTGGCGAGCACCGTGAACCGCGTGAGCCCCGTCAGCGCCGCGAGACCCCTGCGGTGAATCCGGCGGACATCACCACCGAACGCCTCTATGTGGGCAACCTGTCCTACGACGCCGCCGAGAGCGACCTGCTCGAGCTCTTCAACGGCGTGGGCGGCGTCCGCAATGCCGAGGTCGTGGTCAACAGCCGCACCCAGCGCTCCAAGGGTTTTGCCTTTGTGACCATGGGCAGCGTGGACGAGGCCCGCCGCGCCGTGGCCGAGCTCAATGGCAAGGACTTCATGGGCCGCCCGCTACAGCTCAGCGGCGCCAAGCCCAACACCCGTGGTGATTCCGCACCACATGAGGAAGAGGCCGCCGCAGCCGCTTAAGGCACCCCTCGTTTGTGTTCCACGCCCGTCGGCTGCCACAGCCGGCGGGCTTTTTTTTGGAAGCGCCGACTTCTGCATCCAACCTTCCCTATCTAAAAACACGGGATTACTCTGAACAAAAACGGCCTTTTTCACCTCAAAGACAACAAACCAGCCATGCCAACTCCACCTCTCCTCGACCGGGAACCCGAGCCCGGAAGCGCGATGAGCGGCGCACCTAGCGCCCCTGTCGCCCACGTTTCACCAGCCGAAATCCGGGCAGACGAGCATTTCCACAGCCAGCTTGAAGATCGAGCCCTTCTCGGCGGCCCCAACCGACGCCTGTATGATCTCCGCCTGCTTTGGAGTGTGGCGAAGGACTTCATCCGTGGTTTCCGCGCGCTGCATTTCGTGGGCCCCTGCATCACGGTGTTTGGCTCCGCCCGCTTCAAGGAGGACCATCCCTATTATGAGCTGGCGCGGAAAATGGGCGCGGCCATCGCCGACATGGGCTTCACCGTGATGACGGGCGCCGGCCCCGGCATCATGGAGGCGGCCAATCGTGGCGCGAAAGATGCTGGAGGGCGCAGCGTCGGCTGCAACATCCGCCTGCCCTTTGAACAGAGCCACAATGCCTACCTCGACCGCTGCGTCACGATTGAGCACTTCTTTGTGCGCAAGACCTTGCTCATCAAATACAGCTACGGGTTTGTCATCATGCCCGGCGGCTTTGGAACCATGGACGAGATGTTTGAGGCGCTGACACTGATCCAGACCAAGAAGCTGAAGGGCTTCCCCATCGTGATCATGGGCTCCGAGTTCTGGCCGGAGCTGCGCCAGTTCATGGACCACATGTTGAGCGGGGCCACCATCAGCCCGGAAGACCTGGACCTGATCAAGTGGACCGACTCGGTGGACGAGGCCGTGGCGCACCTCCAGGAAAAGGCCGTGAAGCAGTTCGGCCTGCGCCAGGCCAAGGTGCCGGAATGCAGCGCCCTGCTGGGCGAGAAGCCGCTTGAAGGCGTGAAGTGAAGCCCCCACAGTCGCGCCCCGCATGTCCGTACACCACCTCACCCTCACCAACGGCCTGAAGCTGGGCTACGCTGAGTACGGGGATCCGCGTGGCGAGGTGATGTTCTATTTCCACGGCTGGCCTTCCTCGCACGTGCAGGGGGCGCTCTTTGACGAGCCGGCCAAAAGGCACCGCATCCGGCTGATCTGTCCGGACCGGCCAGGCATTGGCCTTTCCGACTTTCAGGAAAACCGCATGCTGGATGACTGGCCGGACACCCTGACGCAGCTCGCCGCGCATGTCGGCGCGGACAATTACCACGTGCTCGGCTGGTCAGGCGGCGGCCCCTACGTGCTCGTCACCGCCTTGAGGCTGCCCCGCCGTCTGCTCTCCGCCTCCATCATCTGCGGCGCGCCGCCGCTGAAGTTCCTGGGGGACCGCGACATGTTCTGGCTCTACCGCGTGATGATCCAGTTGCGCCATTACTTCCCCACCGTCCTGGGCGGCGTTCTCCGCCTGGGCGGCCTGACAGCCAGGGGAGATCCCCGCAAACCCCTGCTGCGCTTTCTGATGAAGCTGCTGGGGGAGGAGGACCGCCGTGTGCTGCTGCTGCCGGGCATTTACGACGTCGTGCGGGACGCCACCCTCGGCGCGCTGAACCGCGGGCCAAAAAACGTCATTGCCGATGCGGACATCTACCTCAGCGAGTGGGGGTTTGAGGTGAGCCAAATTAACTACCCCATTCACTTTTGGCATGGCAAGCAGGACCGCAACATCGCCTGGACCTACACGGACCGCATAGCATCGCTCATTCCGGTGGCCAGCACCCGGTGGTCGGAGATCGACGGTCATTACTCACTCCCGATCACCCATGCCGAGCAGGTGCTCGCCAACGCGGTCCGAAAAGCCCCTGTGGAAGAGGAGCCCTCACTGCTTCCTCTCCTGGGGAAGTAAGATCGGGATGCCATCCTCAATGACAAACACCCGGCTGCCGTCCTGAGTCGCGAGGGCGGAGGGCAGGCCGTGTTTGGCACACTCCTCCGGTGTGGCGCGCCGCAGCGGCTGGTGCGTGTCCGGGCAGCGCATCAGGGGAAGAAAATCCTCAATCCAGGGTTCTGCACTCATCTCGTTTTAATACTCCGCCATCTTGGGGTCGATTTCCCGCGCCCAGGCAATGATGCCGCCGGAGATGTTCCAGACATCCTCAAATCCCAGCTCCCGAAGCTTGCTCACGGCCCGGGCGCTGCGCCCGCCGCTCTTGCAGTGGATGAGGATGCGCTTGTCACGCGGCAGCTCAGCGGTGCGGTTTTCCAGGTCGCCAAGGGGGATGAGCACCGCGCCGTCGATGCGGCAGATGGACTGCTCATGCGGCTCTCGCACGTCGAGCAGGAAGTGGTTGTCTCCGGTGTCGCGGAGCTGTTTGAGTTCGTGAACGGTCATGGTGGGGAGTTCGGAAGAAGAAACGGGGGCGGATGCTTGGGGAATGCCGCAGAACCCCTCGTAGTCGATGGGCTCGGTGATGCTGGGCTGATCGCCACAGACCGGACACAGGGGATCGCGGCGGAGGGTCAGGGTGCGGAAGCGCATGCTAAGCGTGTCCACATGCAAAAGCTTTCCCAACAGCGGCTGGCCGATGCCGGTGATGATCTTGATGGCCTCCAGCGCCTGCATGGTGCCAATGAGGCCGGGCAGCACGCCCAGCACCCCGCCTTCGGCACAGGAAGGCACCAGCCCGGGAGGCGGCGGCTGCGGGCACATGCAGCGGTAGCATGGCGCGCCCAGATGCGGCGCAAAAACGCCCACCTGCCCGTCGAAACGCAGGATGCTGCCATAGACGTTCGGCTTGCGCAGCCAGACGGCCACGTCGTTGCTCAGGTAGCGCGTCGGGAAATTGTCTGTGCCGTCGATGATGACATCGTAGTCTGCGGCAATGCGCATGGCGTTCGCCGCATTGAAAAGCTCCGGGTGCAGCCGCACGTCCAGGTGCGGATTCACATCCAGCAGCCGGTCGCGCGCCGCCTCCAGCTTTTTCCGGCCCAGGTCGCGCTGCCCAAAGAGAATCTGCCGCTGCAGGTTGGTGATCTCCACCACGTCCGGGTCCACCAGCCCCAGCCCGCCCACACCGGCCGCAGCCAGGTACAGGGAGATGGGGGACCCCAGCCCCCCTGCCCCGATGCACAGCACCCGCGCCGCCTTCAGCCTGCGCTGCCCCTCGATCCCGAATTCGGGAATCGCCAGGTGCCGTGCATAACGGCGCAGTTCATCGGGGGTGAGGTCAGGCATTGCGGGACGGGGGAAAAGCGCACCATGGCATGTGGAAACGCGCGCGCAATGATCCAACGGTTGCGGCACCGCCTTGAATGCCTAAATTCTCCCTCATGCCCGATTGGACGCCCCCAGCCAATGTCAATCTGGTCGACCTGGGCTTCATGGACTCACGTTCGAAGCTCATCGACCTCGCCGCCTTTCTCGACCGCACCCAGCGCGCCGGTCAGGATGGTGATTTCCGCGTCCAGGCTCTGAAAAACGCCCTTTCCCTGCTCTCCCAGGACCAACCGCAGCGCGCCCGGGACGTGCTGCTGAGTTTGAGTGATCCCAGCTCCGAGCCAGTGGAAAAAGCGGCGATGCAGGGCGCGATTGGAGCGCACAGAACCTGAAGTTTGCAGTTGTTTGCGGTGGTTGGCGATGGTTTGCGTTGGTTGCCAAACCTCTGACCAACCACGGCAAACCACTGCCAACCACCGCAAACTTCCCCTCATGAACTACATCGAGCCCCACGGCCACATGGTCAGCCGCACCACGGACGACTATGAGCGCATGGCCATCGCCGGCTGCCAGGCCATCTGCGAGCCTGCCTTCTGGGCGGGCTATGACCGGGCCAGCGCGGACGGATTTTACGACTACTTCCGTCAGATCACGGAGTATGAGCCGAAGCGTGCCGCAAAGTTTGGCATCAAGCACTATTGCTGGCTGTGCATCAACCCCAAGGAGGCGGAGGACATCAAGCTGGCGGAGGATGTCATCGCGCTGATTCCGCAGTTCATCGACAAGCCGGGCGTGCTGGGCATTGGCGAGATCGGCCTGAACAAGAACAGCCGCAACGAGCTGAAAATCTTCGAGCAGCATGTGCAGGTGGCGCAGGATCATGATGCGCTGGTGCTCATCCACACGCCTCATTTGGAGGACAAGCTCAAAGGCACCCGCCTCATCGTGGATGCGCTGAAAAACTTCCCCAAGATCAAACCGGAGCGCGTCATCATCGACCACGTGGAGGAGCACACCATCGACCATGTGCTGGACCACGGCTTCTGGGCTGGCATCACCCTCTACCCGGAGAGCAAGTGCACCCCGAACCGTGCCATCGACATGCTGGAGCACCGGCAAGCCGAACGCATCTGGATGAACAGCGCCTGTGACTGGGGCGTCAGCGACCCCCTGGCCGTGCCGAAGACCATGCAGGTCATGCGCCAGCGCGGCTGGAGCACGGAGATGATTCAAAAAGTGGCGTGGGACAATCCACGGGCATTCATGGGCCAGTGCCCGAAGTTTGGGCTGTGAAGGAGCGCCACTTTGAAACTGGCTTCTGGACGAATGGCCCGCGACCTCGTCACCCTTGTCATCCAATGCCCCATGCGGACATGCTGAGTTCCCCCCCGCCCAGCACCAGTCAAAAACTGGTGCTCTGTGCTGCATAGCAAACCGTTGAACATCTATCGCTCAGCGTCCAAAGTCGGCTCTCCGATTCAGCCTGATGACCACGCCCAGCCTCGACACCATTGCCCTCATAGCCGGAAACGGCGTTTACCCCGAGACCTTTGTGGCGGCAGCGCGGAAGGCGGGCGTGAAAAAGCTGGTTGTGGCGGCTTTTACCAATGAGACGAAGCCGGAGCTGGCAGACCTTGTGGACGCGATTGAGTGGTTCCGGGTGGGGCAGCTGGGGAAGATGATCTCGTTTTTCAAGAAGCAGGGGGGCACGCAGGTGGTGATGGTGGGGCAGATCGCGCCGAAGAACCTCTTCGACCTGCGGCCGGACTTCCGCATGCTGTTCATGCTGGCCAAGCTGAAGGAGCGGAATGCGGAGACGCTTTTTGGTGCCATTGGCGATGAGATGGCGAAGGACGGCATCACCCTGCTGCCGGCGACGACGTTTCTGGAAGACCTGATGCCGGGCGCGGGGCATGTGGCGGGCCCCCAGGTGAAGAAGCGCCGCTGGGAGGACGCGGAATTTGGCCACAAGATCGCCAAGGAGAGCAGCCGGCTGGACATCGGCCAGACGGTGGTGGTAAAGAACGGAACCGTCCTGGCAGTGGAGGCTTTCGAGGGCACGAATGAGGCCGTGAAACGCGGCGGAATGCTGGGCAAAGGCGGGGCCACCATGGTGAAGGTTTCCAAGCCGAACCAGGACATGCGCTTCGATGTTCCTGTGGTGGGTCCGGAAACCATCCGGACGGCGGCAGGCGCCGGGGTGGACGTGATCGCCGTGGAGGCAGGCAAAACATTGATCCTGAGCCAACCAGAAGTTTTTAAACTGTGCCAGGAACTCAAAATCAGCCTGCTGGCGCTGGCGTGATTTTTTTCTCGCGTTTTGGGGGCGGGTTCGGTCTAATGAACCTTGGACGGGGAAAATTCCCTGTTCACATAAGATAACATAACATCATAAAGCCAAACCTAAACGCACTCATAAAATGAAAACGAAACGAAACCACGCCTTCACTCTCATCGAGTTGTTGGTGGTGATCACGATCATCGCGATTCTCGGCAGTCTCGCGATGTCGCAGTTCACCAACGCGCAGAAAACTGCCAACCAGATGAAAGGCGTCAGCAACGCCAAGCAGATCATCATCGCGATGAAGCAATTCGCCGCGCAAAACAACAGCCTGTATCCGGACCAGTTCGGTGGCGTCGGTGGACAGCAAGGAGGCGTGGCCTCAACAGCCAACGACGCCTTCCGCAACATGTTCATCGAAGGCATTGTGACCGACGAGCGAATCTTCGGCTGCCCTGCCGGATTCAACTCCAAGGACAACAACAACATTGGCATGGCCCCAGGATTCAGCATGGCGTTGATGCCCGGGGAAAACCACTGGGCGGTGACCCAGGGCCAGACAGACACCTCTGTCGGCAACATGCCGCTGGTGTTTGAAAATCCAGCCACCCAGAGCTGGCCACCGCAGTGGAACGTGGACCTCGCAGGCAAGGTCGCCATGGGGCGCGCCTGGGCAGGTGGCCAGATCATTGTGGGCCGCAACGACGGCAGCGTCGAAGTGGTCAACCTGGCTGCCAAAACCGGCCTGTCTGGGCCAAGAGGCACCAATGGCATGGACATGTTCACCCAGGCCTCTCCCAATGCGCCGCAGCAGATCCTGAACATCATCCCTGGCGGTGTCGGCGGCGGTGGTGCCTACGTCAACCAGCCCGGCATGCCAGGCGCGCTGCCTCCTGTCCCAGGAATGGGCCAGCCAGGTCTGCCGCCGCCCGGCGCACCTGGTCTGCCGCCAGTTCCTGGTCAGGGCCTCCCAGGCCTGCCACCAGTTCCTGGACAGCCAGGCCTGCCTCCCGTTCCTGGTGCTCCTTAAAACGAGCTGAGCTAAACCTGATCGACGAAGCCGCCGGACAATTTGTCCGGCGGTTTTTTGTTTTTAACAGTGGTTTTGGCGGTCCAAAAAACTTGACCCCCCGGCCCCTTCCCCGCTTACTGTCAGAGGAACGGGGCCGCATACGGTTCGCCCTGTTTCATAACCCCACCCTTTTGTTGCCGCATGCCGAATTTCCCCTGTGCTCCCCGCCGCCTGCACCGTGGCGCGGCGGCTGTGTTTCTGACCGTCGCCACCATGCTCTGCATGGCCCTCAAGGCCACCGCCTTTGACACCGTCATTCTCGATCCCGGCCATGGTGCGCATGACCGTGGCGCGGCCATCGGCTACGTGTATGAGAAGCATCTGGCGCTGGACACGGCGCGGCGGGTGGAGCAGCTCCTCAAAAAGGAGGGGTTAAAGGTGATCATGACCCGCAGCCGTGACGTGTTCATCCCGCTGCAGGACCGCTCTGCCGCAGGCAACCGGGGCCGGAATGCCATCTTCGTCAGCATCCACTACAACTACAACCGCGGCGGCAGCGGCGCAGGGGCGGAGACCTACTACCACTTTTCCTCCAGCTACATGCTGGGCGCCTACATCCAGGCGTATCTGGTGCAGCGCACCGGGATGGCCAACCGGGGCGTCAAGAACGCCGGTTTCCACGTCATCCGTGTGACCACCAAAAACCCCGCCGTCCTGGTGGAGTGCGGCTTCGTCAGCAACTCCAGCGAACGCGCCCGCATGATGACGGGCGAATTCCGCGCCCGCATCGCCGAAGGCATTGCCCAAGGCATTGTGGCGTATAAGAAGGCGAAGTGAAGTGTGGCTGATGCTCTGCCAGAGGTAAGAAGTCAGACGTAAGAAGTGGGGCCTGGCAGATTCCAGGCCTGCCACTCACCTCTAATTTCTCACTTCTTACCGCCCCCTCAGCTCGGCTCCACAACACCGCCACCTTCAGCGACCATCTTAGTTTCAGGCAGGGGCGGCGGTTTGCTGCGGTTGCGGCTGGAGCGCTCAGTCCAGGCAAGGACGAGGCCGTACACCAGCAGCACGCCCTGGCTGATCCAGTAACCGTAGATCTTGGGCCACGTGCCGTCGGTGAAACCATAGGCGTGCAGCCCCACCCCCAGCTGGTTCACCGCAAACCAGGAGAAGATGACGATGCACCCGAGCACAAGGTTGCAGCAGTGCAGGCCCACCTCGCGGATGTAGCCGCCCAGCCGGGCGTGCAGGATGACCAGGCACATCAGCACAATCATGAGCGCGCCATTTTCCTTCGGGTCCCAGCCCCAGAAGCGGCCCCAGCTGTAGTTCGCCCAGATGCCGCCGAGCACCGTGCCCACCAGCGACAGGAAGAGCCCTGCGGCGATGAAACCATAGGCCACGCGGGTGAGGAAGCGCCCCTCCTCAGAGCCTTTATTGACCACGCCCACCAGCCGCTGCACAAAGTAGATCATGGAGATCAGCGCCGCCACCATGCAGGCGGCGTAGCCCAGGTTGATCAACGGCACGTGCGTGGAAAGCCAGAAATCCGTGATCAGCACCGCCTGGAGCTGCTGAAAGGTATCCGTGGCCTCGGAAGCCTCGAACTGGATGGCCAGGAACATACAGGCCGTACCGCCCACAGCGGCAATCAATAGTCCCAGCCCACGTTTGGTGATCCATTCTGCAATCAAACCAAACAAGGCCACAGAAGCACCAATGAAGAGGATTGTCTCGAACAGCGTGGCAATGGGCGGGCGCTGCATGATGATGCAGCGCATCACCACGCCTGTCACCGCCAGCGCGGTGGCGGTGGCCAGCAGTGCCCAGGCCAGCAGCTTCACCATCCGCTCAAAGCGGGAACCGGGTGACACCCATGTCAGCGCCACCATCACAAACCCGGCCAGGAAGACCCACTGGGCATAGAAAAAGTAGTCTGCGCGGAGGTACTTGCGCTCCAGCGCCACCTGCCGCCCTTCCCCGCGTTCGGCTGCGGCGGTTTGGATTTTCGTCAGCAGGGTGCTCGCGGCGGTTTTGAATTTGGCGGCATCCGGCAGCGCCAGATACACATCCTCATACAGGGCCAGCCACGCCAGCTGGGCGGCGTCCGCATCCTTGTCGGTGTTGACCACGTTGAAGATGATCTCACCCGGCCCGCCCCACACGTCAGACTCCGACTTGGCAGCCGGTGGGAAAATGCGCAGCATGTGCTCGGGATTGCCGCTCATCATGGCGCCCAGCCCGGCCTTGCCGAAGGATCGAAACCACGGAATCTGCATGGGCGGAATGCCGCTGGTGTGGACGGCCTTGGCCAGCGTGTTGAGGCTTTCCGACAGGCGCACCGGCTTTTTCAGGCCGTCAGGCAGCCCCTCCTCCTTTTCACCCACCGGGGAACGGATGAAATCGAAGTGGCCGAGCATCATCTCGTAATCGAGGAAGCTGGCGGCAAGCTGGACGATCATCCGCTGCTCCGGCACCTGTTGCTTGGCGGGCAGGCGGCGGTACTCGTCCATCTTGGACATCAGGGTCTCCCGCGCGGGTTCGATCTCGACAAAGGAATACTGGTCACGCTTGGCCTTGGCGGGCAGGCCCAGCTCGGAAATGGCGGAGGAGTTGTCCACCTTGAACAGCGGCACCGTTCTGCCGATGTCCGGACGGAACCAGGACATCAGCATCCATTCGATGGCGGAGAGCTTCACTGGCTTGCGGCCATCCTTGGTGATGGGCTGCTTGCTCACAGGGTCCACCAGCGGCTTGCCGTCCATCTCACCGCTGTCGGTCAGCCAGATGGTCTCACGTGCGCGGAAGCTCTTCAGGCGCACCTGGGCCAGCCCTTCCAGCGGCTTGATGCGGCCGGACTCCTGCACGGGGATGGAGGCAAAGATTTCAGACACCTCCTTGTCGCGGAACAGGTCCAGCGGGGGCGGATCAGCAGCCGGCACCACGCCGCAGGCGGCGAAGAGGGTCAGAAGGGCAAGACGAAAGGCTTTCATGGCGTTCAGCGGTTAGGGGGGCTTACAGCAGCTTCCACATCGCCAGTGCAAAGGCGGCATTGAAGGCGACGATGATTCCGATGGAAAAAGACCAAGGCTCCACCTTGATGAAACGGGCCAGCATCATGAGAAAGTGCAGCAGCAGGCCTTCGGCAACGATGATGCAGGAGATGAGCGGCCAGTGGTCGGAGGGGTTTTCCACGATCTGGAAGCCGCTGCTCTTCTTCCCGGTGCCATCGGTGCTGCCATCACCAAAGCTGCTCTGGAAGACAGCGTAGCCACCGCCACGCACCGGCTCATTCATGGTGATGACACGTTTCTCCTCATGATCGCCCATGATCTTGGTGACCCAGCTGGTGAAGCGGCGGGCACGCTCCGTGCCGGGGTGCTTCTCCTGCTCGGTCTTGTCCAGCCGCACCGCGAAGGGCAGACGGTAAACCCGGCGCTTGAGGTCGATGAGGTATGTCTCGTCCTTCACCTTCACGGTCAGGGGGGCGGCATTGACCTCCCACAGGATGCCCCGCTGCTCGCCACCGTCTTTCTCCTTCACCATGACCACACAGGCGCTGAAAAGGCGCTCGTCCTCGATGGCCTGTCCGGTCTGTGGGTCGGTGGTGGGCATCTCCTGGATGAAATAGCCGTCCACCGCGTCGGCGCGGCCGTCAGTGGCGCGCTTGGGCTGGCCGTGGCGGACCCAATGTGTGACCATCAGGTCAAAAGGCAGGCTCTCATGCGTGAAGGTGCGCCCCTTGCCTGCGGTGAGGTCGGTGTAGGCGGACTCATCGATGACCAGCGCCTCCCGCCTGGCCTCAGCACTGGCCGGCGCTTTCTCGATTTCGATCACGCGCTCATGGAAGCTCTGGAACTCGTCGCTGGTCTGCCCCTCGGACAAGTTCAGGATGCCCTCCTTGGCGAAGTGGTAGGTGACCGCGCCGGAGGCGATCATGAACAGGATGGCGAAGTGGGAGATGATGACGCCGATGGTCTTGGGCGACTTGCGGATGCGGATGATGCCGCCCAGCAGCATGTTCACAAACAGCACGGCCATCAGGGTGTAGCCGCCGGGCAGGATCATCACCGGGAGGGTGAACTTGCCCAGGTCCGCGATGGCCAGCGCGCGCAGGCAGGCACCCACGTCAATACGGTCGATAAAGAACGACTCGAAGTAGCGCGTCTGGCTCACCACCAGCCCATGCTCCACCTGCTCCAGGGTGCCCAGGAAGGTGATGAGCAGCAGCAGGACCAGCACCACGGTGGCGAGGCCGAAGCTGGACAGGAAGGCGACAATGCGCGCCGGAAGACTGGTGGTGGGGGTGGAGGACACGATGAGAAAACGGAATAACGAAATCAGAATGACGAATGATGAATTAATTTCCGAGGCCCGGACAAGGAACAACGCACGAAACGACCGGCCGGAGGCCTCTCCATTGGAGCTTGGTCATTCATTGGTTATTCCTCATTCGGATTTCGTCATTCTTTCGGAACATTGGGCCGGATGGACTGGCAGAAAGCGTCGAATGCGGCGGTGTTCTGCTCCACCAAGGCTTTGGGGCCGGTAAGTTTGACAAAAATCGTGGCTTCTTTGGCAGAATGGATCAGGCCCAGGAGGCGGTAGCCAGTCTGTGCCTGCTCGGCGCCGAAGCCCTTGAAGTCGCCATCAAAGGCCACAAAGGTGGCGTCGCGGTTGAAGAAAAGCTTTTGCTCCAGTTTGGCGATTTCATCCGGCGTGTAGGCGGGCTGGCCCATCTGGGTGCGCCAGCGGTTCACATTGGCCTCCAGGCCGCCTGCGGCCCCGGGCATGAGGGAGATGTAGCACTCCCCCTCCTGGTTCGAGCCGAAGCGCAGGTCCACCAACCGCATGCCCGAAGGGTCCGGCGTTGCAGACTCGCTCCAGCCTTCGGGAACCGTCCAGGTGAGAAGGTTGCGGAAATTCGTGCGTGATTGCGGCTGCTTTTCTTCGGCGTCGTCGTAGAAACGGCTGGCACTGGGCACATCGGCCACCGGCTTGCGCGCGTGGGGGGAGATCTCCCGCGTCTCGGTGATGGGCATGCGCTCCTCCAAACGCTCACAGGAGGTGGCAAGCAGGCTGGACGCCAGCGCGGCGCAGCGGATGAGGAGGCTTTTCATCGAGGTGGAACGCATGAGGGGACGAGATGTTTAGCAGCATCCTCCGTGATTGCCACGAAGAGACGCATGCTGGGCTGAGATAATGCTGGCCCGGACCTGCGGGCGGCGCGTGGTGTCACGTCACGCGCCCTTGTGGTCGGTGTGACAGGCCTTGCAGTTCACCGCAGCCTTGAACGCGGTGACACCGGCGGCATCCTTGGCCTGCACCTTTTTCACCGCCTCGATCAGCGCCTGATTCTTCACTCCCCAGGCGGTTTTGTCCCCCTTGGGCGGGGCGGCAGAGGCCATCTCCTGGCAGGCCTTCAGCAGCGTGGCCAGCTCACCATCCGCCGCAGTGCCTGCGCCCGCCTTTTTGGCAATGGCATCGTCCGGCTTAAAGTGCTGCTTCATGATGACCTTGATCAGGTCATCCCCGGCCGTGGCAGGCTTGGCATCAGCGGCATTTTTCGGCTCTTCCTTCTTGGCCGGTGCAGGTGCAGGTGTTGGCGCTGGCGCGGGAGTCGGAGCAGGTCCGGGCTTCTTGGCCTCCTCTTTCTTGGCGGGGGCTGGCGCGGGGGCCGGGGCAGGCTTCTTGGGTTCTTCCTTTTTGGCGGGAGCCGGCGCGGGCGGCGGGGCTGGAGGCGGAGCCGTGAGCTTGGCGATTTCGGCCTCGGTCAGGCCCACGTTCACCTTCAGGCCCGGCACCTGGGCTTCCAGCGCCTTGGCTCCGTTCTGGGTGACGGCGGTCTGCCACACGAACAGCTTCTTCAACCCCTTGGCTGCGGAAAGCTTGGCAATGCCGCCGTCAGTCGTCTTGGTGCCATACAGGTTCAGGTATTCCAGCTTGGGCAGCACGCCGAGCTTGGCGATGCCTGCATCCGTGACCTTGGTGTTTTCCAGGTGCAGGCGCTCCAGGTTGGCCATCTTGGCCAGGGTGTCCGCCGCGGCATCGGTGATCTGGCTGCGGGCCAGGTCCACCCACACGATGTGCTGGGCCACCGGGGCCAGCAGGGCCAGCTCCCTGTCACCAAACTTGTCGGCGGCATTCACGACACCGAGGCGCAGCTGCTCCGTGTCCTGCGCCAGCGGCATGAGCGAGGCGTTGAGAGCCTGCAGCTTGGCGGTGATCTCTGCCACCTGCTTCTTTTCCGCGTCGGTCAGCGGCTTGGCCTTGGGCTTTTCCTCCTTGGCTGGCGCGGCGGCGGCCTTGGGCAGACCTTTGGCCAGCAGCACGGCCAGCGCGCCCTCGACATCCGCCGGGGCCTTCACCGAGGCCACGGTGGCGGTCTCGGAAGCGCCGCTTTCGATCCACCACTTGAGGATGGCCACCTCCTCCTTCGTGAGCTGTGGCTCGTCGCTCGGCGGCATGTGCTCGTCGTCATCGGTCGGCAGATTGGCGCGCACCAGCAACAGGCTGTCCTTGCTGTTGCTCGGGATCACGGTGGTTTCCCCATCACCGCCGCCCTTGATCATGGCGGCGTAGCTGTGGAGCTGCAGCTTGCCTTTTTTCTTCTCCTCGCCGTGGCAGGAGACGCACTTGGCCTGCATGATGGAGGCGACGATGTCTTTGTAGATGACTGCCTTGGCAGCAAGAGCAGGGTCCACCTTGCCACCGCCAGCGGCAGCAGGAGCCGCAGCAGGTTTGGCGGCCGGAGCCGGGGCGGGCGCGGCGGCCGCAGGTTTCGCCGCCGCAGGAGCTGGGGCGGCGGCAGGGGCGGCTGCCACCACGGCCGTGGGCTTGGCGTCATCCTCCGCTGTCCAGCCGCTGTTGACGTGCGCCCCTGGCAGCTTGGCCTTCAAGGCGGCCACGCCAGCCTTGGTGACGCCGCTCTGCCACAAGTAAAGCGCCTTCAGCTTTCCCAGGCTTGCGAGCTTGGAAAGCCCAGCATCCGTCACCTTGGTGTTGTAAAGATTGAGGTATTCCAGCCCAGCCAGCCCCTTGAGATGATCCAGCCCGGCATCGCCAATGGCGGTGTTTTCCAGGTGCAGCTCCTTCAGGCCTTTCATCGCGGCCAGCTTTGCCAGACCGGCGTCCGTGACCTTCGTGCGCGCCAGGTCAAGGGAGGTGATCTTGTCCGCGATGGGTGCCAGCGCATCCAGCCCGGCATCCGTGAAATCCTTGGCCACGTTCAACGCGGTGAAGCGGTAGGCCTTGGCATCTGCGGCGATGGGCATGAGCGACGCCCCCGTGGCATTCACCTTCTGCAGGGCGGCCGCGACGGCAGGATCGACGGCTTTTTTGTCATCGGCAGCCTGCGCGGCAAAAGCCAGCGCGAGGGCGAGGAGGATGGCGGGGGAGGATTTCATGTCGTCAAAAAGGGGCAGTAGGCGTCCCGTGGTGTGGGAAAAGAACTGGCTTTGGAAGGAGGCAGAATAAGGCCTGAATTGGACTAACCTTTCACAATGCCATCGACGACGGCCTTGAGTTCGGCGGGAAAGCGGGAGTCGCTGACCTTCAGCGTGCTGCTGGCCCCCTGCTCGATCCACCACTTGATCAGCGCGGTTTCTTCCGCCGTCAGCTGGTCCTTGCCCTCCGGCGGCATGTGGGAGTCGTCATCTTCGGGCGAGGAAATAAGCTGAAAGGTGACGCTCTCCTCCGGCTTGCCCGGGACGATGTTCTTGTCTCCGCTCTCCCCGCCTCCCTTCATCGTCCATTCAAAGGTGTCCAGGCGCAGGTCGCCCTTCTGCTTTTCCTCGCCGTGGCACTTGTTGCACTTCGCCTCAAAAATGGGCAGAATGACATGCTGAAAGACAAACTTGTCATCCGCCGCCGGTGCAGGAACAGGCGGCTTGGGCGAGGGTGCCGGATTCGGCATGGAAGGCGTCGGCGCGGGAATGGCAGGCTGCACCGGGGCCTTGGGCACCGGGCCAGTGGTGGCGATTTTCGGGTCGATGACGCGCGGTTCCTTCGGCAGCGGCGCAATTTCAGGCGCGATCACCGGCGGGGCGGCAGGTTTCGGCTTCTCCACAAAGCTGAGAAACCACTTCTCCATCTTGACCATCGGATCCTTGATGGATTCAGGAGCATGCTTGGTGAGGAATGTGCTGCCGTGGCTCATGTTTCCGCCAAAATGGGCCCCCAGGCTCATGATGCCAAAACTGATGAAAAACAGCGCGCGATACGCGTGCAGCAGCTCCCAGTTCCGCTGCCCCATGGCGCTAAGGCGCACCACCAGCGCCAGCAGCACCCCCGCCGTGCCAATGATGCCCATGGTCTGGTGCAGGCTGAAATTCCCCCCAGCGTAGCCGCCCTCCCGGGACAGCATGATGCCCGCCATCACGGCCACCACGGAGCCTGCCGCCCCCACAAACAGCGCCAGCAGCGCCGCCGGGCCAAATCTCAGCTCCCCACGCTTCGTCATGCAGCCAAACTCCAGAATCACCAGGAAAATAAGCGCCCCGATCGGCAGGTGCAGCAGGATGGGGTGAAAGCGCCCCACGAAAAGCACCGAACTGGACGCCTCGGCCGGAGGGGCCTCATACAACGGCGGAAAAACCAGCAAGCCCAGGATGAAGCCAACGATCAGCAGCACCGTGGCAATCCAGGTTCCAGTGTGTGATTGTGGCTCTTCAAATTGTGGGTCGTAGGACATGGGTGGTGTGCGTGGTATGGAAAAAACGGCGTTCACCGGCCCATTTGTTCACGTTTCGGTACGGCGCAACTGCCCTTGTGCCGCGATTAAGCTCCTTTGGGCGTATCTTGGCGGAATTTTCTGGCAAAACCGCCAGAATGCTCCATTCCGCCCCCGCTCCTGCCCTCATGCTCCGCACCGTCATCCATTGGTTTCGCCGCGACCTCCGCCTCACGGACAACACCGCGCTCCGCCACGCCGCTGATGCAGCCGGGCAGGTCATCCCCGTTTACATTCTGAGCGACTGGAAGCAGGAGCACGGCTGGACCGGCCCCAACCGCCAGCAGTTCCTCTGTGGCAGCCTGGAAAGCCTGGCTAAAAACCTGGAGGCGCTGGACAGCCGCCTCATCCTCCGCTGCGGCCGCGCCGACCAGGAACTGGAAAAACTGATCACCGAGACCCAGGCCGAGGCAGTGTACTTCAACCGCGACCACGATCCCTACGGCCGGGAGATGGAGAAAAAGCTCCAGGCCGTGTGCAAACGGCTGGAGGTGGGGTGCCACGGCTTCGACGACCGCGTTTTGCACCCGCCGGAAACAGTGCTGACCGGCAGCGACCAGCCCTACCGCGTCTTCACGCCTTATTCGAAAAACTGGCTGACGCTGGAGAAGGCGGCTCCCCTGCCCCGCGTGCAGAAGCTGGGACCAAAAGCGGCGGCCAAGATCACCAGCCTGGAGCCGCCAACCCTGGCTCATTGGAAGCTGGAGGAGCCCACAGCCAAGATCCCACCCGCCGGGGAACGCGCCGCCCGCCAGCGCATGAAGCAGTTCATCGAGGATCACGTGCTGCATCACTACAAAGAAACGCGCGACACCCCAGCCGGGCACACCACCAGCCACCTCGGCCCGGACCTCCGCCATGGCCTCATTGGCATTCGCGAGCTGCACCAACTCTGCCAGGAGGCAGGACAAGGGGCCTCGCCCAAGGTGAAGGAGTCCATCGCCACCTACATCAAGGAGCTGGCCTGGCGGGAGTTCTACTTCGCCATCCTGTGGCACTACCCCCACGTCTTTGAGGAGGAGTTCAACCCCGACTGGCGCGGCCTGCCCTGGCCCGGCACGGAGGAGGGTTTTCAACGCTGGGCGGAGGGCCGCACCGGCTTCCCGATTGTGGACGCGGGCATGCGCCAACTCCTGGGCACCGGCTTCATGCACAACCGCCTGCGCATGATCACCGCCATGTTTCTGACCAAGGACCTGCACTGCGACTGGCGCATGGGGGAGCACTTCTTCATGCAACTGCTCATCGATGGTGAAAACGCCAGCAACAACGGCGGCTGGCAATGGTCCGCCGGCACCGGGGCCGATGCCGCGCCGTACTTCCGCATTCAGAATCCATGGCTGCAAAGCGCCCGCTTCGATCCCGATGGTGTGTTCATCAAGCAATGGGTGCCCGAACTGAAGGACATCCCCGCGCCCCTGCTGCATGAGCCGCCGAAGCCCGGCCTGCCCCTGGCCAAAGGCTACCCGCTGCCCATGGTGGATCACCGCAGCGAGCGCGACCGCACGCTGGCGATCTTTGCGAAGCATAAGGAAAGACAGCGGTGAAGGACAACGGGAGCAAACACGCGTTCGAAGTCCCCACCACGACAATTTCCAGTTTTCAATTTTCAGTTCCCAGTTTTCAGTCCGGCCAGCGATGCCCCGCCTCCTCCCCTGCACTCTGCTTCTCACGCTGACCGCCTTCGCCACCCTGCGTGCGGACGCCCCTGCCCCCACCCAGGCCAACGTGCCCTATGGCGCGCACCCGAAGCAGGTGCTGGACTTCTACCAGGCCAAGTCTGAGCAACCTGCTCCCCTGCTCTTCTTTACCCACGGCGGCGGCTGGATGGTGGGGGACAAGGCGAACCCGGATTTTTTGGCGAAGTGCCTGGAGAACGGCATTTCCGTGGTGTCCATCAACTACCGCTTCATCACGGACGCGCAGGCGGAGAAGATCAACCCGCCGGTGAAAGCCTGTTTGGATGATGCGGCGCGGGCGCTGCAGTTTGTGCGCAGCAAGGCGACGGAGTGGAAGATCGACAAGACACGTGTGGCTGGCTGTGGCGGCTCGGCAGGTGGCTTCACCAGCCTGTGGCTGGGTTTCCATCCGGACATGGCGGATTCGAAGAGCGCCGATCCGATTGCCCGCGAATCCACACGCCTGACCTGTGTGATGGCCTTTGTGCCGCAGACCACTCTGGACCCCAAGCTGATGCAGTCCTGGATTCCGAACAACGAATACGGCAACCACGCCTTCGGCCTGCCCAACATGGCGGACTTCGTGGCCAAGCGCGCCGCGCTTATGCCCTGGATCGAGAAGCTCTCCCCATACACCCTCGCCACCTCTGACGACCCGCCCGTGCTCCTCTTCTACGACAACCCGCCGAACCTCGGCCAGCCCTACAAGGACCCGCCCCACTCCGCCAACTGGGGCGCGGGCATCGCGGAGAAGCTCAAGGCCGTGGGCATTGAGCATGAGCTCAACTACAACAATGACTACGGGAACATGAAGCATCCCGATCTCTTTGGCTTCATTTTGGCGAAGCTGAAGCCTCAGCCTGCCAAGTGACATTGGAGAAGCAAAACTCGAAGCAGCCAGTCCCCATAACCAACAATTATTTCTTGCCTGAAGGCAGCTTTTCCAGTTCTCCGGGCGTGCGCGCAAGGATATCCAAATGACTTTGGGAGGCTCTGCAGCACAACATTTTCCCCGTTGCTGAGTCACTCACAATCACAATCCAGCCCTCAATCCGCGCACCACTGATGTCACGGATGCCCAAAGCTTGAAGATTGAGATCGTTAGCTCCAATAAGCCCCGACTCGGCGGCCAATTTGCAAGTGGTGTTAGGCCGAACTTGCATCACCTCTTCCCGTGTTCGGAGAACTAAACGAGCATTGGTGGCATTGGACTTGCCGATGAAGTGAGTGACTATTTTGACATCATAAGGATTGCGCCCAAGATTGCTGAGAACGATCTCCACCTCTCGTTCACGTATTGTGTCTTTGTCATACGAACCATAGTTCGTTTTGAAGCGGTTAAGCACCACCTTTTTAGTGGCTACTGTGATGACATTAAGAGACAGGCCGGTCAGTGGAAGTAATTCTGGGGTTGCTGCGTGCAACCATCCAAAAGATAACAACATTAAAGAAAGGCCGAGGCATCGCTTCATGCTTTGCATTAAGCCTAAACATGAAAATGTAAATTTTTTTGTATTTATCGCCCCGCCGTCTTCGCACTGCTGCGCTTACCGAGGCAGATGAGGGACTTGTCGGTGCGGAGGAAGATCTGGCCCTCGCTGAGCGCGGGGGAGGCGAAGACTTTTTCTTTGAGTTCGCTCTCGGCGAGAAGGTCGTAGGCCTTGCCGGGCTTCACGGTGCGGAGGACGCCGAAGTCGTTGGCGAAATACACGCGGCCCTCGGCGCTGGTGAGGCTGGCGTGGTGCTCGCGCATGCGCTCTTCCCACTGGATCTCGCCCGTCTTTGCATCAAAGCAGTGAGCCACGCCGGAGTCGGAGACGATGAGGAAATAGTCGCCCTCCACAATCGGCGAGGGCACATAGGCCACGCCTTTGTTGGTGCGCCAGACGATGTGGGTGTCCGTCACGTTGCCGCTGCCGTCGGGTTTGATAGCGAGGAGGTGATGCTCTGGAAAGCCGCCGGTCATGTAGAGCAGGTCGGTCTTCTCGCTGAACACGAGCGAGGCCACAAACTGCTCGGTGGGGCCATTGATCATCCACAGCTCCTTGCCGGTGCGCGGGTCATAGCTGGCCACGCACATGGTGCCGGAGAGAACCATCTGGGTGCGGCCGCCGATGTCGCGAATGAGGGGCACGCAGTAGCTGCGCGTCTTGTTCGGCCGGTCGATGCGCCACAGCTCCTTCCCGTCCGCCTTGGCAAGAGCGACGATGTACCCGTCGCCATCGTGGTCGCAGTTCACGATGACCTTGTCTTCAAAGAGAACGGGACTGGAGCAGAAGCCGTGCTTGCTGGAGAAGAGGCCCGGCCGCACCTGCCACAGTGGCTTGCCTGAAACATCATGCGCGGAGATGACGACCGTGCCCTTTGGCACCTCACCCTTGCCGAATTCCTTGCCCGCATTGATAGCGCGCGTGGCATCTGTCTCGGTGTTGTCGAGAAAGGCGGTGAACACCCACTCGCCATCCGTGGCCGGGGTGCTGGAGGCCAGGCTGTTCAGCTTGTGCGTGCCCTCCTTCGGCGCCTTCAGCACGATGGACTGCCACAGCAGCTTCCCGGTGCTCCGCTCGTGGCAGAGCAGCACGCGCTCCTCATCCTCTGGCAGCGCGGCCACATTGAAGATCTTGTCTTCCCACACAATCGGGGAGGCATGCCCGCTGCCCGGCAGTTCCACCTGCCACGTGACGTTTCCCTCTGTCGTGATGGGAAACCCCGCATCTTTGGATGTGCCGTCCAGCCGCGGCCCGCGCCACTGCGGCCAGTTTTCGGCGTGGAGCGGCGAGGTAAGGGCCAGGAGCAGAAAGAGTGGACGCAAAATCATGCGGAGGGAGGAACGTTCTGCTAAGGCGGGAGTTTGCGTGCATCAACGCGTTGAGCGGCAAGAAAGTCATCCAAAGCTTCCGTCCAGCCCATGGGAAGCAGCACATCGTTCTTCAGCGGAAACTTCATCGGTATTCAGGTTCGCATACTCACAGCACGCCTGAACACATCTTGGATACACAAACCAGGCGAGTGCCGGCAAAGCCAGACAGACAACGTCGAGAGGCAAAACCCGCCGCTGTCGAATCATGGGGATGAATGGAGCAAGAATAAGGAGCAATGTTGTTGCTACGAAAAACAGGATCCAAATGACCGTCCCCACGCCGGACATGGAATACCAATGCAATATGTTTTCAAAGAGAACGGGAAAAGCGAACAGCGACAGGAGCATTGCCACAGCAGCAAGCTCGATTTTGCGACTGATGCTCATGCATTCACCTTCCGTTCACGCCTTGATGACGCCCTTGAGCACCTTCATCTGCGAGGCGGCGCGTTCCTCCACGTAGGCCATGGCTTTTTTCACCTTGGCTTGCGCGGCGGCATAGTCTTTGTGGATGCCCATGAGGATTTCGAACATCTTGGTGGCGGGGGTGGCGTCGAACTCGGGGGCCCATTCTTCGAGACCGATGTCCTTGAACATCCAGCACTTCGGCGAGTGGAACTCGGAGAAAGTGTGCATCATCGGCGTGCCCATGGCCAGGGCCATGATGGGGGTGTGCGGCTCATGGCAGATGACGGTGTGCGCACGGGCGTAGAAGGAACAGGCCTCGTCCACGTTCCAGAACTCGTCGAAGTTTACCACGTAGGGCTTCAGGTCGTCCGGCAGGGTGTCGTAGATGAACTTTTTGTTGTACTCCATCTCCTTCCGCACCTCGGGGGCGATAACCACCTTCCACCCGGTTTCCTTCACCCACATGGCGATGAGGTCCTGGTAAACCTTGGCGCGGCGCGTGTCATCGGCGATGTTTTCCGGCGTGGGGTGCAGCGGGTTCAGCTTCTGTGGGCGCTTGTCATCCACGCCCGGGCTGGTGGGAGAGTGTGTGCGGAGCTGGAGGGTGATGAACTTCTTGTCTTCCAAGCCGTGCTTCTTCAGGCGGGCGAGCGCCTTTTCCTCATCCCGCACGTCAATGCCGAAGCAGCCGTCCGGGGCAAACTCCAGCACCGGGGTCTTGATGCCGGTGTCCTGCAGCAGCTTCAGCGTCTTGGAATCGCGGCAGTAGATGAAGGCCGCGCCGTTCAGCAGTGCGATGCGCTTCTCCGCATCCTTCCCCGTGACCATGTCCGGGAAATACGACTGCGCCTGCAGCCCCCAGGGCTTGCCGATCTTGTTGCAGTACTCCATGAAATCAATGCTCTGCCCCATGCCCGGCCCGCGCAGGAAGAAGTCCGCCCGCTTCACCGCCTCCTGCACCGGCCCTTCTTTGGAGAGCGAGCCTTTGACGATCTCCAGCTTTGAAAAGCGCTTCATGAGCATGGCATCCACCGCCTCATTCGTGTTCGCCGCCCACAGGATCACCTTCGCCTCCGGCAGATACTGCTCCAGGAAGCGCAACGTCCCCGGGGTGTGGCCGATGTCGCCGATGTTCTTCGTGGCCCAGCCGCAGTGGAGGAGGACGGTTTTCTGGGAGGTGCCGGTGGTCTGCGCGAAGGCGGACAGGGCGGAGGAACCGAGCGCGAGGCCGGAGGCCTGGAGGAAGGAGCGGCGAGTGGACATGATGGGATAATAAGCGGCAACGAGTTGCGCGATATTGCAACGCCTATGTGCGATCAAGCGGTGCCGGATCGTGGCTCGATCAATTCTACCTGAAAATGCGGCGTGGTGTAAACTCGACTCCAATCAAGCCCGCTCAGATTCTGAAACCAGTCTAGTGGTTGAATCCATTAAGAATGAGGGGTGAGGTGCCCTTCAAAGTCCAAGCTCTTCCTGGCAATCTGCCCTGCCGCTTTCTGCTATTGAAACACCGTCATCAGGTGGCGGATCTCGGCCTCCTCATCCGCGCCGCGGCCCAGGGTGGCACGCACGGTCTGGCGCAACAGGCCGGCGTAGCGCTGGCGCAGGCGATGCGTGGCGACGCGGAAGGCGGTGTCGCTCATCCCAAGCTGCCGGGCGGCCGGGCCTTCCCCTGGCTGGCTGCTGGCACTTGCGCTGGCTGAAATGAAGGGCTTGAGGGCGTGAAACAGGGCTGCCCTGCCTTTTTCGGCATATTTTTTTTCCAGCGCGGCCACCACCCCCTCCATGAGCGTGATGGCCCACTGCCGCTCATACACGCGGTCTGAGGTGAGGTCGTCCACCGGCTCGGGGATGAGGCAGCGGCTTTCCGCCGAGGCCGCGTCGATGGAGAGCATGTCTGCCCCGCCGCCGCGCTTCAACCGGCTGTCACGCCGATGTGCGCTGACCAGGTGGTTCTTCACCGAGGTCAGCAGGTAGGAGCGCAGCCTGCCAATGCCGGCATCCGTCTTGGCGAAGTCATTGCGCTGCAGCAGCTCCGCAAAGAAATCCTGCGTCAGGTCCTCCGCGTCATGCGGCGCCTTTCCCCGGGCGCGGATGTAGGCATACACCGGCGGCCAGTAGAGGGTGCAGATCTGCTGCAGAGCCTGCGCCCGCTCCTCCGGGTCTGCCGCCGCCGCCCGTTCAACGAGTGTCCACTGGGTGGTGGGAAAGGTGTGGGGGCGGCTTTTTCCAGAATCCATGCGCCAGGAACTTATGAGCAGCCAAGGCTGGTGTAAAAGCAGCAAAATGAACGCAAAACAGTCACCGCACGCCGGATGTGGCCGCTGGCTCCAGGGTGATGAGGCCGACCGACACCCGCACTGCGTCCTCCGCAAAGGTCATCAGGGAAAAGGTGCCGCCGGGCCTGCCGTACACCTTTTCCAGCAATGGCTGCACGCCCGGCGTCGGCCACCCGGTGAACCAGCGGCCGTCCGGCTTCTGATGAAGCGGGCGGTAGCCGCCATAGACGCTGCCCGTGTTCCCCGGCGGGGCGAACTTCACATCGCGCAGGCTGAGGTTGCAGTGCAAGGCGCGGCCGTCCTGCAGCCGTGCGTCGAAGAGGCCGCTGGTGGTGGAGAGCACCGCGACGTACTGCCCCTGTAGCGCCTGAGCGTCTGCTGGGAGCATGGCCTGTGCGCCGCCCCAGAGCCACAAACGGCCATCCTGCGTGACCGTGGCCGCTGACAAGGGGGTGATGGCGATGGAGCGCACGTTTTGAAGCGCCTGTGCTGGCGGTTGCGGCCACGGGGTGCGTCCGGCCCATTCGGGGATGCCTTGCTGCGCATCATCGTAACGTCTGCCCCAGGCCACGGCGGTGCCGTCCCGCAGCAGGGCCAGCCCCTGCCAGGCGTCGAAGACCAGATCCACCACACCCGGTTCCTCCAGGGCGGGGGGCAGTTCTGAGCCGATCTGCGGGGAGTCGCCGGCCTGTGGGACCAGCTCCGCCCGCCCGGCCCCATGCAACAGGGTGAAACGGGACTGCAGGCCGGGGAGGATGCGGCGGACACCGGAGCGCTCTCCCCGCCCATCGCTGGCCACGGTCTGGCCGTTGGCGCGCAGGGCGACCCACCCGTGGTCGTGGAGGCAGACCTGCACAAAGTCAGAGATGCCTGCCGCCCGGCTGAGGTCGATGGGCCGGCCGCCGCGCAGTGTGCCCATGGCCGCCAGATGACCTGCGGCAGATGGGAGCCCCGCCGGTGTGGCGCCCATCCGCACACCGAGATAGCCCAGCGCCGCCAGCAGGAGCACGGAGGCGGAGAGAAGCAGCGACAGCCGCGCCCTGCCGCCCGCAGGCCTGGCGTGGGGGATGCGTTTCACCGCTTCCTTCACCTGCGCCGCCTGCTGGTAGCGGAGTGAAGGGGACTGGTCCATGGCGCGCAGCACCACGGGGTCAAACGCCTGGCTTACCTGGGCGTTTTTGCGGGAGGGGGGGGCAAAGACGCCCGCCGGGCGCTCTCCGGTGAGCATTTCATAAAACACCACGCCGAGGGCGTAGATGTCCGCCCGGTGATCCACCTGCGGCGGCTGAGCCCACTGCTCCGGGGCCATGTAGTGGGGGGTGCCCAGGGTTGTACCGGTCTGTGTCAGGCCCGTCATGCCGTCCTCCGCCAGCGTGCTGCCAATGATCTGCGCCAGACCGAAGTCCGCCACCTTCACCTCGCCTGCCGCATCCAGCAGGATGTTGGCGGGCTTGATGTCCCGGTGGGTGATGCCCCGGTCGTGCGCGTGCTGGAGGGCGTCGCAGATCTGCGGGATGATTTTGAGCACCTGCGTGGGCGTGAGGTCCTGCGCCTGGATGCGCCGCCCCAGGTCCGGGCCGTCCACATGCTCCATGAGGAAGTAGAACAGCGGCGCGCCGCCGGTGCGCGCGGCATCCAGCTCGCCAAAGTCATGGATGGCCACGATGTGTTGGTGCGCCAGCCGCGCCAGCACCTGTGCCTCCCGTTCAAAGCGCAGGCCAAAGTCCGCCTCCTTGCCTGCCGGGCAGCGCATGATTTTCAGCGCCACCTGCCGGTTCAGCCGCGGCTGCCGTGCCAGATACACGGCCCCCATGCCGCCTGAGCCCAGCGGATGGAGGATTTCCAGCTCTGGAAAGAGGCTCCGCAGCGTCTCCAGCTCTGGCTCCGCCGGCCTCGCAGCCCCGGCAGCGGCCGCCCCTGGCAGCGCCCCCGCCAGCAGGCACTGCGGGCACAGCCCCGCCGGAAAGGCATCTGGGATCTGGCTGGCACAGTCTGGGCAGGTGCGGGGCATGGAAGTGGAAAAACAGGGAGATTGAAAAAGCAGTAACATGCCCGCGCCGACGGCGCAGCAGGGGATGCATGAAAATTCCCCCTGCCCGCCCCCGCCTTTTTCCACACTTTGTCCGCCGTCTGCTGCTGGCCACCATGGCCTTGGTCTGCCTGCCCTCCTGTGAGACGGTGCCGCCGGTGGTGACGACTCCTCTCTGGCTGACGACGGACAATGGCGCCTCGGTCTGGTTCCAGAAGTGGCCGCGGGTGGACCGTTTCCTCTGGAGCGGGGCGCTGGATGCGGAGAAAAAGGCGCATGGTTTTGGCAAGCTTTCCCTGCACCTGCCCGAGACCTACGGAGACCCCATCTTCGGTGGTGGCGAGTATGAGAACACATCCACCCTGGAGGGCAAGATGGTGCATGGCCGCTTTGAGGGGGAGGTCATCCGCACGGAGAGCTTCAATGGCAGCGTCCAACGTACCCAGTGGGCCAATGGCGAGGGGGTCTCTGGCGAGGTGATCCGAACTGGTGTGACTAGGACAGATGGCGGCGGCCTCCTCTCCGACTCCCAGCTTGTGGGCGGGCTGATCGGCCTGGGCGGCATTGCAGGTGGAGACACGGGGCTGGCCGGTGCCGGGCTGACGATGCTGTCCGGCGATGGCGCGGGCGGAGTGGCGCAGATGGCAGACTGGGCCGGACGCAGCCCAGGCGGCGGTGGCAGCAGCGGTGGCGGTGCCTCCGCCACACGCGGCGGCACGGACCCGAACCTCATCGACGCATGGAGTCTGCGCGGCACGGTGAAGACTGGCCAGGACCACATGAAGCACTACATCCAGGCCGCCGACCAAGCGCACGCCACCTACAGGAAGAGCGGGGAATCCGGCCACTACCAGCAGCACAGGCACTACGCGGAGCTGGCGCGGGATTTCCACCAGCGCACCGGCACGAAGACACAGGGCTATGCGCGCTGAGCCCACCTCTTAACAACCCTTGTTCCAGCCATGAAAACCTTGCACCTAAACACACCCGCCCTGGCCCTGCTGTGCGGCATGGCCCTGCTGCTGTCGCCGCCGGGGGCCAGCGCCCAGTCAACGACGGAGCGGCTGCACACCTGGGACGTCACCCCCTACGGCCCAGAACTCAACAATGACCTGCTTTGGAATGCCGCAGACGGCTGGTTTTACGGCACCTGCCAGACTGGAGGTTCGAGCGGCCGCGGCCTGATCTTCCGCATGCGGCCCACCGGGGAGATGGAGCCGCTGGTGCATTTCACCGGGGTTTCCGGCTTCAACAAAGGCATGTATCCCCTGGGTCAACTGGCCCTGGGCGCGGACGGCTGCCTCTATGGCACCACCAGCTTCGGAGGCGCCTCGAACTTCGGCACGGTTTTCAAGATCACGACCGCCGGGGAGCTGACGACCTTGGTCGAGTTCGCCAACGATGGCATCACCAACATGGGCAGGCATCCTTATGCCGGTGTCACCCTGGGGCCTGATGGCAGCTTCTACGGCACCACGCAGGCGGGAGGAGCCGGCGACTACGGCACCCTCTTCAAAATGACGCCCGCCGGGGAGCTGACCACCCTGGTTGAGCTCACCAGCAACGGTGCCAGCAACAAGGGCAGCTATCCCCAGGCCGGCTTGACGGCAGGGCTGGATGGAAACTATTATGGCACCACCACCGCAGGCGGCACCAGCAACATGGGCACCGTGTTCAAGGTCACGCCGGAGGGCGTGCTGACGACGCTCATCAACTTCACCGGCACCGCCGGCAGCAACCGTGGCTCCACCCCCAACAGCGGCCTCGAACGCGCCGCGGACGGCAGCTTTTACGGCTCCACCTACGAAGGTGGGCCGGCCAACCTGGGCACGATCTACCGGGTCACGCCCGAAGGGTTCCGGACCTCGCTGATGCATTTCTCCACAGACTCCCGGGGCCGGCTGCCAAGGGGAAACCTGACCACCGGGCCGGACGGAAATCTCTACGGCACCACCACGGCCGGAGGCACCTATGAGCGGGGAACGATCTTCAAAATCACCCCAGGTGGCAGCCTGACCACCCTCGTCCATTTCAGCGGCGACTCCGGGACCACCAAGGGCTCCACCCCCGTCGGCCGCCTGAACCTGGGTGGCGATGGAAACTTTTATGCCATGACCTACGCTGGCGGCGCCCATGGCGCGGGCACCGCCTTCAAGGTGACACCCGCAGGCGAACTGACCACGCTGGTGGAGTTTCAACATCGCGGCATCACCAGCGCGGGAGCCACCCCCTGGGCTGATCTGGTGGAAGGGGCGGACGGCCACCTGTACGGCATGACTTCTGAAGGAGGCACCGGCGGGAGCGGCACCATTTTTAAAATGAGCCCGGCGGGCGCGCCAAACAAGCTGGTGGATTTCACCGGCAGCGTCCCTCCCAACAAAGGCAGCCTGCCCTACGGCGGCCTGCTGCGCGCCAGCGACGGCCACTTCTACGGCTGCACCTCCCGGGGCGGAGCCCTGGGCTATGGCACGGTGTTCCGCCTCACGCAGGAGGGCGTGCTGACCACGCTGGTGGACTTCTCCAACAATGGGACGAGCAACCGGGGAAACTCCCCGCGCGACCGACTGGTGGAGGGCCCGGACGGCGCGCTCTACGGCACCACCAACTCGGGAGGCATGGGCTATGGCACGGTGTTCAAGGTGACGACCGGAGGCGCCCTCACCACCCTGGTGGAGTTCACCAACCCGCAGAACAGCGGGTTCCGTGGCTACTCCCCTGAGGCCGGTCTTGTGCTGGCCTCGGATGGTAACTTTTATGGCACCACTTACTTTGGGGGATACAGTGGCCAGGGGACCCTGTTCCGCGTGACTCCGGCGGGCGTGCTGACGACTCTGGTGGACTTCACGAACAACGCCTCCGTCAACAAGGGAGGCCAGCCCATGGGCGCCCTGGCGCAGGGGCCGGACGGCAGTCTCTACGGAACCACCTCTCAAGGGGGAACGCTGGGGTATGGCACCGTGTTTAAGACCACGCTTGCCGGTGTGCTCACCACCTTGGTGAACTTCAGCGGCAACGGCACCAACGACAAAGGCAGAAGCCCCGTGGGCAACCTGGCGCTGGCGGCGGATGGCAGTTTCTACGGCCTGACCGCCCTGGGCGGTGCCGCAAACTATGGCACGGCGTTCCGCATGACACCCGCAGGCAATCTGACCACGCTGCTGGAGTTCATGGGGGCTGGGCCGGGGGCGTCTTCAGGGGCCACACCCCGGGGTGGCTTCATGGCCGACAGCACCGGAGGGAAGCTTTATGGAATGACCACCAGCGGCGGCGGTGGCGGCGGCACCATTTTCCGCCTGGATGTCCCCATGCCGGAGATCGCCCTTAGCGGCAACGGTGCGGACATTGCCAGTGGGGACGTGACGCCCGCCGTGGCCGACCACACGGACTACGGCAGCGTGCTGCAAGCAGGCGGCAGCAGGCAGCGCACCTATGTCATCGCCAACACGGGCACGGTGGCATTGAACCTCAATGGCACGCCTGTGGTGGAAATCTCCGGGCCGCACGCGGCAGACTTCAGCCTGACCTCGGCACCTGCCACCGTGGTGGAGGCGGCGGGGCAGACGAGTTTCACCCTTACCTTCACGCCTTTGGCAGGGGGCCTGCGGCAGGCCACGGTGAGCATCGCCAGCACGGATGCGGACGAGGCCCCCTTCACCTTTGCCATCCAGGGCCAGGGGCGGACGGCGGCGGGGCTGTTTGCAGACGCGATGCTGGCCGCAGGCCTGACCGGGCCGGATGCCGCCGCTGATGCGACCCCGCAGCAGGACGGCGTGGCGAACCTGCTGAAGCACGCCTTCAACCTGAGCCTGACCACGCCGGATGTGCGCGTGCTGACACCGGCCACCGGCACCGCCGGTCTGCCACATGCCGCCGCCCTGCCTGGCGGCGGCCTGCGCGTGGAGTATCTGCGCCGCGTGGGCAGCGGCCTGCTCCACACACCGCAGAAGAGCAGAACCTTGGAGCCCGGCTCCTGGCAGCCACTGACCAGCCCACCGCAAGTCAGCACCGTGAATGCCGAATGGGAACGCGTGGTGCATGAGGAGGTGGAAGACACCGAACCGCGATGCTTTTTCACCGTGGAGGTCAGGCTTCCTTGAAAAGGAAGGCCTGGCCAGTCATCCTGGCGTGCTGACCCGAAAATGAGGCTCTTCAGGCAATGACGTGGGTTGTGAGGTGACTGGGGGCTGGAAGGCGGTAGAATTGAGGATGAGCATCATTCTCATCCCCGCGATTTATGACTTTGAAAAAACCAGGGCAGGTTATCAAAGCCCTATTGAAAAGGATGTCCCAGGGATTCCAATGGACAGCTAACATTCGTTTCGGGAGAAGACCGGCTGCGTCTTATCGCAAACATGGAGGTGCTGAACCTCGAGTCTCAGAAGATGATACCGCTGTCCAAGCTATAGAGAACATTGACTTTTTGCCGCCTATTCGATTGAATACCACGGCATGAGAGCCTTCGCCATCGGCATTCTTGTTCTCACGACCTCCGCGCCCCTGATGTCCTGCATCTGGGACCGTGACACCTTTGCGATGGAGGCACGGGGACGACTGGAGGTGGTGGAGACGGCGGTGGGCTGGTTTGACCGCTTTCCACCCGAATACTACCAGATGCGGCTGGAACGGGTGACACGGGAGGTCACCGCTCATCCCGACCGCCTGGACCTTTACGACGATGCCGCGGTGGCCTGCGACCGGCTGGGAAAACATGCTGAGGCTGTGGGCTGGATGGAAAAGAAAGGAACGGCCATGCAGGCTTTGCCAGCCGCCCAGGCAAAGGACCACCGTTACCGGATGCTCGCCAACCTGGGTGTGTTTCACACTCACTTGTGGCTGAAAAGCGCGGACCGCGGGAGGCTGCCGGGCATGCTTGACCAAGCGATTCAAGACGTGGCGGCGGCGTTGGAGATCAACCCCAACGCACACTTTGGCCGGGAGAGCGTGCACCTGGCGCTGCTGAAGTGGTGGAAGAAAGGAACCGAAGGGGAAGGCACAGCGGAATGGGGCCCCCTGGCCGGTGAGCTTTTTGAAAAGCAAGCGGGGGACCACACCAGGGCGGTTTTGATCAAAGGCCTCTGCGGCTTGATCCAGATGGGATCTGCACAGGAAAGCCTGGATGTGCATGCGATCCTTGCCCGGCAGCTTGTCCCCAGTCTCCAGCATGAGAAGGCACATCACTACTCCTTGTATTACCTGACGTGTTTGCGCCTTGGCGAGCTGTTGCTGGACGAAAAACCTGCCGTGCATCCTCACCTCATGAAGAGCATCAGGTTGGAGGAACCCGTGGAGCGTGGGATCGCCCCCCCTTCAAGACGAACGAATGTGGTGGACCTGCTTGGGCAGGACCTCGCCAGGGATGTCACCCGCACCGAAGGCTCCAGGCATGATGCATCGATCATCGCCCGATATTTCCATGAGGCACGTGCTGCCGCCGTGCGCAGACACGCGGAGAAGACGGCCTACATGCTCTCGCAGTTCAAAGAAGGCCGACATCCGGACACGCATGCTGATTTTTGGAAGGGGTGGCAGGAGCCGCTTCTGCCACGCCTCCCACCTCAAACAGATGTGGAAAAGCATGGGGGACTGAGGCTGGGTGGCTGGCTGATGCGCCACCCGATGGGGGCTGTGGGGGGGACCTTTCTTGTCGGGACCTTGCTTGCCCTTTTTGTGATTCTGGCTGTCGTCCGACGAAGGGCGGCAGGCGGGCGCTGAATCCTCACAGCGCCATTCTGAGGAAGACGCGCTCCTGCGCCAGGAGCAGCTCGGGGCGGACTTTTTCGGCCAGTTGGAAGGCGCGTGCGGTCTCGCCGCGAACTTTGGCCAGCAGGCCGGCGTAGATGGCGGTCTCCCCGGGGCTCATGTCCGCCGTGCTGTGAATGCCGTCCAGGGCGGCGGCACAGAGGACCATGTCCCCCATGCGATAGGCCTTGAGGGCATGCAGCAGGAGGTCGGCCGGGGCCGCATTGGCTGCGATGACCGCACCGGCGGTGGTCTCGATCCCCTCCCCGCGGAGGAGGCGGAAATAGTCGTTCCGCCGGGCCAGCACGGGGCTGCCGGGCTTCAGCGCGGCCATGCGCTCGGCCAAGCTGGCAAGGACGGCCTCCCGCTTGAGGCGGAAGGCGACCTGCCAGGATTTTTCGAGAAGGGCGAACTCGTTGGGCACGCCGGGGATTGCCAGCTTCAAGGTGGCGTCCAGGACGAGGTCGGGCATGTTCCACTCTTCTGCCAGGGTCAGGGCCGCGCTGAGTGCGTGGTGGTCCTTTTTGGCGATGCCCTCGGTGATGGCCTCCTCCAAATGCGCGCGGACGGCGCGAGTGTCGGCGGGGAGGAGGTTGCGGGTGGCCAGGGCGCGCCAGCCTGCGGCTCGGGCGTTTGACACGGGCATGGACTTGCCTTTTTCCAGCAGTTCCAGGAGATCGGTCCACTGGCCGCGCTGGGCCAAATCTTGGGCGACGGCGGGAAAGAGCTCGACCGACTGGACCAGGGACTCGCGGGGAACGAGCCGGAGGATTTTGCCAAACTCTTTTTCCTTGGCCAGCCAGGCGACGAGCTGCTGGAAGGTCTCGCCTCCGGCGCCTTTGAACTGGTCGATCTCGGTCTGCAGGATGGCCTCCCGGCGCTCTGGATCCAGCCTGAGGAGCAGGGAGGCGATGTTGAGCTGCTCAGCAGGGGAGAGAGAGGAGGAGGCTGCGGCCAGCTGCTGCAGCCGCCGGGCCTGTGGCAGGGTCAGGCCGGAGTATCCTGCGAGCACACGCATGGCGGCCACGGCGTGATCTCCCGGCTGGGTGGCCACCTCCCACAGCTTTTTTTCGGCTGCCTCGCGGATTTCAGGGAAGGTGCCTTTCAGGTCGCGGGCGGCCTTGCGCACGGCGACGCCGGGGTCCGAGGCGAAACGGGCGAACAGCACGTTTTCTGCCTCGGCTGCGTCCCGGGGGCGCCCTTCCTCCCGTAGCAAGGCGACGAGGGTTTCCTGGTAGAGCAGGGAGGCGCGCGGCTGCCCGGCGACGCCTTCGAGCGTCTTTCGTGCCTGGGCGGGCCTGCCGCCAGCGAGGTAGGCACGGGCCAGCCAGATGCCGTCCTCCGGCATGGACAGCGGGGTGGTTTGCAGCTTTTCCAGCACCTGGATGAGGCTGGAGGGATCGCTGCGGATGCCGATCAGATAGTCGGCAAGGAGGCGTGAGAAGGCGGGCTGGGCGCGTGCCGGACCGTCCACTTTTTGAAGGGCGGCAAGCGCCTGCTCCCAGTCCTTTTTGTCCACGGCCTGCCGCGCCTGGGCCACGTAGTGCTCGCTGCCGCGCAGGCGGCCAATGTCAAACTTGGTGGCGACCAGCCACGCCGCGGCGACCAGGATGAGGAGGACGGAAACCCATACGGTGCAGGCAAACGTGGAGAGTTTCATGCCGTGCTTGGGGAGCAGGGTCTCCTGGGTGCGATCAGGTCTGGGGGCCTTCGGTTTGTCCTCGGAATGCATGGCAACTGGTTTGAAAACGCCGGGAGACGCAGGCATCCCGGCACTGATGCCTGTAGGTAACACAAAGCATGCGCGGGTCCAAGAGGATCGCGGGGGGCTGAGGTGACGTATTAATGGGTTGACACCACCCCCGCATTTTTCGCAAAATAGGCTGTTGGGCACCTTTTCGCGATGCGACACGCGGCCTTTTTGAGGCGGCGCGGCATCTGTGCAGCCCCACCCCACCTCAACCCACTGCTCCCATGCACGGCAAGTGTCCAGGCGTTGCTGCCATCTCCGCGTTGCTTTGGCTGCTGGCCGATGGCGTCGCCATAGGTTCCATCACGGACAAGCTCCGTTGGCCGCCGGGGCAGGTGCCCCCCGGCCAGACCAACGGGCCTGACCTGCTGGATGACATCTGGCAGGGAGCGTACAATGCGTGGGGCATCGACCCGAACGGGGATGAGGACAAGGATGGCACGCGGAATGTGCTGGAGTGCGTGGCCGGAACCAACCCGTTTCTGGCGAGCGACTGTTTCAAGATCGGGGACATGACTGTGACAGCGGGCGCTGTCATCTTCACCAGCAAGGTGGAGGCTGGGAAAAGATACCGTGTTCTGAGCGCGGACGCGCCCGGTGGACCCTGGAGTCCCGAACACATGCAAACGCCCGTGGCGGGCGTGCAGGAATACATCCCCTCCGCCGATCTGGCCGAGGTGTTTCTGTCGGTCCAGAAGCCGGTGGGTTCCAAGAAGTTCTACAAGCTGGAGACCTCCGATGTGGACTCCAACGGGGACGGAGTGTCCGACTGGGTGGCGCGCAAGCTGGGCCTGAACCCGGCAATGACGGACAGCAACGGAGACGGGGTGAGCGACGCGGAGGCGATAGGGCTGGAACTGATGAGCCCGGACACGGTGACGGTGGAGGCGGAGAATGCGTTTGCCTCCGAGGACGGCGGGCCGCCAGGCCTGCTGCGGCTGAGGCGCACCCGGACGCTGCTGGCGGCAACGGTTTATTACTCCGTCAGCGGCACGGCCGGGGCGGGCGATTTCGCGCCGCTGACGGGATCGGCCTATTTTGCCCCTGGGGCGAGCGAGGCGTTCATTGCCATCACGCCCAACGCGGACAACCGGCTGGAGGGGGGGGAGTCGGTGACGGTGACGCTGACCGGAGGGATGTCGAGCTGCTCCACGCCGCTGCAGGTGAACGGCCAGGGACAGGCCAGCGTGATCATCAACAACAGCACGGCGGCGACGGGCACCGGCCTGCTGGCGCGCTATTACGACCATTCCAGCGGCACCCTGGGACATGGGGCCAACTTTGGCGACGCCGGCACCTACAGCTTCACCCGTACGGGTACCTCCCCCAATTACATCGGAACGGTGACGATCCCCTACAGCAAGGCACCTGCGCTGCAGGTGGGGAATGTGGTGCGGGTGACCTTCACCAGCGGAAACCTGAACTCCGCATCCTACAACCACCAGGACTACACGGTGACGAGCGTGGCGGCCAACATGAGCTTCTCCCTCAGCCTTGCGGGGGCGCTGCCGGCCAGCACCAGCGGGAACTGCAATTTCAGCATCCAGTCCTTCCCCCACCCGGCCGTGGTGGAGCGGGTGGATGCCACGGTGGACCATGAGTGGCTCTCCGGCACCCCGAACGGGGTGACGGTGTATCCAGACAATGCGCCGGACAACCTGTCCACAACCTTTGAGACCTACCTGCAACCGGCCACGGCAGGAAGTTACCGCTTCCAACTGGATGCGGATGACAAGGCGCGCGTGCTGCTGGACCTCAACCGCAACGGAGTCTTTGACCTGCCGGGGGAGCAGGTGGTGGAGCATGGGTGGGACGGTCCGGCCACGGTGGGCAGCTTCAAGATCAGCACGGGGGTGGCGCTGGGGGTGCCAGCCTCCGCCGCTGAGCGCTACCGGATGCGGGTGGAGCATGTGGAGACGACCGGGGAGGCACGCTGCCGACTGCAATGGAGCCGGGACAACGGCACCTTTGCCAACATTCCGCAGGCGGAGCAGTTTCCGCATGTTCAGGCGGCAACGTCCTACACCTTCACCCGCGCGACGGCCACCACGGGCACGGCCACGATCAACCTGACCGGCCACGGACTCACCACGAGCAGCAGCGTGGCCCTGGCTTTCACCGCAGGGAATCTTTTCATCCCGAACGCCTCTGATCCCGCCGGTTACAGCAGGACCTACAGCGTGGCCAGTGTGCCGAACGCGAACAGCTTCACCGTGGCCATCACAGGCACGAACCTGCCGGGCAATGTGACCTCCGGCGGGGCCTGCATCCTGGAAAACCGCCCTGCCAGCACCACGACAGGCGTGTACAACAAGATCCATACCAACACGAACTTTGCCGGACTGCCCGCACGTGTGGGGGTGGACGCCGCCGTCACGGCGAGCAACAACGGCATCTGGGGCGTGGGCACGCCGGCGGTGGGGCTGATCAATCCTGACACCTTCTCCGCCCGATGGACGGGGCAGATACAGCCGCAGTTCACGGAGGAGTACACCCTTGTGGTGCATGCAGATGACGGCTGCGCCCTGCGGATCAACGGCCAGCTTCAGGACCTGAGGCTGCACGCTGCCACCAACCAGGGCGGCAGCACCTACGCCTACAACAGCACCACGGGCAGCATGGTGGTGAGCTACAGCAATTCGATCCTGAAGCTCGGCAGTTTCACGGTGGGAGAGAGGGCACGCCTGGACCCCACCAGCGGCACGGCCAGCTACTCCTCCGGCGGAACGTATGACTACAATGGTGAGGCGGGCACGCTGGTGGTGGACTACTCCGGCGTGACCAACGTGCTGCCAGGGGCGTACACCGTGGGCGAGACGGTGTTTCTGGACCCCACCAGCGGCGGGATTGCGAGCCTGTCCTCCACGGCCTACACGATCACGGCGGTGACTTCGGCCACGTTCACGGTGGCCATTGCCAGAAACCTTGCGACGTCTGGCTCGGGGGCGCTGAACATTTCCGACGTGGCCGACCACATCGTCACCGAAGTCACATCAAACACCTTCACGGTGAATCTGGGCGCGGGGAAACATGTGTCCGGCACCGGCAACATAGGCATCGAGAGTGTGAACAAGCCGACGAAGGAATGGTCCTTCGTGGCGAATGAGCGGTACGTCCGCATTCCCATGGTGGGCGGAGCGCGGTATGACATCCAGCTCGACCTCTATGAGGGTTCCGGCTCCGCGCGCTGCAGGCTGTTCTGGTACAGCCCCAGCCAGCCACGCCAGATCATTCCACAGGAGCGGCTGTACCCTGGCAACGCGCCGCTGGCCCCGCCTGCCCACGTGAGCGCGACGGATGCCGTGGCCCTGGTGGGCGGGGCGGTGAGCCTTCCCGTCATGGGAAGCAATGGAGCCGCTGTGAGCGTGAGCGGCGCGCCCGCCTGGCTGACCTATGCGAAGGGGGTTCTCAGCGGAACGCCCCCTGCGGGCAGTGCCGGGAACTATCAAATTTTGATCACTTTGACCGATGAGAAAGGCACCACGGTGTCCCTGGTCAGCCTGCGTGTGGAGGACACCGGCGGCCACATCCTCCAGGAACAATGGAATGGCGTCAGTGGCGGGAGCCTTGCCGACATTCCGGTCCATGACACGCCTGCCAACAGCACGAGCCTTTCAAAGCTGCAAAGCCCGGCGAACGCGGGTGACGGGTATGGAGCACGCATTCGTGGCCACATCACCGCGCCAGCCACCGGGAACTACTATTTTTGGCTGGCGGCCAGCCATGCGGCCGAGCTGTGGATCTCCAATGATGACGAGCCGGTGAACGCCTTCAAACGCGCCTGGGTCACGACGGGGACCGCAGCGGAGGAATGGAACAGCGCCACCGAGCCCAGGCAGAAGACCGCATGGCTGGCGCTGGAAGAGGGGAAACGCTACCACATTGAGATCCTGCATCTGGCGGGCGGAGGAGAGAGCCACCTGGCCGTGGGCTGGCAGCAACCGGGGCAGAGCGGCGACGCGCCTACAGAAGTGGTGCCCGGCTTTGTGCTGTCACCTTACGTGGAGCCGCCGCCGGGCTCCACACCCGGCACGCTGTATGTGGCGTCCATGCTCTCGCAGAACGGCGCCATCACCAACGGGGTGGGCACCTCCACCCTGCGTCTGAGCGAGGACGAGAACACGGCGATCGTGAGCTTTGCCTACAGCGGTCTGACCGGTCCCATGAATGACTGGCACGTGCATGTGGACCCCTACCTGACGCATGCGTCGATGATCGTGTATGACGGCGTGGAGCCGGTGAATCCGAATGACGGCCCGCAGCTGGATGGCAGCCACCACTGGACGATCGAGCCGGTGGGCACGCTGTCCAAGGCGGACATCATCGAAATCATCAAACAAGGGAAGGCCTACATCAACCTGCACACGGCCGCCTATCCGGCAGGTGAGATCCGGGGGAACTACACGCTGGCGGCGGGATCCCGCACCTTCAGCCCGCCGCCACCAGCGCCAGCGTGGACGGATGACAGCAACACGGACACGGGGGCGGTGCGCTTCCTCACGCAGGCGACGTATGGTGCGAACATTGCCGACATCAACGCGCTGCAGGCCCTGTCCGCGGCAGGAGGGAAGAGCCGCTATGAGCGGTGGATTGAGAACGAGTTCACCAAGCCGGTCAGCAATCACCTGCCGGAAGTTTTACGGCTGGAAAACGCCTCCGCGCAGGGCGGGGCGTTTGACGAGCAGATCTCCTTCAACGCGTGGTGGTGGCGGTCAATCACGGGCAATGACCAACTGCGGCAGCGGGTGGCCTTTGCGCTGAGCGAGATCATGGTGGTGTCCGGGCAGGGGCCGCTGGACAACAACGCGCTGTCCCTTTCCTACTTCTATGACCAGCTTCTGGGGCACTCGTTTGGCAATTTCCGCAACGTGCTGGAGGCGACGACACTGACGCCCACCATGGGGCGCTACCTGGACATGCTGCGCAACGACAAGCCGGACCAGATGGTGGGCCGCATCCCGAATGAGAACTACGCGCGGGAGATCAAGCAGCTCTTCTCCGTGGGGCTGTTCCGGATGTGGCCGGACGGCACGCTGATGCTGACGTCCAAAGACCGGCCGATCGATGTGTACTCGCAGCGGGAGATCATCGGCTTTTCCCATGTGTTCACCGGCTGGGACTATGGCTACGACGGCGCGCTGCGGACGGCCCTGAACGCGCCCGCCAACTGGACACGGCAGATGCGGGAGGTGCCGGCGCGGCATTTCACCGGTGAGAAACGGCTGCTGAACAACGAGGTGCTGCCCGGCCTGAAGGCACTGGGCGGCCAGCCGCTGGACCCGTATGCAGTTCACAACTCCACGCACCACAGCCACCCCGCCTACCAGGCGCTGCCCGGGCAGGAGCTGGCGGTCTCGCACGACCAGCTCTTCCACCACCCGAATGTCGGGCCGTTCATCTGCCGCCAGCTCATTCAGCGCCTGGTCACCAGCCATCCTTCACGCGATTACCTGTACCGGGTGACGCAGACGTTCAATGACAACGGCCAGGGCGTGCGCGGTGACATGCGGGCGGTGATCAAGGCGATCCTGCTGGACCATGAGGCACGGAGCCCGGTGATGATCACCAAGCCTGCCTTTGGCAAGCAGCGTGAGCCTGTGCTGCGGGTGGCGGCGGCGGCCCGCGCCTTCCGCGTGACGCCTTTCACCGGCAGCTACACCCAGACCGGCACGGCGACCATCAACGTGGTGGCCAGCTCCGCGCCGAAGCTGGTGAACGGCAACAATGTGATGCTGGAGTTCACCTCCGGCAGCCCCGCGCCCTGGTCGGGCATTTACGGGGTGTCGGGGGTGAGCGGCAACAACTTCACGGTGACAGCGCAGGGCTGGGCCACAGGCACGTACAGCATTCCGGCCAACTCGACCACCTGCACCGTCACGATGAACAACCACTGGCTGCAAACCGGGCACAAGGTGTTTGTGGATTTCACCAGCGGCGCGGCCAATGGCGTGGCGAATCTGGATGGCAAGGTGTACACGCTGTCCACAGCGAGCGCGGAAACGGGAACCGGCACGGGCAGCAACTTCACGTTTGCCATCACCTCCGGCGCCACGGCCGCCGCGCGCAGCGGCAACTGCATGCTGCCCCGCTTCAGCCCGGGCAGCTACACGTCCGCAAGCTCCGGCCTGCCCGCGCCGCAGGACCGGCGTGTGACGATGGACACGAACTCCAACCATGAGCTGAATGTGGGCGACCAGGTGCAGATCAACTTCTACGGCGGCAATCCCCTGCCGGTGGACATGGTGGCCACGGTGGAAAGCGTGGTGGACGGGAACACCTGGACCTTCCTGGCGCCTGCCGCCGGAACCAACCTGGGCACGAACCAGGGGGTGAACTCGGTTTACCAGTTCCCGCTGAAGTCCCTGCCGCTGACACGCAGCGGCAGCGTGGGCTCCCGCCCCAGCACCTTCCGCATGGACAACACGGACCTGGACCTGGGGCAGTCGCCGCTGAACTCGCCCACGGTGTTCAACTTCTTCCTGCCGGACTTCAAATTTCCGGGCGCACTGGCGTCCCAGGGCATCACCACGCCGGAGTTCCAGGACACGGCGGAAACGACTGTGGTGCGGCAGGCGAACTTCATCTACAACGGGCTGTTCAACCCCTCCGGCAACACCAATGGCACCAGCAGCTTCAAGAGCGGCAGCAACGCCCTGGTGCTGGACTACAGTCCGTGGATGGTGGCGCCCAATCTGACGGACCTCGGACTCGGCGCGCCGGCCGTGAGCACGGTGCCCTGGACGCACAACCAGAACCTGATGACGCTGATCAACCACCTGAGCGTGCTGCTGACGGCGGACCAGATGCCCGCGCAGGCGAAGACGATCATCCGCGACTTTGTGGCCACGCCGATCGCTTCGATCGAAGTTGGCTCCCCCTGCCGGATCCACACCACCGTGCCGCACAAACTGACCACGGGCAGTTCAGTGGTGCTGAGCGGGGTAGGCAACGGGACCTTCAGCCAAGTGGTGAACAACACGACCACGGCACGCACGGTGACTGTGGTGGACGCGGACACCTTCACCCTGACGGGGGTGAACTGCACGGCCGCGCCAAACGCCAGCGGCGTGGCCAACGCGCATGTGTCCGTCATTCCCTACAACAACGGCACCACCGCGCCGGGCACGACGAACATGCGCGACCGGCTGCGCACCATCCTGCATCTGATCCTGACGAGCCCCGACTTCACCATCCAGCGTTGATCCGCATGAAACCGAGCCCACGCCCCGTGCCAAACATCCTCACGCGCCGCAGTTTTGCGGGGCGCGCCGCCTGCGCCGGGCTGGGAGCCGCCGCTGTGACCAGCACGATACGCGACCTGCGCCTGATCGGATCGGCCCTGGCGGCAGATCCGCCCACTGACTACAAGGCGCTGGTGTGCCTTTTCCTGTCGGGAGGCAACGACTCCAACAACTGGATCGTGCCGACAGACACGACGACCTACAACCAGTATGCGGCCATTCGTGGCAATCTGGCGCTGCCTTCCACCTCCCTGCTGACGCTGCGCACAGGCCCGAACGCGGGTGATGCCGAGTATCAGGACGCCGATGGGCATGGCCACGGCTTTCACCCGGCCTGCACCAAAATGCAGACCCTGTTTGGAGAGGGCAAGCTGGTGCCGGTGCTGAATGTGGGGACGCTGGTGCGGCCGATCACGCGTGCTGAGTATCTGGCCAACGCGACAGGAACACGCCCGCCGCAGCTTTTTTCCCACAGTGACCAGGTGACGCAGTGGCAGACGTCGATACCAGACCAACCGCCAGCCACCGGCTGGGGCGGCCGGGTGGCCGACCTGCTGGACACCTGGGCCAATCCCAACGGCAAGATATCCATGTCCGTGTCCCTGAACGGGGCGAACACACTGGAGGTGGGGAATCTCATCTCCCAATACCATGTGTCCACGACAGGCGCGGTGACGCTGAGCGGTGATCTGATGACCGGCACGGGCACGCGGGTGCGCGCCCTGCGCGAGATCCTGGCGCTGAGCAACACGAACCTGCAACGGCGCAGCTATGCCGAGGTGGTGGACCGCGCCATTGCCACTGGCGACCTGCTGAACACCAGCATCGCGGCGACCTCTGAGACGGGATCGCCCCCGTGGGTGTGGGACACGCCCTTTCCCACCAGCGGCCTGGGCAACCAGCTCAAGATGATCGCCCGGCTGATCCAGGCGAGAGGACCGGCTGCATTCAACATGAGGCGGCAGATCTTCTTCTGCTCCGTCGGGGGCTATGACACCCATACCTCGCAAGTCACCTTTGCGCCGAACCTCAACACGACCACGGGCACGCACGCCAATCTGCTGAGGGATGTGAGCGAGTGCATGTTCGCCTTCCAGCGTGCGATGGAGCAGATCGGAGCGTCGCAAAGCGTGACCACATTCACCTCCAGTGACTTCAACCGCACCTTCCCCACCAACAGCCAGGGCAGCGACCATGGCTGGGGCGGCCACCACATGATCATGGGCGGCGCGGTGAACGGCAGGCGCACCTACGGCCACCTGCCCGTGTTTGCCATCAACGGCCCCAATGACACCAGCACGGGAAGGTGGATTCCCACGCTGGCGGTGGACCAGTTCTCCGCCACGCTGGCCAGGTGGTTCGGCGTGACCGCCACGGACATGCCTTCCATCTTTCCAAATGTGGGCCGCTTTGCCACAAGCGACCTTGGGTTCATGACATAGAGAAAGAATGGCATGAAGCGTCGCATCGTATTGACCTGTGCTGTGGTCCTGGCCGCCTGGGTGCTGACCTGGGTGTGGAGGCGGCCTGCGGGGCCTGCACCGCTGGAGACAGCTGGCGTGACCCCGCCTGCGGCACGTCCAACGGCAGCGGCGGACGCGCCTGCACATGCCGCCCCCGCGCGCCCGGCCCCGGAGTCTGCACCGCCGCCGTCACCGGAGCAGGCCATGGCAACGCCCCCCGCCACCAGGGAGGCCCCGCGGCCGCAGAGCCCTCCACCGCTGCCGCATGAAGACAGCCCGGCACGGCAGGAGGCGGAGGCCGTGGCGCTGAACCTGCGCCACTACGGGCAGCGCTTTGGCGGCAACCCGGTGGGAACCAACGCGGAGATTGTGCAGACGCTGAACGGCGGCAACCCCAAGGGCGCGCGCTATCTGCCGCAGGAGAATCTGCGGCTGAATGACCAGGGCGAGCTGCTGGACAGCTTTGGCACGCCGTATTTTTTCCATCAACTATCCTCGCAGGAGATGGAGGTCCGCTCGGCCGGGCCTGACAAGACCTTGTGGACGCCGGATGACATCGCGGTGAAATAGGCTCCACCCATGCGCAGGTTTCTGGTCCTCCATCTCTCCACCCTGCTGCTGACGAACGCGCTGCGGGCTGACCTGCCGGTGTCCCCGCAGGTGCTGGAACCGCAAACCGCCGCAGAGGCGTGGAATGTGATCCGGCTGTCCACAACCAACGTGAGCCGTCTGCTGAAGGAGCAGCGCCTGGATGAGGTGCCGCAGCAGGTGGCCCTTTGCAGCGGTGCGCTGCGCACGCTGGCGCGCTCCGCCCCGACGCTGGAGCAGCGGCCGCTGATCGACGCGCAGACCACGCTGGCATTTCGGTGTGTGAATGACACCGCGCAGGCGGGCATGGCCCGGCTGCAGCAGAGCTGCGAGGCGGCCTTCACCCGGCTGCAGACCGCCCTGACGGATCTGCGGCCCGCCTTTGCCGCCGCTGATGTGAACGCGGAGATCCACGCCTGCCCGCAGCACCCCGAGATGGTGACGCCGCAGGCAGACGCGCGCTGCCGCTTCTGCGGCGGGCGGCTGCGCATCCGCCGCATTCCCCACACCGACCTGCATGCGGTGCCGGAGGTGGCACAGGCAAAGCTGGGGGTGAAGGAGGTGCCCGCGCTCCAGGCCGGGGCTGCCACAACGATCGATCTGAAACTGCAAAAGCCGGATGGCTCCGCTTTTGAGACCGACCGCCTGCTCCCCTTTCACGGAGCCGCTGCCCGCCTGCTGCTGGTGAACCAGGCATTGACGGATTTTCATGTGCTGCCCCCCGGCCTGCCGGGAGCTGACGGCCACCTCCGCGTGGACTTCACCCCGGCGACTGACGGCCCCTATCGGGCCTGGGCCGAGGTGGTCCCTGAAGAAACCGCGATTCCGGAATACCCCACCGCCGACCTGGGAGGCGAGTTCAAGGCCATGGACCGCGCGCGCCATGACTTCATCGAGGCTTTGAGCGGGACTGCTGACGGACTGCATTTCCAACTGACCTTCACCGGCAGAAATGGCGGCTTTCCTCCCGCGCGGCAGGTGAGCGTGATGCGCCTCAACATCACCGACAGCAACGGGCAGCCGGTGACGCGGCTGGAGCCGCTGATGAATGCCTTTGCGCACCTGACCGGCATCCATGCGGATGGGAACACGATCCTGCGCCTGCACCCGGTGGGCGGGGACATCCTGCGCGACGAACTGCGCGGCGGCCCTGTGCTGTCCTTTAAGATCTATCCACCCCGCACCGGGTTCTTCCGCTTCTTCTGCCAGGTGCGTGTCGATGGGCGGACCATCACCGTCCCTCTGGGGGTGCAGATTCCGCAGTGAAGGCCGCCTCCAGCCCTTTCAGGGCCGGCGTGATGACGGCGGGTGAATAGCCTGCGCGCCGCAACCGCGCACGGGCTGCGGCCAGGGTCTGCGGGCCGCTGTTTTTCGCCCGGGCGGTGGCGAGGGCGGCCAGCATGTTTTCTCCAATCCGGTCCAGGGCCGGGCGCACGGTGGCGGCGAGATCCGGCAGGGCAACGCCTGGGGCGGGTGTGTTCTTGTGTGCCCGAAGCCACTCCGTCTGCACCTGCTTGGCGGCGTCCATCTGGCCGGAGAACAGGGAGCGCACCGCGGTGGCGGGCAGACCTTTGGCGGCGCCTTTCTTCTCCATGGCCAGGAGCAGTTCCGCCTCCCGCTTTGCATCCGTCACGGGCAGCGACCGGGCTTGTTTGACCTGAGCCACCTCGTCCATCCATGCCAGACGCTCGACCATGAGGCGTGGAAGCTCGCCCGCGCCGTTCGGAGGCGTGGCCGGACCTGAACAGGAGACGAAGAGGAGGGCCAGCAGGCTGAGGAAGGCCGGAAGATGACGCATGAACATGCGGGCATGTACCGCCCGGCCACCATGCCTTGGCAACTGGAAACCGTTGGCAGGGAAAGGCTCTACTTTTTGCCGATCCACTCCACGCTGAGGACCTGCTCCACCTCCATCTTGCCGCCCGCCTCGGGAATGTTCTCCATGGATTTTTTCACGGTGACGCGGCAGTTTTTTCCCGCGTAGGCCTCTGGTTTTTCCAAGACCTTTTCGACGCTGGCGTCAGGCCGCAAAACGAACAGCGAGACGTCCGCCCCCTTCACGCGCATGTTCCAGTGGGCATAGTCCCCCTGCTCAACACCGACGAAGGTGCCTTCAACGACGTGTGCAGCGGCGGCGGGCTTGCCCGTGGGCTTTGCCGCCTTCTTCAAGGCTGCGACAAAGGCGGTGCAGTTGCCGGTGAGACGCCCGGTGTTGGCAGCATAGTCCTCGGCATGGAGCACGGGCGCGGGCTTCTCTGTGGTCAGCCATTTGAAAATGCTGCCGTCTTTGAAGTAGCAGCGCTCCTCCACACGCGGCCCGCCATTGACGCCGCCCTGGGTGTAGGTGCTGTAAACAAACAGCGGCTTTTCGTTCTCCAAGTAGATTTCCTCCACGGCATTGCCGTCGTCATTGTTCCTGGCGACGATCTTCCGCACCTGACCGTTTTCCAGCCATCCGGTGAGCTCGAACTCGGTGGGATCATCCTTGTGGATGGCGGTGACTTTTTGGAACGACTTCTGTTCAGCGTTGATCTTGTCATACAAGGCCCGGTGGCGCGCGGTGTCCTGCTGGGCGAAGGACGTGGTGGCGGTGATCAGGCAGACCACGGCAGGAATGAAGAGCGTCAGGGCTTTCATGGATGGGGGGGAGTTGATGCCAACGAAGGGGAACGCGGAGGTGTTGCGGGCCAGACTTTTAGGACAAGCTGTCGAGGGGGGCCTGCAAACCTGCGCCTGGGAGATGACCTGGAGTTGCCGGGCAGCGACTCCGTTTTTTTGAGGCCTGCCACGGGATCGCATGTGGCGGCTGGCGCGGCCGTTGGAATCACTCGGCGGCAGCGCCGATGAATATCTCGCTGACCTTGCCCTTGGTGAGTGTGAAAATGACGCCCCCATAGACGGAGCCTGCCACCAGGGTTTTCCCAGCCTCGCTGTCCTCGGCATTGAGCACGTCCTTGTAGGCCTTTTTCACTTCGGACTCAGCGCTGCCAATCTTGATGCCGCGGCCGGTGGCGAGGGAGCAGGGAGCGGCGGCGGTGATCATGAGGACGGTCTGCGGGCCGGCCTTTTTCTTGGATGCCACCTTGAGGCTGAGCCCCTGGGCGGGATACTCGACATCCTGCACCCACTCCCCCGTGGCCTCCCAGTGGGTGCTGACCCCTTTGGACTCAGGCTTTCCGAGCACCTTGAGAGCATCCTCCCATTTTTGGCCGAGGGAGAGCCTGCCAAGGGTGTCGCCCTCAAACGGCTTGTCCTCCGCGTGGAGGACCACGGTGGCGAACAAGGCGAGCAGGAAGACGAACGCGGACTGGAAAGAACGGTTGGTTTTCATTGAGGCAGCATGAATGGACCGACGAACGCACAGAAACGGCGTGCGGCATTTACAAGAACGGATGTGGATTGTCCCCTGGCCTTATGGGTCGAACGTGGGTGAGGTCAGGCCCCGTCTTTGTCTGCCCCCTCACTTTTTGCATCCGCAGGCTTTTTGACCGGGGGCACTGGCTTCTTCGACACGGGAATGAAGCTGCCGCCATCCGACCAACCGCCCTGGCCGCCTTTGTTTTTAAAGGGGCGGGGGGCACGGTTGCGTTGTTTCTGGCTCTTCATCGGAGGTCTGGGGGGAAGGCACAGTGTTGATCAAGGCGGAGGCGCTGGCAAACGGGAGCATGCTGGATTTTTCTGACGGGGGTGATGCAGCGCCCCCCAACATCCGCATGAAAAAAGCCGCGCCTGTTTCGTGGCGCGGCTTTGAAGACGGAATGCCTTTCGTTTT
>CAZPSQ010000012.1:0-49992 GCA_964588755.1 uncultured Prosthecobacter sp. | reverse complement strand
CCTTGTGCACGCTGCAGCTCGAAGTCTTCTACCGCTATCTCAAGGTCGGAGACCGCGAGGAGGAGTCGTTCTTCGACAAGTGAGGCGCTTGGTTGTGCCGCGAGGGGCGGTCTTCACGCTTCGCGCGGCCGCCCCACCACGATGCCCGCGTGGTTGTTCACGGAGTTCAGATACTCATGAATGGACTTGTCCACGACGACCTTCTTTTGGGTCAAGGAGGCGTGCATGAGGCGGCAGACGCCATCCGCCGTGCGGAGGGCCAGGCCGACGTGGGAGCAGAAGACGTGCTGGCGGTTCGTGACGATGCCGATGATGTCCCCGCTCTGGATGCGCGGCTCGCATGCGGCGACCTGGTGTTTGGGGATGAAGTGAAAGGGCACACGCTCCAGCCGTGACTCGATCTGCCGCATGGCAGGCACCAACGCGGGGTTGTGGCGCAGATAACGATACAGCCTGGGATTCAACGACATCTCGTCATTGGCTCGGCCGCTGAGGCGGACCACAGGCCCGACATCGCGCGTGACATTGCGGATGCTGCCACGGGCGGCGTTGTCGGTGTACCATTCGTCCAGATAATGGATGCGATCCAGGTAGTGGCCACGGCAGACGCCGCCCCGGTAGCGGGTCCATTCGATCTGGCGCAGGAGATCGGAGGGCGAGTAGCTGCGCTGGCGTTTGGCGACCATGCGCGCAAGGCCGAGAGCGACCTCGAAGAACGTCCAGCAGTCGAGGCCGTTGAAGTTGGCGGAGGGCGACTCGATACGGTCGTCGATCTCCAATGTCCAGGCCACATAGCGGGTGCCACGCATGGCCAGGCCAAACTGCGCCACGCGTGCGCCCATGGGCAGGGCGGCCCAGTTTTGTGCCTGTGCCTGGGCCACGATCTGCTGAAACCTGGCCTGGCCGATGAAGGTGGTGCTCTGCGGCAGGTGCTCGGCCGCTGGCAGGGTTCTGGCAGCGGCGGCGGACAGGAGGAGCTGGGCAAAATGGCGGCGTTGCATGGAGGCGCGGTCAATAAAGGGTCCCGGCGCTGGCGAGGGCGCCGGCATTTCCGGTGGCGGCGGTGGCATCCAGCCATTGCGAGTCCTGGACGATGCCGAACTGCTTTGGGATGGAATGGCAGAGCGCGTGAAGCTGGCGGTCGAGCTCGCGCACGAAGGCCTCGATGGCCTGGCCATGCCGCTGATGTTTCAGGCTGGGGCCTGCCGCCAGCAGGCATGAGTGCAGATGAGACTCTTGCATGAACGGCTCCAGGCCGTAGCCCAGCATGGCGGCAGCCTGGTGGGTGTGGGTGTCGATGAGCAGGAGGACGAGATGATTGTCCCCGCCTTTTTCCATGGCACCGGAGAGCTGGCCGCGATTGAAGAGCCAGAAGGCGAAGGCGGACAACGGGGTCTGATTGGGCACGGCGGCCAGCACGGCGGCCAGACGCAATTGGGGGAACCGGCTCTCCAAGGTGGCGATGGCTGCCAGCGCGCGTTTGCGTGCGACCGCCCCCAGCAGCCCGCCCGCATCATCAATCGGACGCTGCAAGGCAGGGGGCATGCCGAAGGCGCGGTCCGCCGCCTCCAGCGAAAAGCCGCACTGCCGGCAGGCAGCGTCGATCTCAATCGCGGGGGCTCGGCAGGCAGGACAGCGCACGTGGCAAATAAAGTCCTCCCGCCCTCCACATGCAACGATCATTGCTGATGCGCATGCGGAAGGACAGGAGGGCTGGGCATTCAGGCCTCGCTGGTGCCCAGCAGCTCCTTGACGGCGCGGTTGCCGCTTTCCACGCCGCCGTTCATGAAGCCGGGGGACTCGCCGCTGGTGTGCTCACCGGCAAAGACGAGCCTGCCATCCAGCTCCGGGGTGGTGGCGGCGGCATAGACCCAGCAATACTGGCCGACGAGGGGGCTGGAGTAGCTGCCGCGCATGGTCTTCATGCTCGGCCAGTTCAGCATGGTCTTGTTGCCATCCGCCTTGGCCTTGAGGCCGGGGAAGATGGTGTCGAGCTCGGCGATGTATTTTTCAATGTTCTCCGGGCCGTATTGCGCGCCCACGGAGCCGCCCATGAAGTTGGTGATGATGCCGCTGTCGCCGGCCTGGCCACGGCTGGTCTCCCACACGCTCTGGAAGCTCTTGTCCGCATACACGGCGCCGTTGCAGAACTCCGTGCGACCGCCGAAGGGCGTGCGCCACAGCCGCTCGCTGAAGCCGTACATGACCTTGAGGTTGGTGCCGTAGCCCATCTCCTGGATGGCGCGGTGCTTTTCCTCGCTCAGCTTCAGCTCGGTGACGCCATCGATGCCGCGCAGGATGGTGAAGGGCAGGGCCATCACGACGTGGGCATAGCTGGGGGTGAGGAGCTTGGAGTCCGTGGTGAAGCTCAGCTTGGTCTTGGAGCCGTCATCCTGGATGCGGACAAGGCGGTGGCCGCCATGCAGCTTCACCTTGCCCTGGAGGGCACGATGGACGGCGGTGGGCAGGGTGTCGTTCCCGCCGCGCACACGCCATGCCTCGTCGCTCTCACCAAAGACTTGGAAACCGTCACTGGTGTCAGGGTTGATGAAGTCGATGAGGTTCAGCGAGGACTGTTTCTCCGCATCCACGCCGTATTCAGGGACATAGGCGACCTCCAGCATTTGCAGGATCCAGCGCTCGGTGCCAGCTCCCGCCTGCTTCAGGTAGTCCTTGAGGCTGATGTTGTCGAACTGGCGCGCCTTCGCGGTGGGCTCGCCCTTGTCGTCATAGAGGCCTTCGGCGTCCGCGGCGATCTTTTTGGCCAGCGGCTCGAAGGCGCTGATGACATCCTTGTCGGTGTAGAATTTTCCGCCGAAGTGGTAGAAGTCCACGCCGTCGTCACCTTCTTTGAGGTTTTGCAGGTCAACGCCGAGCTCCTTGGCCAGCTCGATGAGGTCGGTGTGGTTGGAGTCCACCAGCTCTCCCCCCAGCTCCACAAACATGCCGTCCTTGTTGAAGTCACGCTTGGTCCACATGCGGCCGCCAAAGCGCTCCTGCGCCTCGTACAGATGAACTTCCACGCCTGCCTGCATGAGGCGGAACGCGGCCGTCAGACCGGCGATGCCACCGCCGACAACGGCGACGGGTCCTTCGATTTTCTTCACCGTCTTTTCGGCCTCCTGGGCATGGAGGCCGAAGGCGGCGGACGCGCCCGCCGCGGTGGCTAGGCGGATGAAATCCCGCCGGGTGTGGTGGGGGGCTGATGCCTGGCGCATTGCGCGCATGACGGAGCGGAAGAGAGGAGTTCGGCCTGGGTTCATGACTGAAAAAAGAGGTGTGATTTTGAGATGCAAGAAAGGCGTGGCCCTCACAGGCCACGCCGCTCGGGTTTGTCCAGCCTTACTCGTCGTTGGTCGGCCCGATGCCGATGAGCCAGAGCTTGATGAAGTTCATGATCTGCTGCTTTGTGAGCTGGTTGGCATCAAGCTGATAGGTGATCTTGCTGGCGCTCACGGAGTCCTCGCCGCCGACCTTGGCCATGGTGTCCACATAGGAGATCATGCCAGTGAGGGAGGGGACGCTGTTGTCCACGGCAAAGAAGGCCTCCTCATCGTTGGCGGCCTTGAACGCGTCCGCCTCGGTGCTGGAGGGCTTGTTCTTGTCCTCGTTCCAGCGGAGGTTGAACTCGTACTGCCCCTTGCCGTTGGAGGAGCGGTTGGGGTCCTCCACCCACTTGATGGAGCCGGTCACGACATCCTCATATTCCTTGCCATTAAGGGCGTAGTGGAAGCGGATGCCATTGGTCAGCCAGTTGCCAGTCTCGTAGTCGAAGTCCAGGTTGCCGGTCACCGTGCATTTTGGGTAGCTTTGGGCAGGTCCCATGGCCAACTGCACATTCTCAAAACGCATGGGGTCCACGTTTTTGACCTCCAGCTTCACCTCCTTGCCCTGCAGCTTGCGCACGTAGGACATGACGCCGTCAGTCTTTTTGCCCTTGCCGTAGAGGCGGCCGCCGAAGTTGTCGGTGAAAGCCGGCGCGCGGCCGATGGCGTCGATGCTGACACGGTGCTTGCTGTCGGCGGCGCCGGTCAGGTCATACACGCCCTGGTTGTCGATCGGCACGGTGCCCACCCATTTGCCGACCGTCTTCTTCTGGGTCATGTTCACCGGGTTGATCACGGCAAGGTCCAGCGAATAAAAGAGCTGCCCCGCCTGCTCCACACTGCCGAGGATCTTGCTGGTGATCAGGGGCTGGCGCTCCACCTTTCCCTTGAACTCGGTGGTCTTGGCCACATTGAGCGCCACCTCATAAACATCCTTGGCTCCTTTCTCCGGCTTGCCCTCATCATTGAGCCGGGTCCGGGAATTGAAGGCAATGTTGACCGTGCCAGAGACAGCGCCTGGCTGGGTGATTTTTTCAGGCTCCTCGCCAAACAGGCTGGCGGAGGTGAGCGCAAGAAGAGGAAGAAGACACAGTGTTTTCATGATGGGTGCGGTGGTTCTCGGGAGTCCTTTCACCCCACCCATCGCACGCCGTGCAAAAAAGGTTTTTGCAAAATCTCAGGGTTTTTCCATTCGTCTTTTCAGGACAAACCTCATGAGCGGACGCGGCATCAGGCGAAACAGAACACCCGCGAGGGACACCGCTGTCCCCGGAAACACGCAGGCGCGGCCCCTTTGCAGCGCCTGAAGTCCCTCACGCACAACTTGTTGCGGGGGAATGCGCAGCAGGTCCTGGCCATCGCGGTTTGTGTCCGTGCCATCCTCCCGGCGGGCCGTCTGGCTGAAGTTTGTCGGCGTCGGTCCCGGGCACACGCACGTGACCGTGATGCCCTGGGGCGCCAGTTCCACCGCCAGCGCTTCTGACAAACTCGTCACATACGCCTTGCTGGCCGCATACACCGCCAGCTCCGGCATGGGCAGCGTGCTGGCCAGGGAGCTGACATTCACCACGCCGCCGGGGCGTTGCAGTTTCGGCAGCATCGCATGGGTCAGCATCGTCAGCGCGGTGATGTTCAGCTCGATCAGGTTCCGCGTCTTGTCGGCGGCGGCGCTGGCAAAGGTGCCGTAATCCCCCAGGCCCGCGTTGTTGATGAGAAGGCTCGGGGTCACACCGTAGGCATCCAGAAACGCCAGCACGGCCCCGCGCCCGGCGTCGCTCGCCAGGTCCGCCACACAGCAGAGCACACGAGCCTTGGTGCTGCCAAGCCCGCTTTTCACCGCCTCCAGCGCATCCGCGCGGCGCGCCACCAGCACCAGCGTTTCCGCATGCGGCGCCAGCTGCCGTGCAAATTCGGCCCCCAGGCCGGAGGACGCGCCGGTGATGACCGCGTGGCATTTTTCGAGAGGAAATCCGTTCGCCATAAGTGATGGCAGGAGTAACACACTCCCTGCATGACCATCAACCAGCTTTCCGCGCAGCCGCCATTCACCACCAAGGACGGCAGCACCATCCGCAGCATTTTGGACCGCACCAACGCCCCCGTGCGGAACCAGTCCCTCGCCGAGGCCACCGTCCCCGTCGGCCAGCCCACCGAACGCCACTACCACAAGCTCAGCGAGGAGTTTTACTTCATCCTCGAAGGCCACGGCATCATGGAGATCGACGGCGAAACCCGAGAGGTCACCCCTGGCGACGCCATTCTCATCCCCCCCGGCGCCTGGCACCAGATCATCGCCTCACAAACCCTCCGCTTCCTCTGCTGCTGCGCCCCGCCGTATTCGCATGAGGACACTTTCTTCACAGCCTAGCCAGGATTGATAAAAGTTCCAACCCCATGCCGTCGCCTATCCGCCCCTGGTATTGGCCTGAACGTGGCCAGCCTGAACGAACTGAGCCTTTTACCTGGATTGTGGAGGGGGTGATCGCCGCGTCGTGGTGGCCTGACCCGTATGTGTTCGACCTTTATGATGAGCACGGCATACGGGCTGTGGTGAACTGCTGCGAGTTTGACAACCGCAAGGATGTGCCGCCCCAGTTTGCCTACCACCACATCCATGTGCCGGACTACGGCGTGCCGACGGATGCGCAGATGGAGCACTTCATCACGCTGATGGACGCGCACAAAGCCGCCCGTGAACCCGTGGTGGTGCACTGCGTCGCGGGCTGCGGCCGGACGGGGCAGTTCATCGTGGCCTGGTGTGCCAGGGCGGGTTTCATCCCCGTAGGCAGCGATCCCGTTCAGTGGATCCGCGCTCGCCGGAAGTGCTGCCTGGAAACCCGCGAGCAGGCGGACTGCGCCAAACGGTGGATGAACAAGTCCAAGATCAAATGAGGCGACGCTGAATGAGGGCGGGCTGACGTGTGTTTCAGCAGACGCAGAAACTTCCCGCTCTGTGATGGGCGTTCCTCTGGACCGCAAAGGTGCCGTCCAGAGGCGGCATCCACTTCATGCCAGCTTGTAGCAGTCGGCCCATTCGGCGCGCGGGGGCGGGCCTGCCAGACGCGCATTGGCGGCGTCGTTGTCGATGAAGCGCTTGGTCTTCGGGTCGAACTGAAGATCGACGTTCAGATACTCGGCGATGGTGCCGAGGTTCAGCACTTGGGTGAGCACCCCGGAAACGCTGAAGGGCGATTCCGTGCCGCCATTGCCCATGCAGGCCTGGATGAAGCTCTGGAAGTGATTGTGCTTCGGCGGATGGAGAGCCATCGCGTCTTTGAACTCAACCATCTTCGCGCGTGGATACACCAGCGAATGACGGTCGTGGGAGCCGCGTTGGACGAGGTAATCACCCTGCTTCTGGTGAAGCAGGGAGCCGGTGTTGCCGGGGTTTGGGATCACGATTTTGCCATCCTTGTCTGGATCGCCGAATTTTTCAGGCACCTCGATCTTGGTGTCGCCGCCAGCCCTCCAGTGCAGTTCCACGGCGGGCATCTTTTCCCCGCGTTCAGGGAACTCAAAACGAATGTCCGAGCTCAGTGGATAGCTGACCTGGTTGTAATCGGCGAGCGCCAGAGGCGTGATGCGTGTGGGCAGGCCGAGTTTCAGGTGGTCATGGACGAAGTCGATGATGTGCGCCCCCCAGTCGCCAAACATGCCGCCACCATAAAGGTGGAATCCACGCCAGTTGAAGGCGTGGTACATCTTGCTGAATGGCTTCACCTCCTGAGGTCCGCACCAGAGGTCCCAGGTTTTCAGGGACTCGGGCATGGGCTCCTCTGCCGGATAACCCTGGATGCGCTCGGCCGCGTTCATGAACCACAGCGAGGGTGATTTCCACGCGTCGATTTTCACGATGTCATCGACGACGCCTGCCGCCAGCATCTGCTTGAACTGCTCCGCGCCGGCGGAGGTGTGGCCCTGGTTGCCCATCTGCGTCACCACATTGAACTTCTTCTCCGCGCGCATGAGGATTTCCGCCTCCTCAAACGTGTGCGTCAGCGGCTTCTCCACATACACATGCTTGCCCAGAGCCATCGCGTGGATGGCTGCGGTGAAGTGGGTGTGGTCAGGGGTCACCACGCTGACGGCGTCGATGTCTTTGCCCATTTTGTCGAGCATCTCGCGGAAATCGTGGAAGCGCTTCACGTCCGGGAAGGCCTTCAGGTTTTTCTCGGCGCTCTTCGCGGTGACGAAGTCCACGTCCGTGAAGGCCACAGCCGTGGCAGCCCCTCCTTCCGTCAGCCCGGGGATGACACTGCCTGCGCGTCCGCCGACTCCAATGCAGCCCAGATTGACGCGCCGGCTCGGTGGCAGCTTGGGATTGTCCGCCGCACGTGCGCTGGTCAGGTAGGCCGGCAGAAAGGTGAAGCCAAAGCCTGCGGTGACGGATTGTTTGACGAAGCTGCGGCGGGTTGGGGTGGGGGATTTGTCAGGTGTGTTCATGGTTCGGAGAAAGGACCAGCGTTATCACGCTAGATGTCCGGCTGAAAAGACGCCAGCATAAAAAACACCCAGACGAGCCAGGATGTCATGTCCGCCGGGCCGTCGCATCACCCGCTCAGCCATGAAACACCTGCTGCTTGGAGCCTTTCGTTTCTTATGCCTGCTGGATGCTCTCGCCGTCGTGTCGGCAGGTGCGGCCGAGCCTCCGCGCATGTTGTTTTTGCAGGATGCCGGCCACGATGCCACCGCTCCGAGCGGTTGGTTTTGACCTGGAACAACTGCGAGCTGCTGCTGGAGCACGAAGGCGTCGGTGTCTATGGCGGGCGCGATGCGCTGCACTGCACATCGCCATCTCGGATGACGACGGTCGCACTGGGCACGGCTTTCGAGAGATCTATCTCGGTCATCGGCGCAACGACACCCCCTCCGCTTCGGGGGATCGTGGCACGGTCTATCCGCTGGCAGCCTGCAACGAGCAGGGGCAGATTGTGGTCGATCCCGACTGGATCACTGCCACCACGGCTGGATCGGATTTTCACGACGGCCTCGCCCAGTGGAGCGTGTATCCGCACGTCGGTCCGGCGAAGCGCTGGTGGCCTGCCCGCCACACTGGATCCACATGGCGTCATCATCCGGCGGGCGAGGGGGGGCGAGGCTGTTTCTTCGCAGCGGCGGCGCATTGGCTTGCTTTTGGCGGGTGATCATTCCAAGAATGATATATTCACGCCGCCATGCCTCGCCGCATCGCCCTCTTTGCCGCAAGTTTTGACCCGCCAACGCTCCACCATCGCCGTGTGGTTGAACAGTTGGCGGTGAGCTTTGACGAGGTGCGCATTGTTCCTTGCGCCGCCTCGGCGGGGACGCATCCCACCACCTTGGTGCCTTCGACTTTCCGGGCGGCTTTGTGCGACATCACGTTCGGGGACTTGAGCGGCGTCGTGGTGGACTTGAGCGATCTTGAGTCCGGCTTTTGCAGTGCCCAGGAGGCGCTTGGCCGGCGGCTGGCCGCCAGCGGGGATGAGGTGTGGCATGTGGTGGAGGAGGCGACGTTGGCCGGAGGGGCGGCCGCGCTGGACTCGATGCACCCGGCATGGGAGCACTCCGGGGACTCCTGGCAGCAGTGCCGGTTTGCGGTGGTTGCTGGGCGGGAGGACGGGCAGGCCTCAGCGCCGCTGCCTCCATGGCATGAGCGGATCTTGGTGGAAAAGACAGGCCTGGCAGGAGATGTGCAGGAATGGATGGAGCATGGCCGGGATGCCGCGATGCTGCTCACGCCGAGAGCCTGGAGCTACATGGAGCGCTATGGGTTGTACCGAGGCACCATTCCAGCCGCATGGTCTGCCGGATCGCTGGAGGGACTCAGGTGCGAGGTGCAGCAGGCCCCTGGCAATGCAAGGGCGGCGGATTGGGCCGCCAAATTCTCGGCCGTCGCCGATCACGACGATCCCGCCTTCATCGCGGTGCTGGGCGGGGATGGCACCATGTTGCGGAGCATTCGTGACCACTGGCGGCGCAGGCTGCCGTTTTTTGGGGTGAATGCCGGGCATGTGGGCTTTCTCATGAACGCGCCGGAGCAGGTTTTTGACGAACATCTGCCGGCGCATGAGGTGATTTTCCGGCAGCTTCCCCTGATCTATGTGGAGTATGAAACCCTCGATGGTGCCTGGGGCAGCACCTATGCCTTCAATGACTCCTGGCTGGAACGGGCCAGCAGCCAGAGCGCCTGGCTGCAGATGCGGGTGAACGACGTGCCCCGCATCGACAAGCTGGTGTGTGACGGCGCATTGGTCTGCACGGCCGCAGGCAGCACCGCCTATGCGCGGGCCATGGGGGCGGCCCCTCTGCTGGCGGACACCCCAGCCTGGCTCCTCGTCGGCTCGAATGTCATGGAGCCTGCGAACTGGAAAAGCGCTCTGCTGAGTCCTGAGTCCAGCGTTGAAATCTCCAGTCTGGACACTGCCAGACGGCCTGTGGTGGCTTATGTGGACGGCGTCGCCCAGGGGCCGGTCAGGAGCTTGCGCGCCCGGTTGAGCCGTGCGGCCACGGCGGAGATCGCCTTTTTGCCAAACAGGGACATGGCGGAAAAAATTGCGAACATCCAGTTCGGCCGCTGAGAAGAGGCGCTGCCCACTTGCCAGCGCAAGCCGCGCCTCAGACGCCCCAGCTCCAGCGTTCGGCCTCCCAGCCGTAACCTGCGCCGCGCGTGGTCACGCGGCCCAGTCCAGGCCAGGGCAGGGCAGGTGGAAGCCGTACGCGCGCTCATGGGTGGCGGCGAGCCGGGAAAACACCTTCTTGCGGGTGTCCCGCGCTTGGTCGGGCTGGTGGTCAAAGGCCACGCCCCAGTGCGGGTTCGTGAACATCAGTGTGTGGTGATGCGCCACATCCATGATGTGCAGCAGCGACTCCTGGCCGGACTGCACCCGGCAGATGAGATGCCCGTCCGTGTGCCCGGGCGCTGCCTCCACCGTGACAGCGCCGTTGAGCAGCACCTCGCCCCCCTTCAGCAGCTGGAGGTTCGGCTGGAGGACGTCGAACTTGTCGCGGGCGTTCTTGATCATGTTCGGCAGCGGCTTCTTGTCGCGCTTTGACTTGGAGAAGTCAGGCTCAGGCGAGCGCCAGAAGTCCACCTCCGCCTGGAGCGCATGCAGCGCGGCATTGGTGAAGACGGGCTTGTTGTCCTTCACAAAGCCGTTGATGTGGTCCACATGGGCGTGGCTCAGGAAAGCGGCGGTGACGGCCTCCGGCGAGATGCCGATCTGCCCCAGGCCATCCTCCAGCCAGCCGAGGTCAGGATTTGTCACCTGGCCAAAACCGGCGTCGAAGATGGCGACCTCCTTGCCTGAACGAACGACAAGAATGTTGATGTACAGCGGCAGCGCATCGAGGCGCTCTCCCCGGAGCTTGAGGTCCTCGACCATCGCGGGCCGGTCTTCCTCCGGCCACATGAGGCCGATGCCTTCGCGCAGCAGGGCGCTTCCATCGCTGATGGACCACGCCTCCATCTCGCCGATCTTGAAGGAGTAAACAAACGGGTTGCGCGCTTTGGCCGGGGCCGCGCTTTCGGCGGCACTGGCCGGGCGGGCCAGCGCGGCGGCGGCTGTGGTGACGGCAGCGCCGAGGAACTGGCGGCGCGAGGCTTGGGCGGGGTTCACGCGGGACATGTGGAGTGGGAGGATCATGCCAGACCGGAGTTCTGGCATTCGGCCGGGGCGGCCGAGATAAACGTCCCCACCTGCGTCCGCTTTTCAAACATTCCGAAAGTGGCATATAATGTTGAGCGTTTGATAAAGGCTTTTTCCGTGCCCTCTTTTTACCTGCCCATGAATGCCATCCCAACCAACCGTCGAGACTTTTTGAAAACTGGCGCCGCCGCTGCCACCGCATCGTTCGCCTCCTCGCTCCTTGCCCAGGACGCCGCTGCGGAAAAGCCCTTTGGCTACGCGGTCGTGGGCATCGGTGCGCTGTCGCAGACGGACATCCTGCCCGCCTTTGCCAGCACGAAGCGCGCAAAGCTGACGGCCCTGGTCAGCGGCGATGCCAAGAAGGCGGGCCAGTACGCCACCAAGTACGGTGTGCCGGAAAGCGGCATCTACACCTACGACACCTTTGACAAGATCGCGGACAATCCGGCCATCGACGCCGTGTACATCGTGCTGCCGAACAACCTGCACGCCGAGTACACCATCCGCGCGCACAAGGCGGGCAAGCACGTGCTGGTGGAAAAGCCCATGGCCAACACCGTGAAGGAATGTGAGAGCATGATCGCCGCAGCGAAGGATGCGAAGAAGCTGCTCTCCGTGGCCTACCGCCTGCGCTATGAGCCGAACACGCAGGAGGCCATCCGTCTGGTGAAGGAGAAGGTGTATGGCCGCGCGCGTGTCATCCGTGCCGAGGCTGGCTTCAACATTGGCAATCCCGAGCAGTGGCGCTTGTCCAAGGCAGCGTCAGGCGGCGGGTCCATGATGGACATCGGCATCTACGCGCTGAATGCCGCGCGCTACCTCTCCGGGGAGGAGCCGACCGAGGTCATCGCCATGGAGTCCACCGACCGCAATGATCCGCGCTTCAAGGATCCGGAGGTGGAGGACACCATCACCTTTGACCTGCGTTTCCCCAGCGGCCTGCTGGCCAGTTGTGTCTCCAGCTACGGCACCTCGCTGAACCGCTTCCGCGTGCATGCGGAGAAAGGCTCCATCGAGCTGGACCCCGGCCTGAGCCGGAAGGGCGTGAAGCTGCGCGCCACGGAGAAGGGCGGCATGCAGCCACGTGAGCTGCCGGAGGTGAACCACTTTGCGGCCATGATGGACGACCTGGCCGAATGCGCCGCCACCGGCAAGGCGGTGATCACCGACGGGCAGGACGGTCTGAATGACATCCGCGTCATCGAGGCCATCTACGAGTCCGTGAAGACGGGCAAACCGGTGAAGATTGGTTGAGGGAGGAGCCGTCCGGCGGAAGATCCATGATGATCCGACCATTCACATTCGCGGGAACTCTGCTGGCCTCTCTGTTCGTCTTCGCCGGAGGCGCGGCTGCGGAGGCTCCGCCAAAGCCCGCCGTGGCGGCGCTCTTTGAGCCGCTGCAGGTGGGCGCGCTGAAACTGCCGAACCGCATCATCATGGCACCGCTGACTCGCACGCGGGCGGATGATGACAATGTGCCAAAGCCCATCATGGCGGAGTATTACGCCCAGCGCGCGGGCGCGGGGCTGATCATTGCCGAGGCCACCATGGTCATGGCGGGCCACTCCTCCTTCTGGCGGGAGCCAGGCATCCACTCCGAGGCCCAGGTGAAAGCCTGGAAGGTGGTGACGGATGCCGTGCATGCCAAAGGTGGACTGATCGTGCTACAGCTCTGGCACGGTGGGCGCACCTGCCATCCCGCACTGAACAACGGCGCGCAGCCAGTGGCGCCAAGCGCGATCCGCATTGAACGCGGAGAGGTACACACCCCGGAAGGCAGGAAGCCCTATGTCACACCGCGCGAGCTGCGGGATGATGAGATTCCCAGCATCGTGGCCGGTTTCAAAAAGGCCGCCGAAAACGCGAAGCTCGCAGGCTTTGACGGAGTGGAGATCCACGGTGCCAACAGCTACCTGCTGGATGAGTTCCTTCGCGATGGCTCCAACAAACGCAGTGGTCCCTACGGCGGCTCCATTGAGAACCGCGCCCGCCTCATGCTGGAGGTCGTGGACGCGTGCAGCACCGTCTTCGGCGCGGACCGCGTGGGCCTGCGCCTGTCACCGCTGAACAACGGCAACGGCATGAGCGACAGTGATCCGGCGGCCATCACGGCCTACGTGGCCGGGCAGGTCAGCAAACGTGGCATCGCCTACCTGCACATCCTGCGCGGCCAGCCCGGCCAAAAAGTGACCGATGACGTCCAGAATGCGGCGCGCCAAAACTTCAAAGGCACGCTCATTGGCAACCGGGGCTACACGCCGGAGGAGGCCGCTCAGTCCATCAGCGCTGGTCAGAACGACGCCATCGCCTTCGGCACTCTCTTCATCAGCAATCCCGACCTGCCGGCCCGCATCCGTCAGGACGGCCCCTTCAACACGCCGCCCGCCGACCGCAGCACCTACTACGGTCCGGGGCTGAAGGGCTACGCGGACTATCCATCTCTGCCTGAGACGAGGTAGGGCATGGCAGTTCATGGGCGGCTTGGCGGAATCGCCGCCGTTGCGATTTCGGCGGAACCGGCTGGATTTGGGTCATGCACACCCTGGAGACCGATGTTGAAGTGGGGGCCGACGGCAGCTTGAAGCTGCTTTCGCCACTGCCGGACTGGCTGAAACCAAGCCGCATGCATGTGCTGCTGTCGGTGGCGGGCGATGCCACGCCCGGGCTTAAGCCCAAACGAGTGATCCCGACAGCCACGCCAGAAATGCTGGCGAAACGGGCGGCGGCGCTGGATCCCTATCGCGACATCACAGACCCGGTGGCGTGGCAGAGGCAGATCCGCGAGGACGTGATTTTACCGGGAAGAGAGTGATTGTTGCTCCCTTCATTGAAGCCTCGTGGCAGGTCTATGGCTGCGCTTGTTGATGCTGTTGGACACAAACATCATCATCTACTCCTGCAAACCTGACGGGCGAACCCTGGCTGCATGGACGGGCCATCCAAATGCTGCGGTGGCCAGTGTGATTTGGGTGGAGTCGCTGGGATACAAAGGAATCCAGGTTCAGGAGGAGCGTGCCATCCGAGAAGTTCTCTCGCAGGTCATGACCTGCCCCTTGGACGAGGAAATCATTCAGCGCGCCATTCAACTGCGCCAGCAGAAAGGCATGAAGCTGGGAGATGCCATCATTGCCGCCACGGCGCTGGAGTGCGGCGTGCCGCCCGTCACGCGGAAGGAGGGCGACTTCAAGCACATCTCCGGCCTCCAGATCATCAATCCTTTTGCCCCAGGTTCGGCGTGAGGCCTGTGGCTTCGAGTCGCGTTCGAAGCACCGCCTGGAGGGGGGCAAAACTACTTGGGCAGCACCACCTTCTTCCCCGTCTCGGCAGACACACGCGCTGCCTCCTGGATCTCCATCGCGATCATGTTGGTTTCCAGGGAGGACATGCTGCCGGTGGGGTCGATGTCGCCACGGATCACAGCGGCGAAGTACTCCACCGAGGTGGCGTAGGGCGCGGGTAGGGGAGCGGCGGTCTTTGGCTCAGGGGCTTTGGCGCGGTCCAGCCGGATGTCGTAGTCGGTTGGATTGATCGTGCGGATGATCCCTTTGCGGCCGTAAATTTCCACATCCTTGCGCGGGAAGGTCCAGTCCCAGGAGGCCTGAATGATCGCCTGGGTCGTGGGATACTCGACGATCAGCGTCGCCTGGTCATCCACCTTTGGGAAGGCCTCCGGCCGGTCGGTTTGAAACACGGCGGTGACGGACAGCGGGCGCTGATTCCCCAGCAGCCAGGTGGTGATGACTCCCCCATAGCAGCCAAAGTCGGCGGAGGCTCCGCCGCCGTTCAGCTTCGGGTCGTTCAGCCAGGCCAGGAACTCCGGCTGCACACGATCCGGCCCGGGATGGCCGAAGTGCCCCACGACTTTCGTGATGAGGCCAAGCTGCTGCTCCTGCACGCAGATGCGGTGTGCCTCCGCGAGGCAGGAGTACCACGTGGTCTCCAGATTCGTCAGCAGATGGATCTTCTGCTTCCGGGCCAGCTCGGCCATGCGGACGGAGGCCGCCTTGTTCACCGCCAGCGGCTTCTCCACGATGACATGGATGCCGCGCGGGGCCGCCGCCTCCACGATGGCCAGGTGGTCATAGGTGTTGGAGAAGGCCCAGATGGCCTGCGGCTTGCGCTCGTCCAGCATCTTGGCCAGATCGGAGCCAAAAAGCCCGGCGTCGAGCTTGAAGCGGTCGCGGTAGCGCTGCACCACATCCGCCGCGGGCTCGCAGATGCCGACGATCTCCACCGGCCCCTCCAGCGCGCTCTTGAGGAAGCCGCCCACATGGCCATGCACCAGCCCTGCAATGACCACTTTGATGCGCGGAGCCTTGGCCTCTGCGGCGTGGACTTTAAACGAGGCGGCACACAGCAGCGCCACGCACAGGAGGCGGCGGACAGCGGCGATGAGGAGAGGGCATGGGTGCATGGGAAAAGGTGAGGCGCTGGTGTGCGGTTTTTGCTGCATGGGAGTGGCTTCGAACGGTGCTCGAAGTGTCTTGGAGATGTTCGAATTCGACTGGCCGTCGAGTCCCCTCTCACTTTTTCTCGATCAGGCCCATCTCCGTGGCCTTGGCGATCTGCTTCCGCCCGAGCCAGACGCCCAGAAAGGTCCAGCCGATGCTCATGGGAATGACGAGGCTGGTGAGAGCCAGGAGGCCGAGGCCAAGGCTTTTCAGCAAGCCCTCCACCTGCGCGCCGATCACGTCGCCACCGCGATAGACGAAAGTGTCGATGAAGGCCTTGGCCTTGTACTTGTCCTCGCGGCTCAGCACGGTGAAGAGGGTTTCGCGCGCCGGGCGCATGATGGCGCGCTGCACCGCCTTGGAGGTGGCGTCCAGGATCACCACCATCGTCAGCGTGCCGACGATGGCCAGCCCCACAAAGCCCAGCAGCACCGTGATCGGCAGCAGCGCCATTGTCACAGACACGCCAAAGCGGCGCATCAGGAAGCCCGTGATGCCCAGCTGCAGCACCAGCGTCGTCACCTGTGTGATCATGTCCAGCTGGGCAAACACCCCTGTCCGCATGTCCAGGTCATGCCCCAGCGCCGCCACCATCTGCAGACGGGTGAAGTAGATGAAGGTCAGAATGATGGCGAGGATGATGATGTAGGTGGCGATGCCCAGCAGGTAGCGCGACTGCATCACGGCCTTGAAGCCACCCCAGGCGCTCCCGCCGATGACGGTCTTGTCGTCCGCCTTGTGCTCCCCGCCGGAGTAGTCATGGTCGGAATGCACGCGCGTCAGGCTCCACGCGGCCACCACGGCCAGCAGCAGGAAGCCCGCGGCGATCAGCAGCAGCACGGCCGTGCCGTAGGGTTTGGCCAGCATGGAGGAGAGCCACGGGCCGAAGATCGCGCCCAGCGTGCCTCCGGCGGAGATCACGGCAAAGAAGCGCTTGCTCTGCTCCAAGGAAAAACGATCCGCCAGCAGGGCCCAGCACACCATCACGGCAAAGAGGTTGAACACACTGAACCAGACGTAAAACACCTGTCCGGTGGTCACGCCAATGGCAGCCGGGGCAAAGGTCAGGATGCTCCAGAAGCCTGCCAGACTCAGCGCAAAGAAGGCATACGTGGCGCTGATGAACGAGATGCGCTTGAAGCGGCTGACCAGCCAGCCGAACACCGGGTTCACGGCCAGTGTCACCACAGCCGTGCCGATGAACAGCCAGCGGACCTCGTCAATGCCACGCTGCATGCCCAGGGCCTCACGTGCCGGGCGCAGCATCATCAGCGCCGTCATCACACAGAAAAAGAACAGGGAGCCCAGCAGCACCGGGAGCTTTTCCCCACGGCGGACATTGAAGATTTTGGAGAGCATTGGAGTGGGGAAGGGAGATGGGGCGGAGGAAACTAGACGAACAGCCGCGCGTGGTTTGATCAGAAAAACAAAAACCCGCCCCCATGCGTCACGAATGCACGCGGCGCATGGGAGGCGGGAATAAGGTCATGACTGACATGCCGGGCTGCCGGGGCGGATCACACAGCGGCGAAGGCTTCCTCGATCTTCTTGCGCAGGGCGGCGTCTGGCAGCGTGCCATGGGAGGCGGCGGCGTTGTCCTCCACATGCTTCACCTTGATGGTGCCGGGAATCGCCACGTTGATCGCCGGATGTGAAACGATGTACTTGAGGAGGATCTGGGGCCAGGAGGTGCACTGGATGTCCGCCGCGAAGCCTGGCAGCGGCTTGCCCAGCGTCTGGGTGATCGTGTTTTCCCCACGGCGGCCGCCGAAGGGGAAGTTGATCAGCGTGGCCACGCCTTTTTCCAGGCACAGCGGCAGGATGCGCTCCTCGGCGTTGCGGTTGGCGATGGAGTAGTCCACCTGCACAAAGTCCAGCTTCTCGGTTTCCAGCACCTTGATGAGCTTGTCATACTGCTTGTCGTCAGAGGTGGTCACACCGTAGTAGCTGATGCGGCCGGCCTGCTTCCACTCACGCAGCACTGGCAGCAGCAGCTCCACACCACGCAGGCTGTGCACCTGCATCAGGTCGATGTGGTCTGTCTGCAGCCGCTTGAAGGACTCCTCCAGCATCGCAATGCCGTCCTTCACCGTCTGGCCCTTGTCCTCATCCACTGTGACCTTGGTCGCCAGGAAGAGCTTGTCGCGGTTGCCGATGTCCTTGATCAGGTTCCCCAGCACCACTTCGGAGGTCTTGTAGCCCGGCGCGGTGTCCACCACGCTCAGGCCCACCTCAGGCATGCGCTTCAGCACCTCACGGCGCGCGGCCAGCTCGTCTGCGGCATCCACGCCATAGGCGTTCGTGCCGAGGCCGATGACCGGGAGCTTTTTGCCGGAGCTGGGGATGACCTTGGTGATGAGCTCACCAGTGGGGGCTGCCTGCGCAGGGGCGGCGGCGCGGTCCAGCGCCAGGCCCAGGCCTGCGGCAACACTGAGCTTGATGGCATGACGGCGGGACAGGGAATGAGGGGACGAGTGCATGGTGATGGGGTGATCCTTGAGGTTGGGGTTTGGAATGCTGTCGGAGGGGGGGCGGTCGTGGCCTTAATAGCCGGCGACCTTGTCCACCACATTGTAGAGGGGCTCACCGGCGGCAAAGCGGCGCAGGTTCTCGCGCAGCAGCACCCAGCGGCGGGCGTCGGTCACTTCGGCATGGCCTGCCACGTGCGGGGTGATGACCACGTTCTTCATGCCCCACAGCTCGCTTTCGGCAGGCAGCGGCTCGGGATCGGTCACATCCAGGCAGGCGCCGGCCAGCTTGCCGCTCTTCAGCGCGGCGATCAGCTCGTCCTGCTTGATGATGGGGCCGCGGCCAATGTTGATGAGGAAGGAGCCCTTCTTCATGGCGGCAAAGGCCTCCTTGTTGAACATGCCCTTGGTCTCATCGGTGAGCGGCGCGGCGATGGCCACCACGTCCGCCTCTGGGAGCATGGAGACAAGCGCGGGGGAAAGCTCCACCCGGTCCACAAACTCCGGCTTCGGCGCCTGGCTGCGGCGCGTGGCCCACACCGTCATGCCAAAGGCCTTCGCCCGCTTGGCGATCTCACTGCCGATGCCGCCGATGCCGACGACGATGATCGTGCGTCCGTCCAGGGCGATGGGCGTCAGCTCATTGGTCCCCTTGCCCCAGACCTTCTTGTCTTGGTTCTTGGCGTGGAAGCGCAGGTCGCGCGTCAGGCTCAGCAGCAGGGAGATCGCATGGTCGGCGATGGCGGGGCCATGCACGCCACGATGGTTGGTCAGGACAATCTTGTCATTTTTCACCAGAGCCTCGTTCTTGATGACGCCATCCACGCCCGCGCTCATCACCTGCACCCAGGCCAGGTTCTTGGCCTTGGCCAGAAACTCCGCGGTGGCAAATTTCGAGTCCACGCCATGCGCCTCCTCCGCCCGTGCCAGCGCGTCCGCAGGCTTCAGGCCCGTCACCACTTTCAAATTGGGCGCGATCTTCGCCAGTTCCGCCAGCTCCTCCTTGGACATGCCGCCTGCAAAGTAGGTCAGCTCGGTTTTCTTGTCAGTGACAGGGACGGCCACCTTCGCATTGCGCAGCGAGCCGATCTCCTCGGCGCCTGCCCCGGCCTTCTCGGCTGTTTGCGCGCGGCACGGCGCGACACAGAGCGAGGCGGCGCAGACAAGGTTGAAAAGCGGGATGGGGAAGAAATGCATTTTCATGGTCGGAATCGATCAGTCGGCCTTGGGGAAATGTCAATTTTCCAGCTTGATGATTGCCACGGCATTGTGCGGGTTCATCGGGATGAGAAGCTGGTGCTGCTTGGAGTCATAGCCCATGGACGCGGCGCTTGGGATGCCGCTGGCGATGATCTCGGCCTCCTTGCCGGGGCGGATGCGTGACACACTGCCAAACTTCACACTGCTCACATACTTGGTCCCGTCCTTCAGGATGACGATGCCGTCATTGCCGCCTTCCACGGCATGCTCCGTGCGGACAAGCTTGCCATCGGGCGCGAAGGTGAGCACGCTGTTGTTGCCCACGTTCACCACAACTATGTTGCCGTCGTTGTCCACCGCGACACCGTTCGGCTGCAGCAGCGGAGCGCCTTCAATGAAGGTGCTGACCTCGCCTGCGGCGGTGACTTTGAAGACCCGCTCCGGAGCGCGGGTGTTGGACACATAGATCGTGCCGTCCTTGGCCACGCCGATGCCGTTGAGGAAGGTGGACTCGGGCACGTGGTACGATTTTCCTGGTTTCCCAGTGTCCAGGTCAAAGGTGCGGACAGTGTCGATGTCGGCGGTGTAAAGCGTGCGTCCCTGGATCGCACTGCCGAGGGGGTGGTTCAGGGTCAGGCCGTCACGCGTGGCACCGATCCACTTCGTGGTGTGTACGCTGCCATCGGGGTTCAGCAGGGACACATAGCCGTCGTTTTCCTCCTGCTTCTGAGGGATGCCGGCGTTCATCACGACGATCAGGTTTTTTACCGGGTCAAAGGTGACGCTCTCGGCAAAACGGAAGCTGCCATAAACTTTCACGTTGCTGGAGATGGGCGTGTGCACACCGGCCTCGTTGATGGCTCCCAGCGGTTCGCCAGCCTTGAATTCTTTGGGCGCTTTGGCGGCGTCCTGGGCGGAAAGGGAACCCAGGCAGGCAAGGGTCAGGAGAAGAGTGGTGGATGTTTTCATGCGGGGAAGGTTGGGAAAAAGAAGGCGGATGGTTGCTGGGGGGGGGCTGGCGGGTCAGGGCTTGTAGTAGTCACCCATGTGGGCCAGGATTTTGGAGCGCAGTTCCTCGCCATCGATGGCGCCGTTGTGCTTCCAAAGAACCTTGCCGTCCGTGCCGATCAGCAGGGTGTGCGGTATCGCGCCCGGCCAGGTCGGATCGAGTCCGTTCATGAGGTCTTCCACGTTCTCACCACTGAAGACATAGCTGTTCGTTTTTCTCCCCTCGGCCTCCACGGACTTCTGCAGCTTTGCCGTCATCCCGGCCCGGTTCTTTTCAAGGAAGGCCTTCACCTTGCCCTTGTCCTCGGGGGCGTCTGTGCTGATGCTGATGAGCTCAAAGTCACGCAGTCCGAACTTGCGTGCTGTGGTGACAAGCTCCGGGAACTCCGCCACACAGGGCGCGCAGGTGGTGGCCCAGACATTGATGAGGCGCACCTTGGCGGTCCCGTTTTTTGCCAGCGCCGCCGCGCCTGCGGCGTCGATGGGTTCGACATTCACGGGCGTCTTGTCCCACTTGTCCATCTTCTCCGTCACGGCCGTGTGCTTGCTTTTCCATTTGGTGGAGCATCCCATTGGCTTTGTGATTTCCACCGGCACGGGCTGGCCGGCGAGCAGGGCCTTGACGGCATTGCGCGTGTCAGGTGACTTCACCGTGGAGTCGTCGCCACCGAAGCGGGAGTCGTCAAAGCGGCCCTTGTAGCGCAGCTTCCGCCCGGCATCGAAAACGAACACATGCGGGGTGGAGAGGCAGCCGTAGGCTTTCGCGACGGCCTGCGTCTCACCATCGTACAGGTAGGGGAAGTCGAACCCCTGCTCGGCGGCATACTTCTTCATGTCCTCGAAGCCGTCGTTGTACTTTGAATAGCCCAGCTCGTCGATGCTCAGCCCGTCGGGATGATTGGGGTTGATGGCCACAAAGGACATGCCCTGGGGACGGTACTCCGCCAGGAAGCTTTTGAGCCTGTCTGCCGCCCCGTGCGAGGTGGGGCAGTGGTTCGAGGTGAAGAAGACAACCAGCACCTTGCCGTCCTTGTACTCGGACAGCGTGTGTGTTTTGTCGTCGATGCCGGGCAGGGCAAAGTCCGGGGCGGCATCGCCAATCTTCAGCTCCGCCACGCCGTCTTCCGCGCGTGCGGAGACCAGGGCAAGGCAGGAAAGGACAAGGGGCAGCAGTTTCTTCATGGCGCTGGGTCAGTTGGTTGGCGTCGGATTGCCGGAGGTCTGGTCTTTCGGCTGAAGGCGCTTGATCTGGCCCAGGGCGATGTTGGCAAAAAGCACCTCGCCGTCGTGCGGATTGATTCCGATCCCGGCGATGCCCGGCTCCTGCGCCAGCGTCTCATCCGTCCACTGCGCCTTGCCGTCGTCACGCAGCGCGATGACACGCCCCGTCACATAGTCGCCAAAGATGTATTTGTCCTGGTGCTGGGGGAAACGCGTGCCGCGATACACCACGCCTCCCGTCACTGAAAGGCCCACGGTGCGGGGATATTCAAAGATTGGGCTGATGGGCTGAAAGTCGGCCGGCTCCTTGTCGGCTGTGGGTCCCATGACAAAGGGGTGCAGGCCCTCACGATGCGGCCAGCCGTAGTCCCCGCTGCCGACGATCAGGTCGATCTCCTCATAGAGGTTCTGTCCCACGTCGCCACAGAACAGGCGGCCGGTGGGCTCATCAAACCAGATGCGCCAGGGATTGCGCAGGCCGGTGGCCCAGATTTCTGTGCGGACGGTTTGCGGGTCAATCTTCTCGCCACGGTGCAGGCTGCGGCCGATGAAAGGATTGTCGGCGGGAACAGAGTAGAAGGCTGATCCGTCCCTGCCGGTGCTCACGGCCGGATGCGGGTTCGGAGGCAGGCTGCCCGCCTGCTTGTTCACGTCGATGCGGAGAATAGCCGCATGAAAGCCCTTGTTGATGAAGCGGGCGTTGTCGAACTTGTCATTGGCGGCTCCGCCATCGCCAACACTGATATAGAGATAGCCGTCAGGACCAAAGGCAAGGTCGCCCCCGTTGTGGTTGCTCGCCTCGTCCTTCTGCGTGATGAGTGTCTGCTCCGTGCTGTTGTCGGCGCGGTCAGGATCGTTCGGGAAGATGTTGAAACGGGACACCCGCTGGTGCAGCACCCCGCCGATCTTGAGGCTGTAGTAAACGAAGCAGCGTCCGCTCTTCGCATGGTCCTTGGGGAAGGCCAGGCCCAGCACGCCGCATTCGCCGCTCGTTTCCAGCGTCGCCTTGGGGATCTGTGTGAGGTCGAGGAAAAGCTTTTTCTCCGGGTTGCCGCTTTTGAGGCCTGTGATGACCTGGATGCGCCCTGTCTTCTCCAGGATGAACAGGCGGTTTTTGTCTCCCGGAACACTCACAATGCCCAAAGGCATCTCAAACTTCATGCCTGGAAACGCGTCCTTCAGCTCGTACTCCACCGGCACGAAAATCACCGGCGGCTTTTCCACCTTCTTCTTGGCTGCGGGAGGGGGCGCTGGGGTCTGTGCCGCCAGGGAGGCGGTGATGCCCAGCAGAGCCAGCCACGAAACACCATGGCTGACGCGGGTTTTGAAGGAGTGGCCGGTTGTTTCAGGGAGGGAAGGGGGCATGGGCAAAGGGTCTTGGGCGTGCCAGGATGGAGGGTCAGGTGGGAAGCAGGCGCGTGTGTGGCCAGACTGTCCCGAAGTTCAAACGTGGCTCGGTATATGCCGCTTTCGGCATATTTGCAGAAACATCCAGGCCTGATGTCTCAAGCACGAGCACGGCTGGGAGGCACAGGCGTCTGGCCGGAGAGAAATGAGCTTTCTGCCTGTTTTAATAGGGTTGTCCATGAAGACACGAATGATCGTTTCTCTGCTCTGGCTGGCGGCCGTGTGGCTGCCAATGCCGGATGGCGGACGCTGCCCAGCGCTGACGTGGAGTTTCCGTGCGGCTTAAAAGGAGCGCCGGCAGGCGAAGTCTCACCTGCGGTGCTCGTTCAGCTCCCCTTGGTCGTCCTCCTCGGCACGGCCGACATCGATCCCAGCCAGGTGCATCTGCGCCGCACCCCGGAGGCCATGGCACAGGGGCGGCACCGTTTCGCGCGCGGCCAGAACTTTTTTGCCACCGGCAAAAAACGCGCCGAGGAGCTGAAGGTGCCTTTCGGCTGGCAGCTCATCACCGCGCCCGGCGTGGGGCATCAGGACTCCGGCATGTCCGCCTATGCCGTGCGCTGGCTCTTTGGGCAGCCCCCCGGTGCCTCCCCGCCGCCGGTTCGGAGTTCATCGTGCCCGCCGCGCGAAGAGGAGCACCGCCACCAGCCCTGCGGCAAACAGCGCCATCATTCCCACGGAAAGCTCATGCGCCGTGGCCCACAAGGCGGGGGCCAGAAAGGCCGCCACCAGCGCGTTGCCTCCCGTCTGCACAAAGCTCTGGCATGACGCCGCCAGCCCCCGCCGTTCAGGAAAAAGATCCAGCGCCATCAGCGTGAGGCTCGGCATGGTCAGGGTCACACCAAAGGCGAAGACACCCAGCGGCAGCACGCTCCACGGCAGCTCCGCCGCATGATGCAGGTGGAAGAACACATTCGCCGCCGCCGCCAGCCCCATCACAGTGTAGCCCGCCACCAGCATCCGGCGGTGGGTCCACCGCGCGGCCAGGCGCACCGCCGCCACATTGCCGAGCATCATGCCTGCCGTGAGCGGCCCAAACAGCCAGTAGAACTCTGTCTCCGACCGCTGCAGCGCATGGAAGACAAAGGCCGGTGCTGAGACAACGTACAGAAAATTGGCCGCAAAGTTCATCGTCAGCGCCACCACAAGCGCCAGAAAGGGCCCGGACCGCAGCACCTCGCCATAGCCGGACAGCAGGCTCCCCGCGTGCAGCGGCTGGCGGCGCTCCACCGGCAGGGTTTCCGGCAGTGCCTTCCAGCACGCCACCCACACCAGCACTGCAAACACGGTCAGGAAAACAAACACCGAGCGCCATCCAAACGCCACCTGCAGCCAGCCGCCAATGATCGGCCCCACCGCGGGCGCCACGGCAAAGAGCAGGGCGATGGTGCTCATCAGCCGCCGCGCCTCGGCCCCGTCAAACACATCCCGCACGATCGCCCGCCCGATCACCGTGCCCGCGCCCACGCTGGCCCCTTGCAGCGCACGGAAGAAAACCAGCGACCCGATGCTCCACGCCATCATGCAGCCCAGCGATGCCAGGGCAAACAGCGCCACGCAGACCAGCGTGACCCGCCGCCGACCGTAGGTGTCTGACAGCGCGCCATGCCACAGCGTCATCACCGCAAAGGGGACAAGGTAGGACGTCATCGTCTGCTGCACCAGCTCGGGCGTGGCGTCAAACGTCCGGCCAATGTCCCGGAACGACGGCAGGTACGCGTCGATGGTGAAGGGTCCCATCGCCGCCAGGGCGCCGAGCAGCAGCGTCAGGCGGCGGTGCCCTCCCGCCACATCGGGACTCGACTTTTGCGCGGCTGGGGCGATGGTTGACATTGTCCACCATGTCTCGCATAACAGTTGATAATGTCAACCAACAAGCCGCCGCCCCCGAGGATGTCCTCGAGGCGGTGCACAAGGTCATGCACCTCTTCCGTGCGGAGCAGTACCGCGTGCTGCGTGGCAGTGTGCAGGAGCTCACACACTTTGAGGGGAAGGCCCTCGGCTTTTTCTTCCGGCATCCTGGTGCCACCTTGAGCGGCCTCGTCTCCCACACCGGCCGTGACAAAGGGCAGCTCGCCCGCCTCATCAAAAGCCTCAAGGCGCAGGGCCTGCTGGAGGCGCAGAATGATGACGGCGACCGCCGCAGCGTGCGCCTGCGTGTCACCAAGCAGGGGGCGGTCGTGCATCAGGCCTTGCAGCGCCAGCTCGGCCGGGTGGCGCGGATGGCCGTCAAAGGCCTCGGCAATCAGGAGCAGGCGCAGCTTCTCGCCCTGCTGCAAAAGCTCCGGGTGAATCTGGAGGGCGGTTGAGCCTGCCCCTCAGAAGGGAACCTCGAAGTACTCCAGCGCCCACTCCTTCATGTAGCGCACGCGGTTCGGCACAAAGCGGTAGATGATCAGCTCCGGATTGTCGATGCTGCCCAGGTAGGCGCGGAGCAGGGGATTGCTGTTCCAGATCTCCTCCAGCAGCGCGCGCTCGGTCACGACTTCCGCCTCCGCCGTGATGCGCACCTGGTGGTGGTGGTCATCCGTGTAGCAAAGCTCCGCCTTCCGGTTCGCCTCCAGCTCCCGCGTCTTGCCATAGCGCCGCAGGTTCGCCACATACACGGTGAAGCCGTCCGTGCGCACGGGGGATACCGGCCTTAGCCGGGGCTGGTCGCCATCCATGCTGGCCAGCATGGGAAATTTCGCGGCACGCATCGTGGTCTGGGCGAGCTGCGGCAGCTCGGCAGGGTCCACAGGCTGGGGGTGGGGTGGTTTGGGCATGGGTGGATGGTATGGCGGTGGCTCTAAATTGCGCGCATCTTTGCAGTTCCCAAATGCGGCGGGGCCATTACGGTGCGCGCAGCCGTTTCTCTCCCGATGAAAAATTTGCCCACCGCTTTTCAGCGCAGTGCCCTGTGGACCGCCGCCACTGCGCTGTCGATCACCGTCATCGGTGCGCTGGCCGTGGGGCTGATCTATCTGCTCATGGTTGTCATGGGCTTCTTGCAGCCCATCCTTGTGCCCTTCGCCGTGGCCGGTGTCCTGGCCTATTTGCTGGAGCCCGGCGTGGAGTGGCTGGAACATCGTGGCCTGAACCGCCATCGCTCGGTCCTGCTCGTCTTCGCCGTCTTCACCATCGGCATGGGCGGTCTCGGCTGGTGGCTTGTCGTAAAGCTGGGGGACCCTGCCGCCAATCTGGCCCACCGCCTTCCTGTTTACTATTCAAAGGCGCAGACGGCGGTCCTCGACTTCTCGGCCAGGATTGAAAAGGAGTACGGCATCACCTTGCCGATCCCCCATGCCGTCTCCGCCTCGCACGCGGTCACGAAGGATGCCGAGCCCGCGCCTGCGCCGCCATCCGCCGATTCTCCGGAACCAGCACCAGCACCAGCACCAGCCACGCCCGCGCCGGTCGTGGCTGACGACCCGCCTCCGGCAGCCTCCGCCGATGCCGCCAGCACGGATGCATTTGACCTGCAGGGTTTCCTCAATGGCGACTGGGTGAAGACCACTCTGCCAAAGCTCCCGGGCATGGCCTGGTCCTTTGTCCGGTCCAGCGTGGGCGGTTTCCTCGGCGTGTTCGGCTTCATGCTCTCCTTCATCATCGTGCCGCTGTACCTTTACTATTTCCTCATTGAGAGCGCCAAGATTCAGCAGTCGTGGTCGGACTACCTCCCCCTGCGTGCCTCCTCTTTTAAGGACGAGGTGGTGAGCTGCCTGAGTGAGATCAACAACTACCTAGTCGCCTTCTTTCGCGGGCAGTTGTTCGTCAGCGTGATCAATGGCATCGCCACCGCCATCGGTCTGGCGATCATCGGCCTGGACTTCGGCATCCTCATTGGTCTGGCGCTATGCCTCCTGGGCATCATTCCCTATCTGGGCATCGTCATCTGCTGGATTCCGGCGGTGATCATCGGCGCGGCGCAGGGGGGGACGGCATTGATCCCCGGCGACCCATGGTGGGCCATGCCCCTCGCCGTCACAGCCGTCTTCGTGCTCGTCCAGCAGATCGACGCCTTTTTCATCACCCCCCGCGTCGTGGGGGAGGCCGTCGGCCTCCATCCGCTGACGGTCATCGCCTCGGTGCTTGTGTGGGGCCTGCTGCTCGGCGGGCTGCTCGGCGCCATCCTGGCCGTCCCCCTCACCGCATCCGTGAAGGTGCTCTTCCAGCGCTACGTCTGGCACGCACGCATCGCCCCACAGACCGTTGGAGGCGCACGTAAACTGGAGGTGACGTGATGCGCAATGTCATCCTCGTTTTCCTCGGCGGCGGCATCGGCTCCGTGCTGCGCTATCTTACCGTCGTGGGCGCGGCACGGCTGCTGCCAAAGGCTGTCTTTCCCTGGGGCGTGTTCGCCGCGAACCTCCTCGGCGCCTTCATCATCGGCTTTCTCTTGGCCCTGCCATGGATGCGGGACAAAGGCGGCGGTGCCTGGCTCTTCGCCGCCACCGGCATCCTCGGCGGCTACACCACATTCTCCACCCTGGCGAATGACTCCTGGATACTCCTGCTGAACCAGCATCCGTGGCTGGCGCTGCTCAATGCCTTCGGCAGCATGGTTCTCGGCATCCTTGCCGCCGCTTTTGGCTGGTGGGTCGGCGGCCGGTGGACCGTGTGAGCCGCTCAGCGCGGCGCCCTGCGGCGGCGCGCCCCCAGCATCCCCAGCCCAATCATCATCAGCAGCGTCCGCCCCGGCTCCGGAGTGGCAATGATGAGCACCCCGTTGGAAAGAAACTTCGACACATCCCAGAACAGCGCGTCTGTGAGCTCTGGCAGGTCCAGGTTTCCACCGCCCGTGCCGCTGGTGCGGAAATTCGTCCCCACATTGAAGCCGCCGCTCACGGCGCTGCCTGTCCAGTCGATGAGGTCAAAGGAGTCACCCGCCGCAGGCACATAGCCGCTGCCAGCAAGGTCATGCCATGTCACGGCAACGGTTGATGTGCCGGAAAGTGTGAGCTGGCCGGAAAGCGTCAGCAGATCGTGATTGCCCCGCGCCGTGTCCGTTGCGGCAGACTCCGTGGCCGTCGTCAGCGTCATGGCGGCTGCGGCATAGCCGGGATCATAATAAAGCGGCAGCACCGCTGCGGATGTGCGCCCGCTGATTTGCAGGCGGATCGTCCCGCCCGAGGCGTCCACATTGCCCAGCACGCCCAGCGTTCCCACCCCGGTGGGGTCTGCCGCCGCCACGCTTACTACGTCCCCGGGGGCGATCGTGCCACCCGTGCCGATGAGATGCGTCACCGCGCTGGTGCCTGCGATGTTGCCCGTGCCGGCCACCGTCCCCGCCGTGTTCACCGTCAGCACATTGCCCGCCGCATTGTTGCCTGTGTCCCCATTGTCACGCGCGGCTGCCGTGCCGCCCCCGCCCACCTGTAGGATGCCCCCCGTCACCGTCGTGGCGCCGGTGTAGGTGTTGTTGCTGCCGATGCGCTGCACCCCCGCGCCTGTTTTCACCAGCGACACATTGCCGCCGATCGTGGCCGAGTTCGTCGCGTTTAAAAAACCAAACTGGTGGTCGTCTCCGCTCTGCGTGCTCACCGTCAGCACCGCGTTCGTGGCGCTGGCGTCGTTGGAGATGAGGTTCGTGATGTTTGTGGCACCCAGGTCCACGATGCCGCGCACCGTTTGATTGCGGCCGTTAAGATCCCACTTCTGCGAGCCGGTGTTCGAGTTGTTGCCAATGTGGACGATCGTGGTCGTCGGTAGCGCGTTGACCGCCCCCATCTCCAGTTCGCCGATCACCAGATAAGTGTTGCGGTAGCTGTTGGACGTCCCGCTGATCACCGTCTTGCCGCTGTTGTTGCGGATGGCCAGGTCACGGTTGAGGCCCTCGTCCGAAATCACTCCCCGGATCTCCAGCGTCGCGCCATCCGCGCCAATGCGCGCGGCCTGGGTGGAGGGATCGCCCCCCGTGGCCGCGCCCAGGCTCACCCTGCCTGCCCACACCGCCGTGCCCGTGCCGGTGGAGCGCAGTGCCCCCGCCGAGTTCGGTGCCGATCCGTTCCCCGAGATGGTGATGTGCTCATTGGCCACAGTCACGCCGCCAGACACCTCCACCCGTCCGCCCCCGCTTACCACCGTTCCATTGTCCGCGCTGCCGCCCGCGCCCAGCGCGTTGGCGTGGGACACTCGGATTGCGGCATTGGAGGTGCTCACAGTGGTGATGCCGGAGTAGGTGTTGGCATTGGAAAGCTCCAGCACTGCGGTTCCGGCACCTGCGCCGGTTCTGGCCACTGTCAGCGCCAGCGTCCCATCGGAGCCTGTGCCGTCGCCATCACGCAGCACACCTGCAAAGGTTTGCAGCACCACGGACGTCACCGTTGTTGCGGCCGCGTTGTTGATCGTCACCGTCAGCGTGCCGGTCCCCGTTCCTTCGTTCTCGACGATGGTTGCGGCGGAGGCGCTCACCAGACCGCCCACCGTGTCATTGTTGCCATTGAGGCGCAGCGTGCCGCTGCCTGCCAGGGTCACAATCGACGTGTCGCCGATCCGGTTGGCGGCATCCAGCCGCAGCACCCCGCCATTGATGGTCGTGGCACCGCTGTAGGTGTTGGGGGCGGTGCCGCCCAGGGCCAGGGTCCCGGCGCCGTTCTTGGTCAGCGCCACCGCCGTGTCGATGAGGCCCGTGAAGGTCTGCGCCGCGCTGTTGTTCACCGTCAGCGTCGCCGCCGTGGCGCTGGTGATCTTCATGCTCATCGTCGTGCCCAGGCTGATCAGGCCCGCCACCTCCTGGTTGTTGCCATTGAGGTTCAGCGTGGCAAAGTTCGTGTTCGAGGTGTTGCCCACAGACAGCACCGTTCCCGCCGGCAGCATGTCCGCGTTGCCCAGGCGCAGCTCGCCGATCACCAGAAACGTCGCCCCCGTGTAGGTCTTCGTGGAGCCGGAAAGCTGGATGATGCCCGCTCCATTGCCATCGCTGCGGAAGGCCAGGTCACCACTGCCGGAAATGTCCCCGGACAGCGCCAAAGTACTGGCCCCGTTGGTGCCGATCCGGTTGCCGAAGTTTCCCGTGGCCGCGCTGATGCTGATGTTCCCCGTCCATGTCGAGGTGCCGCCGCCCACCGCCCTCAGCGCGCCCTGGGAGTCCCCGCCATCCCCCGCCATGCTCAGGTTTTCGCCCGTGATCGTCACCCCCTGCAGCTCCACCCGGGAGCCGGTCCCCAGCGTCACGCCGCCGCCGGCCGCCCCCAGCGCCGTGTTGCTCGTCAGCCGGATCACGCCGCCGTTCGTGCCCATGCTCACCGTGCCGGTGAAGGAGTTGTCTCCGCCCAGGATCAGCATGCCGGTCCCCGTTTTGGAGATCGCCGCCGCGCCGCCGTTTTCGGACAGATTGCCCGCCAATGTCAGGCTGCCACTGCCGGTCTGGAAGATGTGCGTGCCGGCGGTCAGTGCCATGTTCAGCCCCAGGCTCTGCGCGCTCGCGCTGTTGTTGACGATGTTGCCAGACAGCCCGATCGCATTGCCCGTGATGTTGAACGCCCCCGCGCCGCTGAGAAACTCAATGCGCGTGGCCGTGAACCCTGCGAGATCATTCTGCGGCCCCAGCTGGGTCACGCCCGTGAAATGCAGCTCTCCCGGGGTGGCCGGTGCCGTCCCGCCCCAGTTGTCACCATTGGACCAGAGCGCGTCCGCGCCACCACCATTCCACACTGACTGCGCCAAAACGCCGGACGTGGAGAACAAAGACAGGAGCGCCACAACAAGCGCCCGGCATGGAGACAGGGAGGGAGAATCAAGGTGCATGCGAGACTCTTGGGGAAGAAGTCACCTACGGGTTTGGGGGCGGCACAGATAGTCCCGCAGCCCCTCCCGGGCAAACGCCCACGCCGCCCATTTTGTCATGCCAGCTCCGACAAATCTGTCATGGCCCATCACCACATGACGCCGTTCTGCGTCATTCAAACCGCGCCTCAACAATCCATCCGCGCTATCCGCGAAATCAGCGGTCAAAATCAGGTCTCCGCAAACAACCGTCAATCACAGTGAGCGGCTTCCAAGACCTACTGCGAGTCACCACCACCGCTAGACTCTTCCTTCGAGTCTGCCTCCGCGTCTTCTTCACGGGCCGACCCCACTTTTAGTGAGATCTTGATACCATGCTTGGCCGCTGCCGTGTTCAGCAGGGAACGTATGGCACTGACGGTCATGCCGTTTTTGCCGATCACATGGCGCACATCCTCCTGGGCAAGCTGCACACGGTACGTGACAGCGCCGCTGGCGTTGGTGCCAACGGCGATGGAGGCCTGTTGTGGATGGTCGATCAGATTCGCCACCACGTAGGAAAGGAACTCGCGGAGGGCTTCCGGCGCGTCCATGGCAGCTTAAGCCGTGACCGAAGCCTGCTTGATGATGCTTGCGACGGTGTCCGAGGGCTTGGCACCCTGGGAGATCCAGGCATTCACGCGGTCGAGGTTCACATTGGCTTTCTTGATGCCCTGCTGGGGATCATAAGTGCCAAGGATCTCGAGGAAACGACCCTCACGACGGAAGCGCTTGTCCGCAGCGACAATGCGGTACACCGGGCGGCCTTTGGCGCCCTCTTGACGGAGACGGATGACTACTGCCATGATACGATACTGGGAATGGGGTCAGGTTTTGGGGAGGCGCATGTTGGAGACAACGGGGAGGAAATCAAACGGTTTTTCCCACCTTTCATCCTCCAGACGCCCCAAATGGGCGGAAAATCAGCCCAGGACCTGCCGGATGACCCTCCCATGCACATCCGTCAGCCGTCTTTCAATGCCATTGTTGTAGTAGCTCAGCCGCTCATGATCGATGCCCAGCAAATGCAGAATCGTCGCATGGAGATCATAAATCGTGCTCACATTCTCAGCGGCTTGGTATCCAAAATCATCCGTGGCACCGTGGGTGAAGGCTTTTTTCACCCCCGCTCCCGCCAGCCACACCGTGAAACCCTTCGGGTTGTGGTCACGTCCGTTTGCGCCCTTCTGAAAAGTCGGCATGCGCCCAAACTCCGTCACAAACGCCACCAGCGTGTCCTGCATCAGCCCCCGTGCCTTCAGGTCCCGCAGCAGCCCCGCCACCGGCTGGTCCAGGATCGGGCCATGCACGGAATACTGCTTCTCAATCGTCTTGTGCCCGTCCCAGTTGCCCACCCCTTCGCCCATCGCATAGGCGCCGTTGAAGAGCTGCACAAAACGCACCCCGCGCTCGATCAGCCGCCGCGCCAGCAGGCAGTTTTTGGCAAAGCCCGCCTTGTTCGCGTTCGCATCATTCACTCCGTACAGGTCCAGCGTGGCCTTGCTCTCGCCCGCCAGATTGCCCACCTCGGACGCCGCTATCTGCATCCGTGCCGCCAGCTCATACGAGGCAATGCGCGCCGCCAGGTCGCTGTCCGCCGGGTGCTGCTCCATCTGCCGCCGGTTCAGCAGGTTCACCAGATCACGCGTGCCCAGGTCGGCGGCTTCGCTGACGCCGGCCGGCCGTGCCAGATTGGGGATCGCCTTGCTCGCATTGAAGGCCGTTCCCTGAAACACCGCGGGGAGGAAGGCCGAGTTCCAATGCCGTGCTCCGCTCTGCGGCACCCCGCGCGGATCAGGGATCGCCACAAACGCCGGCATGTCATCGCACTCGGAACCGAGCGCGTACGTGACCCAGGAGCCGATGCCCGGAAAACCATCCAGGATGAACCCCGTGCTCATCTGGTTTTCCGCCGGTCCATGCGTGTTGGATTTCGCCGTCATGGAATGGATGAAGCACAGGTCATCCGCCATCTCCGCGATGTTTGGCAGCAGCTCGCTGATCATCTTCCCGCTCTGTCCGCGCGGCTTGAACTCCCACAGCGGCCTCACCAGGTTCCCCTGCTGCCCCTGGAACGTCACCAGTCCCTCGGCCCCCGGCATCGGCATGCCGTTGCGCTTCACCAGCTCCGGCTTGTGGTCAAACGTGTCCACATGGCTGATCGCCCCGGAGCAGAACACCATGATCACATTCTTGGCCCGTGGCGGGAAATGCGGCGGACGGGCCGCATACGGCCGCGCGGCATCGACCAGCGGCCGGATGGGATCATTCGCCAGCAGCCCCTTTTGCGCCAGCAGCGAGGTCAGCGCAATGCTGCCCAGGCCGCTGACACTGCGGTTCAGAAAATCCCGGCGGGAGAGAAGGTGTGTCTGCATGGTGGGATCAATCAGTAAAGCGTCATGATCTCGCTCGTGTTGAGCAGCGCGCGGCAGAACATCGCCAGCCCGTGCCCCGAGATCAGCTTGCGCGCGGCCTCCAGCTCCTCCCCGTTCGGGTCGCGGCTGTAGGCCAGTTGGAATGCCCGCCTCACTTGCGCGTCAGCGCCTTTGCCCGCGTCTTTCTCCAGCCGCTCCGCCATCAGTCCGGCCTGCTGCATGGCAAAGCCGCTGTTCAGAAAATTCAGCGCCTGCAGCGGCGTGGTGCTCGAGGTGCGGCGTGGCGCGATCTGCCCCGCGTCCGGCACATCGAACGCCCCAAACGTGTCATCCAGCTGCACGCGCGGCTTGCTCTGATAAATCATGCGCCGGAACGTCTCCGGACCGAACGACTCCTTCGACTGGTACACCTTCACGTAGTTGTCATTCGGCTCAAAGAGATCAAAGCCCGGACCGCCCATCGTGAGATCCAGCGCGCCGCTCACTGCCAGGATCGTGTCGCGCAGCGGCTCGGCCTCGATGCGGCGCGGGGGAAAGCGCCACAGCAGCCGCGCTTCAGAATCCGCCAGCAGGCCTGCCTCATGCGCCGTGCTTGCCTGCCGGTAGGCTTTCGAGTTCATGATCAGGCGGTGCATCTCCTTCATGCTCCAGCCGCGTTTGATGAACTCTGCCGCCAGCCAGTCCAGCAGCTCGGGGTGGGAGGGCTTGCCCCCGTTGAAGCCCAGGTCGCTCGGCGTGTCCACAATCCCTGTGCCGAAGTGGTGGTGCCAGATCCGGTTCACCATCACCCGTGCCGTCAGCGGATTTTGCGGGGCGGTCAGCCATTGCGCCAGGGCGGCGCGGCGCCCGGACTCGGGCGCGTCCTTCCCCAGTTCCAGCCTGCCACCCAGTTGTGACAAACCCCCGGGCGTGATCTCCTCCTTCGGCATCAAAGGATCACCGCGATGCAGCCGGAACGTCGGCCCTGGCTGCTCGAATTTGCCCAGGTACGCCATCGGGAAGGCTGTCAGCTCCTTCAGCTCCCGTTGCAGCGCCGCCCGCCGCTCGCTGTGCTTCCGCACCTCGGCGGCATTCTCCGCCGACACTCCGCTCAGGGTCGGCACATCGCGGATGCGCTCACGGTGCTCCACCGCCAGCCGGTCCGCAGAGGAGGCCACCGCCTTCCAGGCCTTCCCGTCGGGCGAAACTTCGATCACATACTCCGTCGGCAGCCGGTCCTGGTAAACGCGGCTCTTCGTCGGATCACCACGGTCCCGGCTCCACACGATGCTGCTGATCGTCTCCTCGCGCGGCAGCTCGATCTGCACCCAGCCTCGCTGCCCCTGCTTGGAGATCCAGCTCCAGGCGTTGCCAAACTTCCCATCGTTCACATGCGCGACCTGGTGGATCGGGTTGGAGCCATCGGCATGCACATCCGAGGCGGTCGCCTTGGCTCCATGCTTCGCCAGCGCCACATTCTGCCTCCTGCCTGCCGGAAAAATCTCCAGCTCATCCACGCACGGCTGCCCGCCGTTCGTCGCGTGGATGGTGAGGCGCACAAACCGCGCCATCACCGGGTCGAAGCTCTCCTGGTTTGCCACGTGCGTCACCGGCGCGCGCAGGTGCGGCTGGGTTCCGGGCTTGTCCTCGCCTGCCGCTTCAAACAGCACCGCGTCCGCCACCGTGGGGCCGCCCAGCTTGCCGCTGCGCAGGATGACGACGGACTCCGCCGTCAGCACATGCGTTCCCGCAGGTCGAAAGCCGCTCCAGCGCTTTTCTCCCGGCACTGCTCCGCTGCCGTCTGCAAACTTGCTCTGGTCCACCACGGCAATCTCCTTCTGGTCGTCCTTCGTGTTCGCGTCTCCGTCCAGGTCCAGGATGTAACGCGCGTCCTTGGCGTGTGTCGTCCACGCGCCCCACGAAACCCACACCCGCTGTCTGCCAGCCACACGTGGATTCCATGAGAAGAAATCCTTCGGCGCGTCATCCTTCAGCGCCTTCCAGTAGCGATAGCTCTCACCCACGTTCGGCAGCCGTGTCGAGTCCCCAGGGTCGGACGCCTGTCCCCTGGCCGTCCCCGGCGAATACGCGATCGGCCGCCCATTCTCGGGCTGCTCGATCTGCACACAGCCAGCCGCGCCGGGCTTCGTGGGCGGCGGCAGGTCATCATCCACCAGCACCCGCCGCGTCAGTTGTGCCCGTGGTTGAAAGGCCGCCAGGACCTTGTCGATGCCCGCGATCTCCTGCTTCATCCTCTCCGCTTTCGCCAGCCGCTCACCGGCATCCGCAGGCCGCAGCTCGCGCTCCCCATGCTGTACCCCCTCAAAAATCGCGCGCACATGAAAGTAGTCCACCTGCGAGATGGGGTCAAACTTGTGGTCATGGCAGCGCGCGCAGCCGATCGTCAGGCCCAGAAAGGCGCTGCCCGTCGTGCTCACAATGTCATGCATTTCATCCGCCCGCTGGTTGGCCCGCAGCGCCGGGTCCGCCCCTTTCACCTGGTCCCAGGCCCCGGCCACCAGAAAGCCCGTGCCCTCATCAGCCCCTGTCTGGTCCCCCGCAATCTGTTCCCGCACAAACCGGTCGTAAGGACGGTCCTCGTTGAACGCCCGGATCACATAATCGCGATACGGCCACGCGTTTGTCCGCGCCCGGTTCATCTCAAACCCGTGGCTCTCCGCAAAGCGCACCACATCCAGCCAGTGCCGCGCCCACCGCTCACCATGTCGTGGCGAGTCCAGCAGCCGGTCAATCAGCCGCCGCACGCTCCCCTCCGCGTCCGCCGCATGCTCCTTCTCAAAAGCCCTCGCCTCCTCCGGCGTCGGCGGCAGCCCCACCAGGTCAAAACTTGCTCGCCGGATGAACGTGCGCGCGTCCGCCGCCCCGTTCATTTTCAAACCCTTTTCCCCCAGTTTTTCGGCAACAAACCCGTCCACCGAGGCATGCCTCCCCGGCTTCAGCGCCTGAAAGGACCAGTGCGTCACATCGCCCTTCGGCTTCTCCTTCAGCACAATCTCCTGCGGCCACACCGCGCCGTCGTTGATCCAGTGCTTGATGAGCTCCCTCTCCGCCGTGGAAAGCGCCGCCTTTTTCTTCGGCATCTCCGGCTTCTCACCCACAATCATCAGGTACAGCGGCGACTCCTCCGCCTTCCCCGGCACAATCGCCGGCCCTTCATCCCCGCCTTGCATCGCGCTCGCCAGGGTCTCCAGGTTCAGGCCGCCTTTCGTGGTCACATCATTGTGGCACTCCACGCAGTTCCTCACCAGGATCGGTGCCACCTGCTCATGAAAAAGCTTCTCATTGGCAGTGGCGCTCGCGACGAGCAACAAGGACAAGGGCAGGGCTTTCATGCGGCTTTCTTTGGAAGGTCCAGATCTGCCTCGGCGGTGATCAGATGTTCCCGCATCGCCTGCACGGCTGCGGTGGCATCCCGCCTTTCAATCGCCCCCAGCACCATCGCATGCTGGCGCACCGCGTTCTCCGTCGAGGTCCGGCTGTAGCCCCGGCTCAGGCTGGACTGGATCAGCTCCGACAGCGAATGCAGCAGCAGCGTCGCAATCTGGTTCCCCGACCCGGCCGCCACCTCACGGTGAAACCGCATGTCAGCCGCCACCGCCGCCTGAAAATCCTTCGCCTCCTTCAGCTCCGTCAAGGCGGCGCGCATCCTTTCGATCTGCTCTGTCGTGGCATTCTCCGCTGCCAGCCGCGCGTTCTCCGGCTCCAGCACAAAGCGCACCTGCACCAGCTGCCGCAGCCGCTCCTTGTCATCGGGAATCAGCAGTTCAAGCGAACCGTTCAGCGGCTTGTGCAGCTTGTCCACCACCTTGGTGCCCACCCCATGCTTCACCTCCAGCAGCCCCTGCTGCTCCAGCCTCTTCGTTGCCTCCCGCACCACAGGCCGGCTGACCCCGAGTTTCTGGGCCAGGTCCCGCTCCGGCGGCAGCCAGCCACTGTTGCTGCCCTCGTCCCGGATTTCAGAGGCAATGCGCGCGCACACCTCCTCCACAAGGCTGCGTTGGATCTTGATGGTCGAAAAAGCCATGTGGTTAGAGGTCTTACCACTGGTGAAAACGAACTGATTATGACGCTTCTATCGTGAGGGAGAAGAATGACGAAACCAGAGCTGGGCGCAGCGAGGCAGACAAGCCACAGGCTGCCCGCATGGGTGGGCATGGCGAATGAATGACCAAAGGCGAAGTCCGAAGCCTTGTGCGCTCCACGTGGGAGCGCACTCTCATTCGGGCTTTGGCCTTACTTCGTCATTTCCTGCATCGCCACATCATGGCGTCTTAAAACCACACATCAGATCGTCATGGAGGAATAGCCGCCATCCACCACCATCTCATGGCCGGTGACGAACGATCCACCCGCACCTGCCAGCAGCAGCGCTGCGGCCACAAGTTCCTTCGACTCCCCAAAGCGGTTCATCGGCGTGTGTCCCATGATCTTCGCCACGCGGTCAGGCGTCAGCACCTTCTTGTTCTGCTCCGCCGGGAAAAACCCAGGAACCAGGGTGTTCACCCGGATGCCCAGCGGCGCCCATTCACGGGCCAGGTTCTTGCTCAGATTGTGTACTGCCCCCTTCGACATGGAGTAGGTGAACACCCGGCTCAGCGGCAGCAGCCCGGACATGGAACCCAGGTTGATGATGGAGGCAGGCACCTTCGCCTCCACAAAGTGCTTTCCAAACACCTGGCAGGCCAGAAACACCGCCTTCGTGTTGATGTTCATGATCCGGTCATACTCATCCTCGGCAATGTCGAGGAAAGGCGTGGCGGAGTTCACGCCCGCGCCATTGACCAGGATGTGGCAGCCGCCGGAGCGCTCCAGCACCTGGTCCAGCAGGATCTGCAGGTCCGCCTTCCGGCTGGCGTCGGTGGGCAGGAAGTAGGCCTCGCCACCAGCGGCATGGATGGCGTCCAGGCGTTTTTCCGCCTTGGCCGGGTCACGGCCCACAAGCACGACTTCCGCGCCTGCGGAGGCAAAACCTTCGGCGATGGCGCCGCACAGCTCGCCAGTGCCGCCGATCACGACGGCGGTCTGGCCCTGAAGAGAGAAGAGTTCGAAAATGGAGGACATGGGGCGGCTCACCTATGGCGCGCCGCCCCGCCCCTGCAAGCTGGCTGTGAGGCCAGTTTTTCACAGTGTTGACACGGCATGGAGGCTGCACTCCGGTACATCAATGCCCTGGGGACACATCCTCACATTTTTAGCCGGTTGTCTTGTCGGGGCCGCCACCGTCTTCGTGTGGAAGATCCTGCGTTTCCTGGCGGACCTGCGCCGGGCGCGGGATGAGGCGGCCCGGGAGAATTTTCACGCCTCCAATGTGTCCGATGACAAGGCCCACGGCGCGGTGGAGCGCTGCAAAAACCGCCTGCGCTGGCAGAAAAACCTGAACCCCGAGTGGCTGCCACCCCTCTTTGACGAGATTCCCCGGCTGGTGCGGGAGATCGCGGAAATTTATCACCCGGACAATCCCAACGCGCTGCTCGCGCCCGGCCTCAGCCAGTTCTCGCGGGCCGTGCATCTGGCCGCCATGGACGTCACCGACTTTCTGCAAACCCGCTCCATCGGCCGCCTTGTGGATGTCAGCGCCAGCACCGCCCTGAAGACGTGGGAGATGACCCACAAGATCGCCACCCATGAGCACATGGTGACGGTGAACAAATGGTACAAGCGCCTGCTGCCCGTCTGGCAGGCCGTGCGCTTCAAGTCCCCCCTCATGTGGGCGGGCATGGCCGTGTCCAACGTCGCCACCCGCATGCTGCAGCCCGCCATTGTGGACATCATCGCCAAGCGCGCCATCGACCTCTACAGCGGCCGCCTTGGCAAGGGCATCTCCACCCCCGCCAGCATCACCCTGCCAGACGAAGAGCCGCCGCCAGGGGCGATGTGATCACTTCTTCGTGCTGCTCTTCGGCTTCATGCTGGCCAGATAGGCCACCACATCGCGGATCTGCGGCTTGGTCAGGATGCCCAGCATGGGGGGCATGACGCTGATGGGCGGGGTGGCGCTGACAATGTCGCCGCGGGCGATGGACTGGGTCTTGCCATCGGGGGTGCGCAGGATCATCTGCTTGTCATCCTCCTTGTCGAGAGCGCCGGACACGCTCTTCCCATCCTTGAGCGTGATGGAGACAAGACCATAGCCCGGTGAGATCTGGGCGGTGGGGTTGAGCAGGGACTCCAGGATGTTGCGGCGGTCCCTCTGGCTGCCGATCGTCTTCAAGTTTGGACCCACCTGGCTGCCTTCCTTGGCCTCGATGGTGTGGCAGGCAAGGCAGTTCGCGCCGAGGTGGTTGGTGGCAATCTCCTTGCCGTTGGCGATGTCTCCACCCTCCAGCAGCTCGTCGTTGGTCGCATGTGCCTGGAGGTGGCCCGCGGCTTTTTCCTTGAGGTCGTCGCGGGCGGCTGCTGCATCCAGCAGGTCCAGCTGGATGGCGGCAGGCGCTTTGCCCTCCGCCAGTTTGTCGAGCCACTGGCTCAGCACCGCGTCCGCATCCGCGCTGGCAGCTTCCGCCAGCAGGTGGATGGCAAGCTGACGCGTCACGATGTCCCCCGAGTCGAGAATGGAGGAGGCAACACCGACAGCACGCGGCGGCTGGTGCGTGAACATCTGGCGCAGTCCTTCGCGGCGCAGCTCGGCGGGGGCGGACTTGTCCAGTGACAAGTCCAGAGCGGCCGCCAGATCGGGCGTGCCGGCGTGCTGGGCGGCCATCAGCTTCAGCGCCTCGGCACGCAGCGCGGCCTTGGCCGCCTTGTCCGCGATGATCTGCTGCAGCACCCCGGGCTTCACCGGAAGCTGAAGCTGCATCAGCAGCTCCACAGCCTTCGCCTTCAACTGCCCGTCGCTGATCGCCAGGAGGCTGTCCAGATGCGGCTGCACCAGGGTGGCAAAAGCCTTTTCGTCGCGTGGCGCGTTTTCATGGGCATGACCGTCGATGCGGTCCAGGCGCGGCGGATGGGTGAAGGCCAGCAGCACATCCAGCGCCTCCGCCTGCAGGTCGGAGGGTTTCAGCGCGGCCTTGACCACCGGCTCCGCCACACCCAGGCGCAGGCAGGCGTTGAGGCCGCGGCGTGTGGCGCGTTTTGTCAGCGCAGGCAGGGCCGCTGGGATGCCCGCGTCATCATGGATGGCACGTTCGGCCTCCTCGGCCAGCGCAGCGTTGGCCAGGAAGTCAGCCACCTTGGGCGAGCGCTGGCGGGCCAGGGCCAGCAGGCTGCACAGCCCCATCTTGTCCTTCACATGCGAGGCCAGGCTGGCCTCCGTGGCGCATCCGGCAAGGCCGGTCACGATGGCATGGCGCATGAAGGGATCAGCGCCCTCTTTGACCGCCAGGGCCAGCAGGCCCTTCTCAGCCGTGGGCTCCTCCAGTTTGCCGAGGGCAATGGCGGCATGGAAACGCACACGGCTGGACGCATGCGTCAGCAGGGGCACCAGAGGGGCGCCGCTGGTCCTCACATCCCCCAGCATCTTGGCCGCCTGCGTGAGGATTTCGGGATCAGCATCCTTGAGCAGCTGGGTGACGGCCTCGGCCTCAACCTTCTGCGCGCGCAGTCCTTGGCCGAGTCCCCAGATGGCATGCACACGGGCAAGCTGCGCGGCCTGGGTGTCTGTGGCGGCTGTTTCCAGCGTTTTGAAGTCCCCCTTTTTCACCAGGCTGAACTGCGTGCCAAGGCGCACCCGCTGATCAGCGTGCGACAGCAGCTTCACATCGGGCGAGTCAAAGCCGGCGTGGATGAGCTTCGCCGTTTCGAGGCGCTCCGTGCTGCCTTTCCCGGTGGGATCGTCAGCCGTGAAGATGTTGCCAATTTCATCCAGCGGATAGCCGCCGCTCCAGTCCGCCATGATGAGGGCGCCCTCCGGCGTGAAGGCGAGGCCGATGCCCATCAGGCCGCTGTGCACCACGCGCTCGTTCTTCATCTCAAAGGCAGAGCCTTTCGGCATGATCTGGAAGGCCGTCATCTGGCCGGATGGGAACTGGTTCAGAATGAAATGGCCCCGCAGCCCGGCGCCAAGGGCGGTGCCCGGCTCATGAATGAACCCCGCCGGGCCGTTCGAGTAGTTGGACAGCGGCGGGGTGATGAACTGCGGCTGCCCTGGATGGGCGGGCTTCCAGATGCCCTCGCGAATCCAGCGGCTCTCCGCCTTTTGGTACTGGTGGCCGCAGCGCCAGCCAGAGTCGCTGCGCTCGGTGATGTAAACGAAGCGTTCACGCTCCCCGGGCAGGTCAGCATCGTTGTCCACGCCGAACAGGTTGCCAAAGTCATCAAAGGCCACCTCCTGCACATTGCGCAGACCGTGGGCGAAGACCTCGAATCCGGTGCCGTCCGGCTCGCAGCGCATCACGCAGCCCTCATGCGGATAAAACCAGCGCCTGCCCTCCTTGCTCATCACATTGGCCCCCTTGTCCCCGATGCTCCAGTAGATGCGCCCGTCCGGGCCGATGCGCGGCCCGTGCATGTCATGCCCCGCGTAGGCGATGTGCATGCCGAAACCGTGCGCCACGATCTCCCGCTCATCCGCCACCCCGTCGTCATTCGTGTCCCGCAGGCGCACCAGGTCCGGCGCCACCGTCACATAGACCCAGCCATCATGGTAAAGGATGCCCGCGGCGATGCCCGTGACCACGCTGTCGAACCCCTCGGCAAAGACGGTCATCTTGTCCGCCGTGCCGTCGTTGTCCGTGTCACGCAGCTGGTAGATGCGCTCGGTGTGGACGGTCAGGTCCTTCCAGTCGATGGAGCCGTCCTTGTTGTGGTCCTTCAGGCTGCCGCGCGGCAGGCGCAGCTTGCCCGGCGCCAGCTCCCGCTTCAGGAACGCCTCCTTCTCCTCCACGCTCGTCAGCGCGACATCATCCGGGATCCACATCGTGTGCTCCCGGATGTCCAGGTCCGCCGCCTTGCGCCGGGTGGTGGCTGCCACATACACACGCCCCTGCGGGTCCACCGTCACGGCCACCGGGTCCGGCACATTGATGTCACCGGACCAGCGGTGCAGCTCAAGGGGGGGCTTCACCGTCGGCTTGGCTGCCTTGGCAGGTTTTTCGTCGGCGGCGAGGCATGGCAGTGCCAGCAGCGCCACCAGGGCGATGGAACGGGTCTTCTTCATGAAAGGGGGGGCGAGCAAAACGGTGGGGGACTTTTATTCTTGCCGCTGCAAATCGCAGTCGTCAAAGTCCGCTTTGCCGCCGTAGTACCGGCGCGTTCTCACGCAAATCAATCCAACCCAAATCACATCCATCTCTCAACACATGAGCCAGATCGTTCCCCTCATCAGCTCCGGCATCGCCGGTCCTCTCGGCGTTCTTCACCTCCCGCGCCTTTGGCAGAAGGCCTCCCTGGATGCCGCAGGCAAGCTGCACAAAGACTATCCTGGCATCGGCTGCGGCTATGACCAGATGACGCTCGACGCGCTGGGCATCAAGATCGAGGACTTCAAGGCCTTCATCGCCTCCAAGCCCAGCTACCCGCAGCTTGAGGCCTGGGTGAAGGCCCAGCCCGGCGTGAACCTCACCAAGGGCAACATCCACAAGCACAACCTCGCCATCCAGGGCTACATTCACGGTGATGACGTCCGCAAGACCATCCTGGACGCCGACGGCCTGGCCGATGACGGCAGCGTGAATCCAGGCGCGGTGGACCTCAACAACCTGGACGACTGGCACATCTTCTGGGCCCAGGAGATCAAGTGATCGAGCCGCTTGCAGTTCTCCGTTCGCGGTTCTCAGTTGAGCCGCGGACGGAATTCTCAAGATGTCCGCAGGCCGCAAAATAGAGAACTAACTCAAATTCCAGTTTCCATCACCTTCATCCAGCGGGTGCGGAAATTGCGGTTCTCCTCCATCAGTTGCGCGGCGATGGTGGCTGAAAGCTGGGTCAGCCCATTGAGGCGCGCAAAAGCCGCGATGATCTCCTGGCGGCGGTAAAAGTCCGTGGAGTCCGTGGTCTGGGCATTCAGGGACTGGGCGATTTCCACCAGCGACTCTGGCGTGAGGCTGTCAAAGGGCAGGGAAATCGTCCCCCGGTCGAGAACCACGTTCACAGTGCTGCCATCGGGGCTGCTGGTGATGCGGCCGGTCAGCTGCCCCCCTTCGCGGCGGGCCACCGTCCCCGTCCAGCCTTTGGCGGCCAGATCAGCCGCCATCTGGCGCACAAAATCCCGGGACTGTGTGTAGAGGTAGGTCCGGCTGTCCAGCGCTTGGCGCACATCATCCGTGTCCAGCCGCGTGCTGTTCAGCAGGTCAATCGCGCGGGTGTAGTCGTAGCCCTGCACCAGGGAGGGCACCAGGGCGTTCACCTCGGCCAGCAGCTCCAGGTCGGCCCTGCGGCGCTTGTCCTCCTCCACCATCTGGCGCTCCTGCTCCTCCAGGGTCATGCGGGAGATCTCGCGTTGCAGGCCGGACTCCCAGGTGCCGATCATGCTGCGGAAGGCGCCGCTGGTCTTCAGCCGTGCCTTGGTCTCCCGGACTTCGGCCAGCGCCTTCTCCAGCTCCGTGATGTTCTCCGAGCTGCGTGGCTTCAATGCGGCGCGCACCAAGGCGAAGTCTGGCTTGTAGTGGTCCACCAGCGCGCCGTAGAGGGACAGCCAGTCCAGGGAGGCCGGGGTGGTGCCGCCGGTGGCCACACGGCGGGTGTCGTCCAGATGTTCCTGGAAGAACTCCAGCTCCTGCGCGCCCAGCAGCGCGTCCCCAAAGTGCCATTCCACCAGCCCGTGCAGCAGGTAGCCCAGGATCTCCTCGTTGCTCGTCTGGTAGCCCAGCGAGTTGAGCGAGGTTCCCAGGGCAAAGTTGTCGGCCATCCGCCCCTTGATTTTGGCAAAGAACACAGCCAGCCCGTTGACGTCCGGGGCGCTGGAAAGTTTTTCAAACTGGGCCTGCGCCTCCCCCTTCCTGCCGCGCATGATGTCGCACAGCGCGGCATTGAACCGCGCCCAGTTCTCCGTCGGCTGGGGCGCGTCCTTGGACTCGATCAGGCGGGCAAACTGATGCCGCGCCTCGGCGAAGTGGAAATGCTCCAGCATCTCCCGGCGCGCCTCCACAAACCGTTCGGACACGGGCTTCTTACCCGCGTTCAGCGTCACGCCACCGCCGGACAGGTCGCGCGCGTCCTCGTCGGAGATTTGAATGGCCGCACGTGTGGCCCGGCGCTCGCCCCCCTCCCGCAGCAGCCAGCCCGCCCCGAAGGAGATGGCAACTGCGGCGGCGATGGAGCCAACCAGGTTTGCCCGGCGGGAAAACAGCCTGCGCCGCACGCCTTTGCGGTCCAGCAGGCCCTCGGCCAGCCGCAGCTCGTCCACCACCTCGTCATAGTTGGCAAACCGCTCCGCAGGCTGAATGCTCAGCATGCCGTTCACCACATGCTCCGTGCGGGGGGAGCACCGCAGGCCGGAGTCTCCCAGGGACACGCGCTTGCTCTTGATGATCCGCAGGTCGTCGATGGAGCTTGTGTCCGCCTTGTGCGGCGGGTTCCCCGTCATGGCATGATACAGGGACGCCCCCAGGCTGAAAATGTCGCTGCGGTAGTCCTCCTTGTTCTCGATCACCTTTTCCGGCGCCACATAATAGGGCGTGGCCCAGATCTCGCCTGAATGGTCGGTGTCCCGGTTGGCAAAGATGGCCAGGCCAAAGTCCACCACCTTGGCCGTGCCGGTTTCGGTGAACAGAATGTTCGCCGGTTTCACATCCCGGTGGATCAGGTTCAGCTGCTGCGCCGCGCGCAGACCCTCGGCGACCTCCCGGCCGATCCGCAGGGCCTCGCCCTCCTTCAGGTGCCCCTCCCGCCGGATGCGCTGCTCCAGGCTGCCGCCGCCCACCAGCTCCATGGCGATGTAGAAGTACCCCTGGTCGTAGCCCACGGAGTAGAGCTTGATGACGTTCGGGTGTGTCACATTGGCCGTGATGTGCGCCTCCTGGCGGAACTGCTCCAGGCGTATCGCGTCGCGGGAATACTGGCGGTTGAGGATTTTCAGCGCCACCCGGCGCCCCAGCGTCTCATCCTCGGCCTCGAACACCCGGCTCATTCCGCCCTCGCCGATCTGGCGGATGATCATGAAATGATCGAACCGGCGGCGCACCCGCACCATCTGTCCGCAGAAAGGGCACTTCAGCTTCGTGAACGGCTCCAGCGACGTCACATCGATCTGCCCCTGGCAGACAGGGCAGGTGCTCAGATAGGACTGTTCGGGGACGAGGTTCAAAGAAAGGGGGGGAACAAGTTATATAGCCGCATCGCATGGCGAATGCCAGAAATTACAGATTGCCTGATTAATTTGAATCATGAGTATGTGACTGTGGACTGGATCATCACTGAAACCGTTGAAATTGGAGAACGTTTCGACAAGCACCTCGCCCGGCGCTTGCCGGAAATGTCACGTTCCCGCCTGCAGGATTTGATCCGGGACGGGCACGCCACCCTCAATGCCAGGCCCGCCAAACCGGGCGTGGTTCTCAAAATGGGGGATGCTGTGGCGGTCACGGTGCCTGAAGTAGCCCCGGTGGAGATCAAGGCACAGGACATTCCACTGACGATTTTGTATCAGGATGCCGACATCGTGGTGCTGGACAAGGCCCCCGGCCTGGTGGTCCACCCGGCGGAAGGCAACCCGGACGGCACCCTGGTGAACGCCCTCCTTCACCACATTGCCGACCTCAGCGGCATCGGCGGGGAGATGCGGCCCGGCATCGTCCACCGGCTGGATAAGGACACCAGCGGCTGCATGGTGGTGGCCAAGAACGACACCGCCCACCGGCGGCTGACGGAGGCCTTCTCTGAGCGGCGCATCTCGAAGATCTACCTGGCCGTGGTGAACGGGGTGCCGAAGGAGGAGAGCGGTCGCATCCAGAACTACATCGGCCGCCATGCGGTGGACCGGAAGCGTATGACCATCACCCTGGATGGATCGGGTAAGGAGGCGGTGACGGAGTGGAAGCGGCTGTCCACCCACCAGGGCTGCGCCCTCATCCAGTGCCGCCTGCTCACAGGCCGCACACACCAGATCCGCGTGCACATGAAGGAGGCGCTGCAATGCCCCATCCTGGGAGATCCCATCTACGGCCACCCCTCCCGCCAGCGCGTGCATACGCCCCGGCTGATGCTTCACGCCTGGAAGCTCGCCTTCCAGCATCCGGTGACGGACAAGCCCTTGGCCTTTGAGGCGAAGATCCCTGCCGAGTATGCGCCGTGGATCGATGCCATCCCCGCCGACTGACGCTTTTCCTCCCATCTCTGACCTTTCACTCCTGCACCCTGTCTCATGCTCAAACTCTACGCCTACTCCGGCTGCTCCACCTGCCGCAATGCCAGTAAATGGCTCAAGCAGCACTCCATCCCCTTTGAAGAAATCGCGATCCGCGAGACGCCGCCTTCGCTGGCGGAACTGAAGGCCATGCTGGCCGCGCGTGATGGCGAGCTGCGTGCCCTTTTCAATGTGTCCGGCATGGACTACCGCAGCCTGGGGCTGAAGGACAAGCTGCCAGGGATGAAAGCGGACGAGGCGCTGAAGCTCCTCGCGGAGAATGGTAATCTGGTGAAGCGGCCTTTTGCCATCGACACGAAAAAGAACGTGCATCTCAACGGCTTCAAAGAGGCCGAGTGGCAGGCGGCTTTGACTTGAGCCTGTGCTCCATCATTTCACCGCTGCGGCCTGCTCCTTGAAGAACTTGGCGATGAGCGGCGGCGCTTCATCAGGGAACTTATGCGTGCCCTGATGAATGAAAGCGATGAACGGCGTGCCGGTCTTGGAGGGGAAGAGCGTGCAGTCGGTGGCCCAGGGGGTGCCTTCGGCAGCGCAGCCGTTGATCTGCTTCACCTTGGCGATCATGATCTCCTGCCACGCGTATTTGACCAAAGGGTCCTGGGTGCCGGCGATGTGCATGGCGGGCTTGGGCTTGAACGCCGCACCCTGGCCCAGGCGTGAGGCTGCGGCGGCAGAGGGGGCCATGGCGCAGAAGACATCCGGGCGCTGCTGCCACAGCAGGTAGGTGAAGCCGCCGCCATTCGAGTGGCCGGTGGAGAAGATGCGCTTGGCATCCACCTTGTAGGTGTCCTTGAGCTGTTTCAGCACGGCGTCGAAGAACTTCAGGTCGCGGTCGTCCTGGTCGCCCGCGCTGTGCTGCCAGCCGGGTTTCTTGCCCTCGGGATCGGTCAGCTTGCCCGGCGTGTTCAGGCCCTGAAGGTGCACGGAGATGGCCTCCGGCCAGTGGCGGAACATGGCAAAGGAACGGCCCGCCTGGAGGGCATTGCCACCGTGGCCGTGGAAGACGAACACCACGGGTGCGGGCTTCTCCTTGGCGCTGGGCGGTGCGTACACCACGCCCGTGCGTGCCACGCCATCCACGGTCAGCTCCAGCTTGTGGAAATTCGGCGGGAGCTGCGCCTGCGCCCGGGCAAGGCTGGGCAGGAGGACAAAACTGGCGGCGAGGAGCAGGAGGTGGGCGCGGCGGTTCATGGCGGGAGTTCCTTCTGCTTAACTCCAGAGGGCGGCCGATGTTGCGGCGAGGTTTATGGCTTGGGTGGCGATACCAAGGCCGCACCCGCCTCTTGAAACGCCTGACGCATAGGGGAGGCGTCGCCATTCGGTAGCCCGGCGCGCTGGATGAGCAGGATGTAGATGGTCTTCTTCACCGGGTCGATCCAGCCCTGGGTGCCATGCGCCCCGCCGTGGCCGTAGGTGCCGGGGCTGAGCATGGCGGTCACACCCTGTGGATCTTTCACCACCTGGAAGCCGAGGCCCATGCCCATGCCATCCGTGAATCCGGCCTTGAGATCGCCGGTGTGGTTTTGGGTCATCAGTTGGAGCGACTTTTCCGAGATGTAGCGCTTCCCGTCCACCTCGCCGCCATTGAGCAGCATGACGTAGAGCTTGAGCAGATCATCCGCCGTGGAGAAGAGGCCACCGGCGGCCAGGGGGCTGCGGGTCTTTTTGTCGGAATAGGGGGCGGTGAGGTAGCGGATGTTCGTTGCCTCCAGGCCCTTGCCATCGGCACCGGGCTTGTAGCTGGTGGCCAGTCGTGCCAGTTCTTTCTTCTTGGGCCAGAAGGTCGTTTCACGCATGCCCAGGGGCTTGAAGATCCGCTTCTCCAGAAACTTCGCGTACTCCTCGCCACTGACGACTTCCACGATGCGGCCCAGGGTGTTGATGCCAGGGTTGCAGTAGGACCACTTGGACCCTGGCTCGAACTGCAATGGCGAGAGGGCGTAGGTGATGACGGCCTCCTTCAAGCTGAGCACGTCCAGCGCGTCGCCATCCAGAGGGGAATTGCCGACGAGGCCGCTGGTGTGGGTGAGCAGATCCTTGATGGTGATGGGGCGTGCGGGCTTCACCAGCACGGTCTGGCTGTCCGTCTTTTCCTTGATGAGCCTCTGGTTCTTGAACTCGGGCAGGTGCTTCGCCACCGGGTCGTCGATGCTCAGCTTGCCCTCGTCCTGCAGCATCATCACGGCAAGCGCGGTGATGGGCTTGGTCATGGAGGCGATCCAGAACAGGCTGTCCTTCGCCATCGGTGTTTTGGAGGCGATGTCCTGCTGGCCGATGGCCTCCTCGTTCACAATTTTGCCATCGTGGTAAAGCAGCGTCACTGCGCCGGAGAGGGAGCCGTCCTGCACAAAGGACTCCATGCTGGCGCGGATGGACTTGGGCGCGGGTTTGGCCTCCTCCGCATGAGATGAGAGCGAAAGCAGGAACAGCAGGCAGGCGGTGAGGCGGAGGGGCTTCATGAACGGTGAAGAAAAAGGGAGACGGAGCATACACGAAAACAGCGCCATTCTGTCAATGTCTTGAAAGCGGAAGGCTGTGCGCTAGGATCGCGCGTCATGAGCTTCGCCAGTCCCGCAGTCCCTGTCATCGCCCCGCCTGGGTCGGGCAGGGTCGTCCGCGCCTTCGGTGGCGAGGTGGAGTATCTGCTGACCGGTGAGCAGACCGGCGACCGCCTGACGCAGTGGGTGGAGACGACGCCCCCCGGTGGTGGCCCGCCCCCGCACTACCACACGCAGGAGGATGAAAACTTCTACGTCATCGATGGCAGTGTGGAGTTCTTCCGCGATGGCACCTGGACGGCTGCCAGCCCTGGCACGGTGGTCTTCATGCCGAAGAACGAGGTGCATGCCTTCCGTAACTCGGGCACGACTCCGCTGAAGATGCTCATCACCACCATGCCCTCCGGTTTTGAGAACTTCTTCGGCCGCTGTGCTGAGGAGTTCGCCAAACCGGGCGGCCCTGACCATGCGCGGCTGGTGGAGATCGCCGCCGAGCACGGCATTCATTTCGCAACCCCTTAAAAAATCACCTTCCGCCTCCATGTTTAAAAACGGTCAGAAAGTTGTCTGCATTGACGATCGGTTCGAACCCTGGGTCTTCGACCTCTACAAGTCCCTGCCAAAGAAGGACGAAGTCTATACCGTGCGTGCGCTGCGTGCCGGGCGGTCCAATCCACAGTTCACCGTCAATGAGGATGCTGAGATCAAGCTGACCGGGGCGGAGTTTGACCTGTTGCTGTTGCTTCAGGAACTGAACAACCCGGATGATCCGCACTCCAGCGTGAAGCAGGAGCTGGGCTTCCGTTCCGAGCGCTTCGCCCCGCTGCTGGAGCAGACGGAGGAGGAAGAAGAGGAGGCGCTCGTCGGAGTGGGCCAAGGCAAGGAGTCCTGGGAGCCGGAGCCTGCCTACGGTCGCTAGCCGCAGCAGTCCGGGCGTGGGAATCGGCGTACAAATGAGGGCTGTTGAAAACTTGGCATCGCCGCCGCTGTTTGATACACCAGTCATCTCATGAGCGCTCCTCCCGACCTCCCGCCGTCCGCAGCCCCCCTCACTGAACGTCAGGTCGTCGAGATGCTCGCCACCGCGCGGCAGCGCTTGTTTGCCGAGGTGGGGAAGGTCATCGTGGGTCAGCAGCATGTGATTGATGAAATGCTCATCGCCCTGCTGGCCGGTGGGCACTGCCTCATCACGGGCGCACCGGGGCTGGCCAAGACGCTGCTCATCAAGACGGTGGCGGACGTCTGCCACCTGAGCTTTCAGCGCATCCAGTTCACGCCAGACCTGATGCCCTCTGACATCACCGGCACGGAAATTTTGGAGGAAAGCAACGAGGGCGGGCGGAAGCTCATTTTCAATCGCGGTCCCATTTTCGCCAACATGATCCTGGCGGATGAAATCAACCGCACCCCGCCGAAGACGCAGGCCG
>CAZPSQ010000011.1:0-51380 GCA_964588755.1 uncultured Prosthecobacter sp. | reverse complement strand
TGGGCGCGTGGGTGACGTATGGCCTCGGCTCGGTGAACCAGGACCTGCCCGCCTATGTGGTGCTGCTTTCCGGCCCGCCCGGCGGCGCGGGCACCACGCTGTGGAGCACCGGCTTCCTGCCCAGCGTGTACCAGGGCATCCAGTTTCGCGGCAGCGGGGAGCCTGTGCTGTTCCTCGGCAATCCGGCGGGCCACAGCGCGAGGGACCGCCGCCGTGTGCTCGACGCCGTGAAGGCGCTCAACGAGCAGCAGCTTGGTGTGGTGGGAGATCCGGAGATCGCCACGCGCATCAGCCAGTATGAGATGGCCTACCGCATGCAGGCCAGTGTGCCGGAGCTCATGGACATCAGGCAGGAAAGCCAGGCCACGCTTGACATGTACGGCGCGCAGCCCGGCAAGGCCTCCTTCGCCAACAACTGCGTGCTGGCCCGCCGCCTCATCGAGCGCGGGGTGCGCATGGTGCAGCTTTTCGATTCTGACTGGGACCACCACGGCGGGCTGAAGCAACGCCTGACGGTCAAAGCGAAGGATGTGGACAAGCCCATGGCCGCCCTGGTGCGGGACCTCAAGCAGCGCGGCCTCCTGGATGAGACCCTTGTGATCTGGGGCGGCGAATTTGGCCGCACGCCCCTGCGTCAGGGCGCCAACCAGGATGGCACGAAGACCGCCCCCGGCCGCGATCACCACAAGGATGCCTACACCATGTGGATGGCCGGAGGCGGCGTCAAAGCAGGCACGGTGCATGGCAAGACCGACGACTTCGGCTTCAACGTCGTCGAAAACGCTGTCCACACCCACGACCTCAACGCCACCGTGCTCCACCTCCTCGGCCTCGACCATGAGCGCCTCACCTTCCGCTACCAGGGCCGGGACTTCCGGCTGACGGATGTGCATGGGGAGCTGGTGCGCGGCATCATGGGGTGATGAGGCTCACGCACGCGCCTGTCAAGGCTGGCGGCCCACCCGCATCCATTTCACGGCCTCCATGCCGCTGGCGAGTTCTTTGACGCGCACTTCCCACGTGCCGGGGTCCTCATTGGGCGCGAGGTTGAGGCCGATGCTCACCGTGCCGTTTTCGGCGGCGTAGTGGCCGCTGCCCTCGGCGGTCTTGCCGCTGGCGTCGCGGATCGTCACACGCACGGGGACCACGGCCTTGAGCGGGGCCTCCTGGCTGGTGGTGAGGCTCACACCCACACGGGCCAGATTGCCCATGGTGGCCTCCTCGGGCACGTCCAGCTGGATGCCGAGCAGCGGCTTGGGCAGGACCATGAAGATGCGGCCGTCGCACGGGCCAAGCTCCACGGGCCAGCCCAGGGTGCCGTCCGCGCCGCGCTTGGGCAGGATGAACTGCGTGCCGGTCAGCTCATACACGCTGGCCGCCTCCGTTTTCAGGCTCACTGTGCCTTTGGACGGCAGGCCGTTCTCCATCACAAGGTTGTGCTGGCCCACGTAGCTGCCGTTTTCCCGGCGGTCATTGATGACGAAGACATACAGGGCGTCCCCAAACTTGCGGGTCCGCACAATGATCTCTGGGTTGTCGCACAGCGCTTTTTGCGGCAGCTCGTACCCGCCCAGCGTTTTGGCCAGCTCCAGCACCTTGGCCTTGTCGGCGGCGGCCTTCTTCTCCCGCTTGAAGGAGGTCAGCACAAAATCGGCCTTCAGACCGGGGCAGAGGGTTTCGTCGGCGATGATCTTGCCGCCTTTTTTCTGCCACTCCTGGATGCGGGCCACCACGGACTTCGTCAGCACGTCGCAGTTCGGCATGACCAGGATCTTGCGCCCGCTGAGGCCGTTTTTTTGCAAAAGCGTCTCCTCAAAGAGGATGTCCGTCTGCACATGGGCGTGCTGCAGCGCCAGCCACACGTCGGCGGCCCAGCCCAGGTTGGAGCCGTAGCCGCCACGGCGGGCGAACATCTGGGAGGTGAAGCTTTCCAGCAGCGCCACCTCGCTCCGCTCATCCGGTATGGCCATCAGCGTCGGGCCGAGGGGTTCGATGACGTCATGCAGCAGCTGCTTCAACACCGGTGCCGTGTTGGGATTGGTGTAGCGGTAGCCGCTGACGCTGCGCGTGGGCACCAGTGACTGCCAGCCGTGATACATGATGCCCTGGACCGGGCGTGAGATTTTCGTCCACAGCGCCTCCTTCAGGTGCATGGGGGCGATGGTGATGTAGGCCGCGTCGGCATCGTGATCATCCCACGGCACCAGCTCCCCCGGCGCCTTGGGGTTGATGGGGGCGGTCTGGGAGCGGTACCAGATGAGCTGCGTCATCTTCATCACACGCTGGTTTTTGCCAGTGGCGGCGCTCATGGCGAAAAGCTGGTCCGCGCACAGGCCGATCTTCTGCGGGTCGGGGTAGGTGTAGGTCCAGTGGGAGATGACATCCACACCGCCGCCACCGCCGCTGATGCTGGGCTGGCGCACCGCCGGGTCGAAGAAGGTCCACTGGTCTTTGCGGCCGTTGCTCCTCACCCCTTTGTGCAGGGCGGTGTGCAGGGCGTTCCAGCCGTCCCCCACGGTCCAGAACCAGCGGTAGTACTTCAGGATCGGGTGGTCATCCTCCACCACACGGTCGGCGGGGAAGTCCTTCAACTTTGCCCACTCCACCCCGCTGCGGAACACGACCTCCGCAGGGATCTCCGCGTTGGCAAACTTGCGGTAGTTTTCGATGTCGACGGGGTTGAAGGAGGGCTGGGAGGCGTCCCGCACCTCGGAGTCGATCAAGGTTGTGGTGAAGGCGGGATGGTCGCCATAGGCCCTCGCCACGCTGACCCCCACGTTCTGAAAAAACGGCTCAAACTCCGGCAGCGAGGCGCACAGGTCCTTCCTGGCATAGGGTTTCCCGGTGCGGTCCACCCGCTGGTATTTGGGGTTCTCGGCAAAGTCACGCCCGGGGGAGATGCTGGCCACCACCTCCATCCCGTTCGCCAGCGCCGTGTCCAGGTCACGGCGGTTCGCCGCGATGACATCCGGCCTGCCCGCCAGCATGGGCTTTTTTTCCGTCCAGGTGTCCATCACGTCCGGCCGCAGGCCGATGAAGTGGGTGAAGCCGATGTCCTTCATGCGGTCCATTTCCTCCGCCCCGCCGCCCCACATGATGACCGGCATGCGCGGGGCCGGGCGTGGCACCAGCTGGAACTCCGTGGCCTGCTCCGTGGCATAGTCCCCGGCCTCGAGGCGGGCGCTCAGCGCATACTTGCCGGCCTTCAGCGCCGTGTTCACGTTGAACTTGGCCGTGTGCAGCCTCCCCGGCCCCAGGTCGGGCAGCAGAAAAATTTCCTTTTTGCCGCCGAAGTCCACGATCAGCTTCGCGCCCTTCAGCGTGTCCCGCCGCAGGTTCGTGCACAGGATTTCGACCGGCCTGGCCGTCTCCATCCGCCGCCACACCTGCCGGTTGCTGGCGATCTGCAAGGCCACACGCTCAAAGCTGAGCACCCCGTCGCAGACACGCACCTCGTCGATCAGGCCCGGGAAACCGCCGTGGTTGCTGCCGATCCGGTCGCCAATGCTCAGGGGCTTGGTTCCGGTGACCACCGGGCCGAAGCCAGGATAGGTGGTGCCACCGGCGGCCGTCCCGTTGTGGTAAAACCTGCCTGCTCCCGCCCCGTTGTACGTGAAGGCCACATGGTGCCACATGTCCGTCGTCAGCTTCAGCGGCTCCGAGTGCATCGCCTTGGAGTCGGAGCCAAAGCCAAGGCTCACCATCATGCGGCGCTGGCCGCCCACGTCCTCCATGATCTGCCACTGGTAGTCGGTGTGATCGACGTACTTTTTGTCCAGCAGGTAGCAGCGCAGCTCGGGGGTGAATTCCGCCTTCGGCCGAATCCACATTTCCAGGCTGAAGGCCCCCTTTGGCGAAAGCGCCGGCCTGGGGCCCGTGACCGCCGCATGGCGCTTCGTGTCCACCGGGAAACCAGGGAAGGACTCCAGCGCGCCCTGGAATCTGCCCTGTGCATTCAAGGCCGCGCCCTGGAGGGTCAGGTCATTGCCCTTGGTGGAGACGTCTTTCAGCGCCGCTTCACCCTCCCCATCGAATTTCCAGTAGCCCAGCACCTGGGGTCCCGTGGCGTCCTTCTCGGTGTAGCCCGACTCCCAGGTTTCCTGCAACGCAGACGCAGGCAGCGCGGCGGCCTGCAGGACAAGGAGGAGGCTGGCGGATCGAAGCAACAGGGACGGGCGCATGGTGGGAGCGTGGAATACGGGCGGACCCTGTGGTTTCACGCGCGGAGATATGGCCGGAATGTGCTGAGAACTGGTATGTTTGAACGAATAGCCGGGCGGCAGGGGATGCCACACACCACCTGGTATTTGACACAACGAAGAAGGGAGAGCCTGATGGCTCTCCCCTTTGCTTCATTGTAAAATTTGCCCTGGTCTGGCGGCTGGGGGAGTGATCACTCCTCCTTCTTTTTCTTTTTGCTGCCGGACATGACCACCACCAGGACGAGCACGACGACACCGATGCCAATCAGGATCAAGGTGTTGGTGCTGATGCCTGCGGGGGCCTCTTCCTCGGCGACTGGCGCGGGGGCCTGCGGCGGCTGCGGGGGGTAGCCCTGCGGGGCAGCGCCCGGCTGCTGCGGGTAGCCCTGCGGGGCAACACCCGGCTGCTGCTGGGCAGGAGCACCTGGCTGGGGGGCAGCGCCTGGCTGCTGGGCCTGGGCGGGAGCACCCGGCTGGGGGGCAGCGCCTGGCTGCTGGGCCTGGGCGGGCTGGGCGGGCTGGGCGCCTGCCGTAGGAGGAGGGGCGCCGCCACTGGCCTGGGCGAGAGCCTTGGCCACAAGGTCATCCATGCCAGGAGCTGCGGTGCCGCCAATGGCGGTGGAACCGCCAGGAGTGCCAGCTGGACCTGCCGCAGCCGCCTGCGACTGGGCGGCGAACTGCTGGTAAAAGCTCATGTAGTATTGGCCGTAGGCCTGGAAGGCCTGGGAATACTGCGCCTGGGTCTGCTGATCCGTCAGCCCGGCAACTGCCTCCGTCCCCTCGGTGATGGCCTGACGCATGCTGCTGAGGGATTCCCCATTTTTGGCGGCCGTCGGCATGACCTGCATGATGCGGGCGACGATTTCGTTGAGCTTGGTGATCTTGGCGATGTCGATGGCCTTAAGACGGGTCTTTTCGGCAATGATGGTGGATGAAAGCGTCTTGAGGTTTCCCAGGTCGTACTTGTAGGGGGTGTACCACTTGGAAGTCTTGCGCTCCGCGTCGGTGGTGCTCTTCCACTGCTCCAGCTCGCGCTCGATGGCCGACTTGGTGCGGGAGAGGTCAGGCTCGATCAGCCTTTTGAGGCCGTCCGTGCGGTTTTTGAGCAGGGTTGGCTGGTCTTTGATCATCTGCTCAATCTGCCCCTCATAGTTGGTCAGCACCGCGATGATCTCCTCCACCGCCTTGGGGTAGTAAGGGGAGAGTGTGTAGCTGGCCTGGGTTGTCTGGCCGTAATTGTACTGGGTGGGGGGGCTGAGCTTGTCAAATTCCCTGAGCGCGCCAGCATAGTCCTTGGCCACGGCCTTGGTATGCATCTCGTTGTAGATCTCGTAGGCCTTGATGTTGTAGCTCTGGCCTTTGGCCTCTTCCGGGGAGAGCCATTTGCCCTCCATCTTGATCCCGCCGGCGACGACTTTTTCCTTCTCCTCCTGCAACTGGGCGATGATCTTCTCACCCTCTGCGGCCTCCTTTGAACCGGGGTAACGGTTCACGAAGGGGCGGAGGCGGTCCTGAATGAGGTTTTCGTATTTTTCCGCCGTCATCAGGTCGGCGGTGGGCAGCTCCTTCTTCAGCTCGATGAGCTCGACCTCCTCCGGCTTCTGCTTGATGATTTCGGTGATCTCGGAGCGGGGGATGTCCTTGTCGTCCCAGATCTTGGCCGTGAGCTTGTACCGCATGTGGATCTTGTCCGGCATCTCCTCCGTGATGGTGCCTTCCAGGCGTTTGCCGTCCTTGAGGACCACAATGTCAGCATGGAGAAACCCGGCGCTGCAAAGAAGCGCGATGAAGGCGGGTCGGAAACGGCTCAATTTCATGGGATTCAGGTAGTTTGGGGGACGCCATCAGGGCATCCGGGTAATTTAGAGGGTTTTGAGAAATAACTCAAAACGCCTCCGCGAGTAAAGAACGAACCTATTTTTCCTTCGTTCGACAGGGGGGGCAGGTGGCAGGCGAGAGAGGGGTTTTGCGGGCGGGACTCGTGCCTGGCACGCAGGCGGAGGGACTGCTGGGGATGGTGGGCGAGACGACGCGCGTCCTTGTTGCACAGCAACAAGGCTACTTGGGGCGGCGCTGCAGCACGATGCGCTTGAAACGGGCGTCGCCCTCCAGGCTGACGCTCATCACATCCGGGTCGTTGACAAAGACGTTGTGAATGAGGCGGCGGTAGTAGCTGTTCATGGGCGGCAGGTCGGCGTTCTGGCCGGTGGCGCGGACGCGCTCGCCAAGCTCCCTGGCGCGGGCCACCATCTTGTCCTCCCGCATGGAACGGTAGAACTCCACATCCACGCGGATGCGGGGGGCGTCCTTGATGTGGCGCTGGAGGACACGGTTCACAAGGTACTGGATGTCGTCCAGGGTCTCTCCGCGACGGCCGATGAGGGCGTCCGAGTCGTCGGTGAGGACCTGCAGGGTGGGGCCATCCGGGCCGTTGTCCTCCTCGATCTGCACGACAAAGCCGAGATAGCCGAGCATGGCATCGAGGATGTGGTGGGAGTGTTCGAGGGGGGTCATGGCGGCGGCGGTGGTGCTAGGGAAGCGCTGATTTAATCAAGTTCATCCGGAATGACGAAGGAAGCCCGCATTCAATCATTGGAACTTGGTCATTGATTCGTCACTCGTCATTCTGGTTTCGTCATTTTTCGCTGATTCCAGGAACCTGCATGAATCAACGCTCCCCTGACGGCCTAACCTGATCTGCTCTAGCCCCCAAGGCGTGGAGGTTTCGGACCTTTTTTCTTCTCCTTGTCCTGGTTGCCACCCGCTCCGCCGAAGAAGGGATTCTGCGAGGGTGCGGCCTTGGCCTGCGGCTTTGGCGCCACTTTTTCCAGCTTCGGCTCCGGCACGTAGAGCTTCATGATCCAGGTCTGGGCGATGCTGAAGATGTTCTGGGTGGACCAGTAGAGGGCGAGGGCGGCGGCGAAGTTGTAACAGATGAAGAGGAAGACGAAGGGCATGAGCATGAAGATGCGCTGCTGGGTCTTGTCCACGGACGCGGGCTGGGGGGTCAGCTTCATCTGCGCGATCATGGTGACGCCCATGATGAGGGGCAGGGGATTGATGTCGAAGCCCATGAACTGGGCGACGGTGTCCGGGCCGGAGAGGTCCTTCACCCAGAGCCAGCCCTGGCCACGGAGCTCGGCGGCGTACTCCAGCACGCGGTAGAGGCCGAAGAAGATGGGAATCTGCAGGAACATGGGGAGACAGCCGCCGAGCGGGTTCACGCCGTAGTCGCGGTAGAGCTTCATGACCTCCATCTGCTGGCGCTGGGGGTCGTCCTTGTACTTTTCCTGCAGCTCCTTCATGAGGGGGCCGAGGAGGCCCATGCGCTTCATGGTGAAGGTGGACTTGGCATGGATGGGCCAGATGAGGGTGCGGACGAAGATGGTGAGGAGGATGACGGAGAGGCCCCAGCTGCCGGTGATGTCGTGCATCCAGCGCATGACCCAGGACATGAAGATGCTGATGGGCTTGAACCAGCCGTAGAGCATGGCGGCGCTGCGCTGCTCGCCAATGCGGCTGAGGCGGTCGTATTCCTTGGGGCCGAGGTAGATCTGATAGCTTTCGGTGCGGGAGGCGCCGGGCGCGAGATCAATGGTGGGCAGGCCGATGGAGGCCTCGTAGGCGTGGTCCTCGATCTCGGGCTTGCCTTCATCCGCAGGGTTGACGGGCTTGGCCAGCTTGCGGCGGGTGGACCACAGCTTTCCGGGCGCCTGCTTGTCCGCGATGCGGGTGATGATGTGGGTGTAGAAGCGGCCCATGACGCCGGCGTACTGGAGCCTGTCAAAAGACTGGCGGAACTCGGTCTTGGTGTCGCTGAACCAAGGCTTGGCGTAGTAGCCTGCGTCGTAGGAGTCCACGTCGCCGGCATTGTTCCAGAAGAAGCCCTCGTAGCGTGCGTCCTCATGCTTGAGGGCGCTGGAGGCGCCGGCGTAGAGGTAGTATTCCTCGGAGCGGTGCTGGGCGGAGCCGGTGTTTTTGAGGGTGATCTTGAGGTCGAGGAGATGGGCGTCGCTCTGTTTGCCTTCGGAGAGGGTGTAGGTCTTGGTGACCACGATGCCCTCGGCGGTGGTGCCTTCAAAGGTGGCGCTCTTGAAGCTTTTCTCCGTCAGCTTGTAAACGGTGGTGTCGGTGCCTGCGGCCTCGCGGCGGAGGGCGCCGACGGGCTCCAGGGCATGCTGGTTCAGGGTGACGTGATCGGTGCCGGCAAGCACGGCGCGGGCGATGCCGCCGCCCTTGGAGGTGAGCTCAAAGGTGGCGCTGCCAGCGGTGAGGGAGTGGGTCTCCGCCGGGGCCTCAGGCACGGGGGCCGGGGCGGGGGCTGAGCCTGCCGGGGGGGTGGCACCGGGAGCAGCAGTCGTTGTTGTTGTGGCAGGCGCGGCGGCTGCCTCTGCAGCTTTTTTTGCCTCCGCCTCCTGCTGTTTGCGGGCGACCTCCACCTGGGCGATCTTCTGATTCTCCTGCACATAGTGCCAGTTGAGGCCCATGAGGATGACACAGGCGATGACGATGATCCAACCTTTGCGGTCCATGAAATTTAAAAAAGAAAAGTGAGAGGGTTAAGGGGGCCGACAGGGTGGCACGCGGAGGCCCCAGCGCCATTGCAAAGAGTGCCGAATTTCCAAACGCACCGGCCTGCTGGGAGAAATTCGGCATTCACATTCATCCGGCGGGCTTCGTCATTTCCTGTCTGGCACAGGGTCATGCCCATGGCCGCCCCAGGGCTGGCAGCGGGCGATGCGACAGAGGCCGAGCCAGCCGCCACGCAGCACGCCGTGGGTTTCCACCGCCTCCAAAAAATAGCGGGAGCAGCTGGGGGTGAAACGGCAGCCAGCGCCAGGGCCGCCCAAGGCGTGGATGACCGGTGAAATGAACATCTGGTAGCCGCGAATGAGGATTCGGATGAGCCATTTCATGGGGCGGGGGCCGGTGGTGTGAGCAGCTGCATGCGCCTTGCCAGACGGAGCCAGTCTTTTTCCAGTTCCTGCAGCGTGGCCTGTGGCGCACGCCAGCGGGCGATGATGACCATGCGCCATCCAGGCACAATCTCCGCACGGTGGGCGCGGACGACCTCACGCAACAGGCGGCGGATGCGGTTGCGCACCACGGCATTGCCCAGCCGTGCCCCGGTGACGAGGCCAAACTGGAACTCTGGCAGTGCCTCGTCCCGCAGGACGCCCAGCACCAGAAACTTCCCGGCCTGGCTGACACCCTGCGCCTTCACCCGCGCGAAGTCTCGCGCGAGCTTCTGCCGCAGGGTGGAGGGAAGGCGCATGGGAAAGCGAGGCGCCGGGAGCCAGACTACACGTTGGAGCCGGGCGCGGTGTGCTGCTGCGTGTGGCGCTTGAAGTGGATTTCCACGCCCACGGGCAGGAGGCGCTTGCGGCCACGGGCACGACGGCGGCGGATGATGTCACGGCCGCTCGCGGTCTTCATGCGGGCACGGAAGCCGAACTGCTGTTTCCGTGTGCGCTTGGAGGGTTGATAGGTCCTTTTGGTCTTGGGCATGGGCTTGTGGGGGGGTGAAAGTCAAAAAAGAATGGCAGGCACAGGCCGAACGAATCGCGACCTCCCCTCGAAAAGGGGGCGGGAGACTAGCGGGGGGCGGCGATTTGTCAATCTTCCCGTGATTTTGGCGCAAGTTCTTGCTCGCGGGCCGGGTTCCGGGCCGTTAAGTCGGGGTTCCCTTCCGACCATGAAAGCCGTCTTTTTTGCCCTCTTTTCCCTGTCTGCCCTGGCCAGCGCCGCCGAAACACCCGCCGCCATACCGTTGTGGCCCAAGGGCGCGCCCGGCTCTGAGGCGCGGGCGGCGGAGCCGGAAAAAACGGAGGGCAGCAACGTGGTGAACGTGCACAATCCGTCCATCACCCCCTACATCCCGGCCAGGGATGCGACCGGGACGGCGGTGGTCATCTGCCCCGGCGGCGGGCATTCGAAGCTCTGCCTGGGGCATGAGGGGTATGCGCTGGCGCAGTGGTTCCAGGAGCGGGGGATTGCCGCCTTTGTGCTGAAATACCGGCTGGCACGGGAAAAGGGCAGCACGTACACCATTCAAGATCATGCCATGGCGGACGCGCGCCGGGCGATCCGGCTGATCCGCAGCCGGGCGGCTGAATGGGGAGTGAACCCGGAGCGGCTGGGCATCCTGGGCTTTTCCGCCGGGGGAGAGCTGGCCGCGTTTGCCGCGATGAAGAACGACGCGGGCCAGAAGGACGCTGCGGATGCCGTCGAGCAGCAGAGCTGCCGGCCGGACTTTCAGGCGCTGATTTATCCTGGGACCTCCGGGCTGTTCGAGGCGGAAAAGGGCATGCCGCCGCTGTTCATCGCCGCCGGGTATGGGGACCGCAAGGACATCTCCGAGGGCATGGCCACGCTGTACCTGAAGTACAAGGCCGCCGGGGTGAAGGCGGAGATGCACATGTACTCGAACGCCGGGCATGGCTTTGGCTACCGGCCGGATGCGAAGCCCAGCGGTGCGGCGCGGTGGCCGGAACGGTTCACGGAGTGGCTGACGGACAGCGGGCTGCTGAAGTGATGGGGGGGCGCTGCGTTTCGCGGCCGCCTGACCTTGCTTCGAGGTGAGTGGTCCGTGGGCAGCCCCGGTTCAGGAGTGCATCACCTGCCCGCCGTCGATGTTGAGGGTCTGGCCGGTGATGTTCTGCGCGTGGGACGATGCCAGGAAGGTGGCCATGGCGGCGTACTCCTCCGGCATCTGCCAGCGGCCGAGGTGGGAGACCTTTTTTATTTTCTCGGCGGCCCAGTCGTCGTAGCTCTGGCGTTTCTCCTCGGGCAGTTTTTGCTGGCCGGCGGCCCAGATGGAGTGGTTCAGCTCGGTCTTCACCATGCCGGGGGAAAGGGCGTTCACCCGGACGTTGCAGGGGCCGAGGTCCTTGGCCGCCGCCTGGGTGAAGTTGATGAGGCCGGCCTTGGAGGCGCTGTAGGGAGGGTCGGTCTGGGAGCCCATCTGCCCGGCCACGGAAACGAGGAAGAGCATGGAGCCGCCCCCACGCTGGATGAGCCGGGGGGCAAAGGCATGCGCCACATTCACCGCGCCGATGAGGTTCACCTCCAGCACGCGGGCCCAGTCGGACGGCTCCAGGTTCCAGAAGGGAAAGCCGAATTTGCCGGAGCCGATGCCGACGCAGAAGACCACGTGGTCCACGGCCTCAAAACTGGCGGCGAAGGATTTGACGGCCTCGTAGTTCGTCACGTCGCCCGTGGTGATGAAGTCGGCGCTTTGCTCGCGGTCGAATCCCCGGACGGCGCAGCCTTCGGCGATGAAGCCTTCGGCAATGGCGCGGCCGATGCCACGTGCGGCTCCGATGATGGCGACGGACTGGTTTTGGAGATTCAACTGCATGAGGGGAGGATGCATGGCGGGCACCTGATTTCAAACCTGCCATTTTATGCGTGCGAATTTCGCGGCGCGCGCGTTTCATCCATCCGCAATCCCACCATGAAAATCACCGCCACCCTCCTTGCCCTTGCTGCCACGCTCGGTCTGTCCTTTGCTGCTGAACATCCGGACACCACCGGCTGGAAGGATCTCCTGGCGGCCGACCTGTCCAACACCGTGGAGGCGGGCAAGTGGGAGCTCAAGGACGGCGTCCTGGTGGCGAAGGACCACGACACCCTGTGGACGAAGGAATCCTATGGCGACTTCGTGCTCGACCTGGAGTTCAAGGTGGAAAAGGAGTCCAACAGCGGTGTGTTCCTCCACTCCGGCGACATCAAGAACGTGCTGTCCGCCCTGGAGGTGCAGGTACACGACAGCACGGACGGCAGCAAATACGGCATGGTGGCCGCGATTTATGATGCCGTGCCGCCGAGCAAGAGCATGGCCAAGCCCGTGGGCGAGTGGAACCACTACACCATCACGTGCAAAGGCCCGCTGGTGAGCGTGGTCTTCAACGGCGAGGAAGTGATCAACGCCAACCTCGACAACTGGCCCGAGGCCAAGAAAAACCCCGACGGCACGCCGAACAAGTTCCCCGTGGCGCTCAAGGACTATGCGCGCAAGGGGCCGATTGGTTTGCAGGGGCTGCACGGCAAGGCGCAGGCTCCGGTGTATTACCGGAATCTGAAAATCAAGGTGCTGGAGTAGCTGGCATCAATCGCCGAAGACAGCAGGCTTTCTGAGCATCTCCACAGCCCAAAAGGTTTGCGTATTTGAGCCCAGAGTCCGTCAGAATCCTGGACTCAAATGCAGAAGGCCATTGGCCTTTTGCATGGAGGTGTGGCAGTGAAGTGGCTGCGGCGGCTGGTCATCCGGCACACGCGGCCTTGATTTCCTCCAGCTCGGCCCAGCGGGTGAACTTGGTTTCCAGCTCGGCCTTTTTGGCCTCGACTTTGGCGAGGAAGTCGTTGGTGCCGGCGCCGAGTTTCACGAAGGTCTCGGGATTGTTCAGGTCGGCATCCATGGTGGCGATCTCTTCTTCCAGCGTGGCGATGGCGGTTTCCAGCTCGGCCAGCTCGCGCTGCTCGCGGTTGGTCATCTTGCGGGGCTTGTCTGCGGCGGCGGCGGGCTTTTCCTTTTTCACCGGGGCGGCGACCATGGCCAGCTCGGCGGCAGCCTGGGCGGCGCGTTTTTCCTGGTAGTAGGTGTAGTTGCCGGCGCATTCGTGGATGCGGCCCTGGCCTTCGAAGGCGATGAGGCGGTCGCACACGCGGTCGAGGAAATAGCGGTCATGGCTGACCACCAAGACGCAGCCTTTGAAGACGAGGATGGCCTCCTCCAGCACGCGCATGGTGGCGAGGTCGAGGTCGTTGGTGGGCTCGTCGAGAATGAGGAAGTTGCCGCCGCGGCGAAGGATCTTGGCCAGCAGCACGCGGCTTTGCTCGCCACCGCTGAGCTCCTTCACGCGCATGGTCACGCGTTCATCGGTGAAGAGGAAGCGCTTGAGGTAGGTGCGCACGTGCATCTTCTCCTCGCCGAACTGCACGAAGTCGGAGTTTGGTCCGGCGACCTCCTCCATGACGCTTTTTTCGGGGTCGAGCAGCAGGCGCTGCTGGTCCACATAGTTGAAAATGGTGCGCTTGCCGATGCTGACGGTGCCTTCGTTCGGCTGCTGCTCGCCCATGAGGAGGCGGAGCAGCGTGGTCTTGCCCAGGCCGTTGCGGCCGATGATGCCGGTGCAGGTGCCTGCCTCAAAGCTGAGATTGAGGTGGCTGAAGAGCCAGCGGTCGTTGATGTGCGCGCCCACTTCCTTTGCCTCCACCACGGTGTTTGCCAGCGGCGGGGCGGGCGGGATGATGAGGTCCATCACGAGGTTTTCCTCCGGCGCGGCGATGGCGGAGATGCGGTCAAACTCATCGAGGCGTGACTGCTGCTTGGTGCGGCGGGCTTTGACGCCGGCGCGGACAAACTCCAGCTCATGCCGCAGGAAGCTCTGGCGGCGGCGCTCGGAGTTGGCCTCCACGCTTTCGCGGATGGCCTTGCTTTCCAGGAAGGCGCTGTAGTTGCCGGGGTGGCTGTAGATGCGGCTGTCGTCGATCTCGATGATGCGCGTGGCGACGCGGTCGAGGAAATAGCGGTCATGCGTGACGAAGAGCACCGCGCCGGTGAAGTCGCGCAGGAAGATCTCCAGCCACTCGATGGACTCGGCGTCGAGGTGGTTCGTCGGCTCGTCCAGCAGCAGGAGGTCCGGCTGGGCGACCAGCGCGCGGGCCAGGGCCACGCGGCGCTTTTCGCCACCTGAGAGGCCTTTCACGATGCGGTCGGCAGCCGGAACACCCAGCTCGTTCATGGCGGTGGAGATGCGGGTGTCCACGCCCCAGCCGTCGTGGAGCTGGATCTGGTGCAGCAGCTCATCCTCCTGGCCGGGCTTGTAGTCGCCGGACTCATAGCGGGCCACCATGTCCAGCAGGACGGAGGCACCGGCGCGCACGTTGTCGATCACGCTGGCCTCATCATCCAAAACGAACTCCTGGGCGAGGTGGCTGATGATGATGCCATTGCGCCGGGAGATGGTGCCGCTGTCCGGCTTCTCAACGCCGGTGAGGATGCGCATGAGGCTGGTCTTGCCAGCGCCGTTGCGGCCCACCAGCCCGAGCTTCTCCCCCTCATGAATGCTCATGGTCGCATCATTGAAGACCTGCTGCAGGCCGAATTGCAGGCGCAGGTCTTTGGCGGAAACGACGGCAGGGGTGATGGGGGACATGGGGGCGGAGGACGTAGCGGAGAAGCGCGACGTTGGCAGGTGGAAAATGACGAAATCCGAATGGCGAATGACGAATTTTCCTGAACGCAGCGCGTCTGGCGTCGATCTGCCAATGCACGCCGCGAGAGCTCCAAACAACTAGTCCTCCTTCAGCGCCTCACGCGCCATCACGGGGTCATCCGTGGTGATGCCGTCCACGCCGAGTTTGGCGAGGCGCCGCACATCGGCGGGCTTGTTCACGGTCCACACGTAGAGCTCGAGGCTGGCGTCGCGGATCTGCTTCACCATGGCCTCGGTCCAGGGCCAGTCCATGCCGAGGTCCACGCCGTCGAGCTTGTCCTCCTTGGTCTCGGCGATCACCTGGCCGAGGTCATTGGGCTTCTTCTCCTTGGTCTTGCCGGAGGCGAGGCGATAGACCTTGAGCCAGGGCAGGGCCTTCTTGGTCTCAGCGGCAGAGGCGCGGTTGAACGCGATGACGCAGAGCTGGCCGGACCGCGCTTTCATCGGCTCCAGAATGCGTTGCAGCGCCGGGACGATTTCCGGGCCGCATTTCACCTCGATGAAGAAGCGCTGCTTGCCCACGGGCATCGTGGCCAGGGCCTGCTCCAGGGTGGGGATCTTCTCGGCAGACCACTGCGCGCCTTTCCAGGAGCCGGCGTCGAGCGCCATCAGGTCGGCGGCCTTGCTCTCGGCGACGATTTTGGACACGCCGGCGGTGCGCTTGGTGTCCTTGTCATGAATCACCACGACCTGGTCGTCTGTGGTCACGTAGGCATCCAGCTCGCAGGCGTCCGCGTGGTGCTCCCAGCCGAGCTTGAAGGCGGCCAGGGTGTTCTCCGGCGCGCGGGCGGAGAAGCCACGATGGGCAACGATTTCGACAGCGGAGGATGACATGACGGACAACAGCAGGAGGAAAGGGGCGAGACGTTTCATCTGAGGAGAAAGCAAACGTGGCAACCTCCCGTAACCCTTCGCTCAAAACATGAAATTGCGCGCCCCATTTGTCCTCCTCACCGGCCTCATCGTCGCGGCAGCGGCTGGCTTTGTCCTTTACCAAAAACGGGCGCAGGGGAACAACAAGGACCACCATGTCATCCTCATCAGCATCGACGGCTTTCCCGCGTGGCTGTGGAAGGATGAGTCCCTGCAGGTGCCGAACCTGCGGAAGCTGGCTGCCGAAGGCGCCAGCACCCAGGCGATGACGGTGAGCAACCCGTCCATCACCTGGATCAACCACACGACGCTGGTGACCGGGGTGGAGCCGCGCAAGCACGGCGTGCTCTTCAACGGGCTGCTGGTGCGGCAGGGGGATGGCAAGCCGCCGAAGATCGAGCAGTGGGTGGACAAGACGAAGCTGGTCTTTGCCCCCACGCTCTATGACATCGCCCATGAGAACGGCCTGACCACGGCCGAGTCCGACTGGGTGGCGGTGACGAGGGCCAAGACGATCGACTGGAGCTTTGCCGAGCTGCCGACGCTGGAGGGCACGGTGGAGAAGGAGATGATCGAGGCAGGGGTGATCAAGCCGCAGGACATCGAGTGGATGCAGCTGGGCCCGAAGCGCAAGGGAGTGACCTTTCTGGACAACATGTGGACGAAGGCGGCGATCCACATCTTCAAGACCCACAAGCCGAACCTGCTGATGTATCACACGCTGAACACCGACAGCACGCACCACACCTACGGGCCGGGCACCTCGGCCAGCTTCACCGCGCTGGCCTATGCGGACCGGCTGGTGGGGGACCTGGTGCAGGCGGTGGAGGAAAGCGGCCTGCGGGACAAGACGACCTTCATCATCGCCACGGATCACGGCTTCAAAAAAGTCACCAAGACCATTCTGCCGAATGTGGCGCTGAAGAAGGCGGGACTGGCCCAGGGCCTCGGCTCCTCCGTCAGCGCCTGCGACGCCTATGTCATGACGCAGGGCGGCATGGCCTTTGCCTATGTCACCAATCCGGCGCGCAAGGCGGAGCTGCTGCCGAAGCTGAAAGAGATGTTCACCCAGATGGAAGGGGTGGAACGGGTGATCGACGGCACCGAGGGGCACACGCTCGGCATGCCCACGCCGGAGGAGAACGCGGGCATGGGCGACCTCATTCTCTACCCCAAGGCGGGTTATGTCTTCAAAAACGACGCTGGCGGAGATGCTGTGATCACGCCCTCCCTCAACTACGGCGGCACGCATGGCTACCTGAACAGCGACCCGGAGCTGGACGGCATCTTCATCGCCAGCGGGCGCGGCATCAAGAAAGGCGTGGTGCTGGACCGCATGGCGAACCTGGACGTGGCCCCCACGATGGCGCGCCTGATGCAACTGAAGCTGCCACAGGCGGACGGCCGTGTGCTGGAGGAAATTCTCAACCCATGATGAGCTGGATCATGCGCTCGTTGGCCATTCTTTTTCTCACAGCGTCCTGCGGATTCACAGCGCCCATTGAGCGCATCTGGCTGACTCATGCGTCGAATGATCCGTCCAAAATTGTGGTGAACTGGGAGACCGAGGTGCCTGCAAACTCAGTGGTAGAGTACGGCACTGCTGTGGACCAGCTCGGTGAGAGGGTGTCATCGGATGACATGGTCACGCTGCATCATGTGGAGATTCCGCTGAAGCAGCGGGATGTGGTTTATCACTACCGGGTGCGCAGCGGCGGGGACGCCTCCGCCGTGGCCAGCTTCAAGGGCTATCCCTCCAAGGAGCTGCGCGTCGCCATCGTGGGGGACTGGGGGTTTGCGCTGAAGAAGGACCTGACGGCGCTGGTGAAGGACGACGCGCACCTGCTCATGACAGCAGGCGACAATGTGCCGAGCCTGCATGAAAAGGACAGGGAAGGGACGAGGGCCTTCAGCGCGCTGGTCGATGCGAACCGGGCGTTGTTCCAGGGCACGCCCCTCATGCCGATCCTGGGCAACCACGACCGCGAGGTGACGCCACGCGGGCCCAGGCCGCCCGCGCATGCGGTGTATGATGTGGAGGCCGCGGCGTATCGCGAGTTCTTCGCGCTGCCGGGGGATGAGTGGAAATGGCACTTCGACATTCCCGGGTTCGACGTGCGCTTCATCGCGACGGACTTGAACCACATCCAGGACTTCGGCACCACGTGGCAGACCTGCCATGCGTGGCAGGCGGACTCGCCGCAGTTCCAATGGTTTGCCGAGACGATGGCAGAGTCGAAGAGCGGGTTTGTCTTCACCTTGATGAACGAGAAGCAAAGCCAGGTGGGCGGGCTGACGAAGGGCGCGTGGCATGAGCACTTCCGCAAGGGGAGCGCCTTGATCACGGGCTTTGGCTACTTTGCCGACCGGGCGGTGCTCACAGGCGGGCTGCCCTACTTCAACACCTGCCTGAAGGGGGACGGCGCGAACTACAAGGACCCGAAGTCGGAGTTCTTTGCGCAGCAGGACAACTACCTGCTGCTGACCTTCAGCGCGGGCAGCCCGACAATGACGGTGCAGTTCAAAAATCTGCGCGGCGAGGTGCTGGACACCACGCACATCTCGAAGAGGAAGCCCTGAGGCTGGATGCATGCCTGCCGGGTGATCCTGAACTTGAAGGAGATCCGCTTTGTGGGTGGGGCGGGGACAGGCCAGCCCCCCTCACACCAACAGGTCGTCTTCGTCGTCCACCACTTCCTCATCCCCGGTGTCGTTGAAGATGGCCTGGGCGATGACACGCTCCGTCACCTCATCCAGGTAGGTTTGCAGCACCTGGCTCAGCTCCAGAAACTCCGGCCACAGGGTGTCGTCCACGAAGCTGCGCGGCACGCGCACCATGACGGTGTTGCGCCGCTGCCGGGCGCGGCGGTAGGGCCTCAGCTCGTAACGGCGCAGCAGGGCGATGAAGAGCTTGCGCGACCAGCCGTCGGCGAGGGTGAACTTGTACTCCACGGGATGGTCCACCTTGGCGGTCTCGCCGAGGCGGCGTTTGATGCGCGCGATGGCGTCCGCGGCAGCCTCCTTCTCCCCCGGAGTGGTGGCACCGGCATAGAGGCGCTCAATTTTGCCGAGCTTGTCGAGGAGGTCTTGTTCACGCATGGATGGCCTGGGGTGTTCCGCCCATGTTTAGCATGGATTCATCCCCCAGAGCATACCCAACATGGGGAAAGGCGCCCGCGCCTCAAGGCGATGCCCGCCGGATGCCACGGGTGGCGAGGATGTTGCGCACGAGGCGCAGCATGTCGGCGGGCTCGTAGGGTTTTGGCAGCACGGCGGCGAAGCCGTAGGCGCCGGGCTTGGCCATGACGGGGTCGTCCGAGTAGCCGCTGGAAACGATGGCAAAGACTTCCGGGTCGAGGGAGCGCAGCTTTTCAATGGTGCGCACGCCGCCCATGCCGTTGGGGATGCTGAGGTCCAGGATGACGAGATCAAAAATCCGGCCCTGGCTCATGCTTTCCTGGTAGAGCCGCACGGTCTCGCTGCCTTCCGCGCTTTCGCAGACATCAAAGCCGTTGCTGGTGAGGTTGCGCACAATGAGGGAGCGCACCAGGGGGTCGTCCTCCAGCACCAGGATGCGCGGGAGCGGGGAGGCGCCCTCCGGCGGGGAGTCGAAGACCTTGCTGAGGCCGAAGGCGTCCCCGTCCTCGGCATCGGAATCCAGGGGGAGGTAGAAGCGCACGGTGGTGCCACGGCCGGGCTCCGAGCGCACCGCCAGCGAACCGCCATGGGCCTTGGCGATGGATTCGCAGACTGTCAGGCCGAGGCCGGTGGCGTTGTCCGCCTTGCGGGTGCTGAAGTAGGGCTCAAAGATGTGGGGCAGGTGCTCGGGGTAGATGCCCTCCCCGCGGTCCTCCACCTCGATGGCGAGGCCGGCGGGCTGGAAGTTCTGGTCGGCCACCATCTCCCCGGGGAACATCTCCTCATGGTCGGGGGCAAAGCAGCGGATGACGATCTCGCCGCCGTTGGGCTGCGCCTGCTCGGCGTTGCGGATGAGATTGCTGATGAGGCGGCGAATCTGCGCGGGGTCCAGCGCCACCGGCGGCAGGTGTGGCTGCACCTCGATCCGGTATTCCACACGCGAGGCCCGGGTGTGGTGGGTGAAGAAGGTGTCGATGAGGTCGCCCAGGTGGATGTGCGTTTTGATCGGCGCGCCGCCGCGGGCAAAGGTCAGCAGCTGCTGCACCAGGTTCTGCGCCTGGAGCGTGGCCTGCTTTGCGGTGTGGAGCTCCGGCAGGGTGATGGCGTTGCGGAGGCGCATTTCCGCCAGGGAGATGTTTCCCAGCAGGACGGTGAGCAGGTTGTTGAAGTCGTGCGCAAAGCCGCGTGCCAGCAGGCCCAGGGACTCCAGCCGGTCGATGCGGCTGCGGCGCTCTGCCTCCTCCCGCCGGGCGGTGACGTCCTGAACCAGAAGAAGCAGCCCCTCGCCAAACGGGTAGCCGCGCATCTCCAGCCAGATCTGCTTTTCGTCGAGGTAGAGCTCCCGGTTCACCGGCTCGCGGTGCAGCATGGCCTTGGCCAGGGCCTCGTAGTGCGCCTCCCGCATGGCGGCGGGCATGAGATCCCAGAGGGAGAGGCCCAGCATGTCCCCCAACGGGCGGTCAAAAAGCTTCACCGCGCTGGCGTTTGCGTAGGTGATGCGCCAGCGGGAATCCAGGGCGAAGAGCGGGTCGGAGATGCTTTCCACGACATCCACCAGCGGCGCGGTGGCACGTGCGGAGTCATTGGGGGGAGGGGGCGGGGAGGCGGCGGCCGCGCCAGCGTGAAAGAGGATGATCAGCCCGGTCAGCTCCCCCTGGGCGTCGCGCAGCGGCGCGGTGCGGTCCTGGATGGCGATGCGGTCCCCGGTACGGGTGGTCAGAAAGACGGTGCGCTCGGACTGGCCGGAGGCGGATTCCACCGGCAGAATCTCCGCCGGTTCCCCGCTGGCCTGATAGATGGAGAAAATTTCATTCAGCGAACGTCCCACGACCTCATGGGTGCCCCAGCCCGTGGCGCGGGCCGCGGCGGGATTCATGAAGACGATGCCGCCAGCCAGATCGGCGGCGATGACGCCATCGGCTAGGCTTTGAAACGCCTCGAAATAACTGTGCTCGCGGCGCTGGCGCTCGTTTTCCTCGAAATGACGCTGTGCCGCCACCTCCACGGCCAGCCGCAGCTCGTCGTGGTTGAAGGGTTTCAAAAGGTAGCCTTGGGGGCTGGTCTGGCGGGCGCGGGCCACGGTGTCCAGATCAGCACAGGCGGTGACATACACGATGGCCACGCGGCGACGGCGCTGCAGCTCGCGGGCGGTGTCGATGCCGTCGAGCGAACCGGCGAGATGAACGTCGAGCAGTACGAGATCGGGGCGCAGCTCGTCAAAACGCTCGATTGCTTCCTCTCCGGAGGCACAAAGGCCGACCACCAGGTATCCCAGCTTGCCCAGGGAGGCAGCCATGTCGCAGCCAACGAGACCCTCGTTTTCGACGATCAGAATGCGGATGCGGTCTGTGCTACTCATTTCCCTGTGGAACTATTTTAGACGAGACGAATTAGAAACGCCATAAAAATTCATGGTTTCTTAATGGAATACGCATTCGAAAGTTCCCGAGCCTCCATAATTTGCAACAAATTCCTCAGTTGGAACTTGTGGCGGGGCCGTTTTTGCCGGCCGGGTAGTACTCGATGTCGATGCCTTCCTTGCGGAACATCTTTTTCACATCCTCGGCCAATTGTGCATAAGTGCGCTCCCGCAGCAGGTGGGCTTTCACCGCCGCCTGCTCCTCCTCATTGTTCTTGGCGTCCTTGGTCTGGCGCAGGTAGGCGATGACATGGGCGGCGTCCCCCTTGCCGTCCAGGTGGTAGAAGTAGTAGGTCAGCATGCCGGCGGAGCCGTAGTTGGCGGTGGCGCCGCCGGGACGTCCGCCGAGGGCCGCCCGCCAGCGCGCGCCGTCGAGGTTCATGAGCTCCTCCAGGTCCACCATGGTGAAGGTCTTGCCGCCGCCCTGGCTCATGCGCTGGGCGTAGGTCTTCATCTGCCGTTCCAGGCCGATCAGGCTGAAGCCGCCGTTGCGCTTGTACTCCAGCATCTCCACATACTCCGCGCTGCCCTCGATGTACCATGTGGGCAGCCTGCCCAGCCAGTGGTTCATCATCTGGTGGGTGATCTCATGGATCAGTGTGGCGTTGTCGTCGTCGTTGTTGTTTTCCAACGTCACCCGGCTGCCGACCATGCGCACGCCAAGGCTGGAAAGGGGGACCATGAGGGCTTTTTTTCCGCTCATGTAAACACCGGCGGAGCCTTCGACGCCGCCCTCGGCCATGTAGTCGCTCTTGTTGGTGAACAGGCGTGCCAGGAAGACTTCCCGCAGCTTTTCCGGCTCCGGCCGCAGGTCCAGAGGGAGCAGGCAGTTGAGGAGCCAGGTGGACTCAAAGATGCGCCCAAACTCCCGCACCACGTTTGCGCCGAGTTTGGAGTCGCACTGGAACTCGTAGTGCGGGGAGCGGTACACGTATTCGTTTTTTGCCGCGTCCTCCCGCACGACGACGACCTCCGGCCTGTCCTCCAGGGCGATGCTGCGCGGCCAGGTGGCCATGGCGGCGGGCTGTCCGGGCTTGGGCGGGGCGGCGGCACCGGCCGGCGGCGCTGTGGCTGCAGATGCCTGGCTCTTCACAAATGTCTGGTCCTCCGCCGAGAGCCGGGCCAGGGCGACGGTGAAGATGCTGCCGTTGGCCATGCGGATTTTGACGTTGCCGCCCTCGACCGCGATGAAGGCGGCCTCGATTTTGCGCCCGTCGGTGCTGGTCCACGTGCGGGTGGCGGAGGCGGGAGCCTGGGCGCGGGCGGGGCCGGACAAGGGCAGAAACGCCAAGGACAGGGCGGAGGCGAGAAGGGGCAGTGGCAGGCGCTGCATGGGAGGTGGTGTGGGGGTGGAAGCCGAAGTCTGACACTCTGGGCGGCAAAAGTCGAGACTACCATGCAGACGCCTTGGCAATGGAGGGCGTGCCGCGTGGAGCCGCCGACGGCTACGCCATTTTCTCGGAAAACCCGCCGCCGCCAGCAGCCCGCAGGAACCCGAATTTCTCCAACTGCTCCTCAATGATGCGCTCGCAGGACATGAGCTGGCGCTCGCGCTCGCGGCGGCCTTCGTCGGCGATGGCCTGGAGGGCGTCGATGTCGTAGAGGTAAACGCCCTCGATTTCGTTCACCGCCGGGTCCACGTCTCGCGGGACGGCGATGTCGATGATGAGCAGGGGCTCCCAGCGGCGCTTGCGCATGACCTGGTCGATCTGCTCCGGCTTGATGACGAAATGCGGGGCGCTGGTGCTGGAGATGATGACGTCCACCTCATGCAGGGCGCTTTCCCATTCGTCGAACTTCATGGCGGTGCCCTTCATCTCCGTGGCCAGCTCCACCGCCTTGTCGTAGCTGCGGTTGGAGACGATGATGCTTTTGGCACCGCGGGAGAGCAGGCTCTGCGCGCAGGTGCGGCTCATCTCGCCCGCGCCCACCAGCATGACGCGGCACTCCTTGAGGTCGTGCACCTTTTCCGCGAGGTCCACCGCGACGCTGCCGACGCTGGTGGAGCCGCGCTGGATGGTGGTCTCATTGCGCACTTTTTTGCCCACGGTGAAGGCCTGCTGGAAGAGCTTGTTCAGGGAGCGGCCGGTGGTGCCGGTGTCCAGCGCGGTCTTGTACGCGGCCTTCACCTGGCCGAAGATTTCCGTCTCCCCCAGCACCATGGAGTCCAGGCCGCTGACGACACGGAAGAGGTGCCGGGCGGCCTCGGCCGCGTCCAGATTGTAGAGGACCAGGGCCTCGGCATGGGCGGGGACGAGCTGGAAATGGGAGACGAGGTAGTCCCGCAGCGCGGCGTGGCTTTCCGGCCCGGCGGCCAGGGAGTGGGAGGCGTAGAGCTCCACGCGGTTGCAGGTGCTGATGACCACGCTTTCCTCAAAACCCGGCAGGCCGCGCACCTGCTGCACGGCGGCGGGGACCTGGGCTTCGGGGAAGGCGAGGCGCTCCCGCACCTCCACGGGCGTGGTGCGGTAGTTCAGGCCCACACAGACGAGGCCGGTGCTGCGATGTTCCGTCGGCTCAAGCATGCGTGATGATCCAGAGCGAGATGAAAGGCAGGATGAAGCCGATGACCGCCAGCCAGGCCGTGCGGCGCGGGGAGGTGAAGTGCCGCCACATGAGAAACGCGGTGATTGCATACAGCCCCCACACCACCCAGGCGAAGACGACGTGGCCGGTCTTCGTCATCGGCAGGTGCAGGAGGAAGGAGATGCCCAAAGCCACGCTGAGCAGGAAGAGCCCCAGCCACACCAGCCGCTGGATGGCATGCGCCAGCCCCTGGATGGGCGGCAGCTGGTAAAACAGCCCGCCGATGTGGTGCTTTTTGAGCATCCGCTCCTGCACCAGGTACATCACACCTGTGATGCAGGCCAGGGCGAAGGCGGCGTAGGCGATCAGGGCCAGGGCGATGTGGAGCTCCACCAGCGCGTTGATCTTCCCCTTCGGGGGGTAGGGTCCGAAGCCCTTCAGCAGCGCCAGAATCTGCATGCTGGCCACCATGGGCGCGGTGAACAGGCCCTGGAGGGACAGCCGAAACCCGGACCCGATGAGGAAGTACAGCAGCACGATGCTCCAGCCGATGAAGACCAGAATGTCCGGCAGGCTCTTCATGGGGCACTGCCCGACCTCCCCGCCCCGCAGGTAGATGAAGGCCGTCTGCAGGCCGAAGCCCACCCCCATCAGCAGGAACTGGGTGCCGCTCTTTTTCCAGGCGCCGGATTTCAGCGCGAGCAGCGCCTGGACCACCGCCGCGGCAAACGCCAGCGTGGAGGCAATGAGAAGCTGTTGGGAAAGGGGCATGGTGGGGATCCGGCTTTTGGCGGGGATACGAATACTCGCGGGCGGTGGACGTTTTCGCAAGGGTGAAGGCGTTTCGGCAGTGTTGTCGGCCTTGCGTGGTTGTGCTTAAATCCTGGCATGCCTTCGCCCAAATCACACAAAACTGGAGCCAGGGCCCGGGCCTAGATTGGTGGCCCGTCTTCGGAGGACGAGGCGTGCAAGCGCTGTGTCAGGAAACAGATCAAAAGCGGTTTGGCCGACATCAAGGCAGGGCGAGTGATCTCCCATGAGAAGATGCTTCAGGAGTTTGGGATCGGTGGAAAATGACGGGCGCGTTTTGATCGAGGACGAGTAGGAGTAAGAGGACGAGTAGGATTGTGCTGGCGCATCCCCGCATCTCCTCCATGATCGCCCCTGCATGGCCCCAGACTCCCTCGAACGCATCCGCAGCACGATCCGCGATGTCCCTGACTTCCCGAAGCCAGGGATCATTTTCAAAGACATCACCCCGGTGCTGGCCTGCCCGAAGCTGCTGGCGGAAACCATCGAGGGCATGATCGAGGCCACCGGCATCCAGAAAGTGGACAAGGTGGTGGGCATTGATGCGCGTGGCTTTATTTTTGGCGCGCTGATCGCGGCGCGGCTGGGCGCGGGCTTCATCCCGGTGCGGAAGAAGGGCAAGCTGCCGTGGCAGACGCGAGGAGTGGACTACGCGCTGGAGTACGGCACCAACTCCGTGGAGATGCACCTGGACGCCCTGGCCCCGGGGGAGACGGTGCTGCTGGCGGACGACCTGCTGGCGACGGGCGGCACGGCCGGGGCGGCGCTGCATTTGATCGAGCAGTCCGGGGCCAAAATCGTGGGCAGCACCTTTTTCATTGAGCTGGGCTTTCTGAAAGGCCGTGAGAAACTGGAGCGGCACGGCCCGGTGCACGCCCTCATCACCTACTGAGACCCAGCCAGCACACCGCAAGCCCATGACGGAACGCGAATACCTGCGCCACCTCAACAAAAGCGCGGAGGCCTATTTCCCACCGGGAGACACCCTGCCACGCGGCCGCGCCGAAACGCTGCGGCAGGCGAAGCGGTTTTTGAAGATCAAGGAGCAGCGCATCAAGCAGCGCCACCGCTCCGGCACCTTTAGCGGCGCGGAGATCTGCCGCATGCGGTCGGACGTGATGGACTACCTTGTCCGCACGCTGTGGGAGGAGAGCGTCTCCACCCTGGCGCAGGCCGTGCGCGCCAAGCTGAACGTCAGCGTGATCGCCCATGGCGGCTACGGCCGCCGGGTGATGAGCCCGGGCAGTGACGTGGACATCACCTTCATGTTTCCCGGCAACAGCGGGAAGGTCTCCGTGGAGGTCTCCCAGCTCATCCGCGATTTTCTGCTCTATTTTTATGATTTGAAGCTCAAGGTCGGGCACGGGGCGCGCAGCGTGGGGGAGTGCATTGCGCTGGCGAATGAGAACATGGAGACGAAGACGGCGCTGATGGAGGCGCGCCTCATCACCGGCCAGCCCGCAGCCTACGACGAGTTTCGGAAGCGCTTTGACAAGGAGTGCATGGACGGCCGGGAGGAGCAGTTCCTGAAGCTGCGCCAGCTCGACCTCAACACCCGCCATAACAAGTATGGCGGCACCCCCTTCGTGCAGGAGCCGCATGTGAAAAACGGCTGCGGCGGGCTGCGGGACTACCAGAACCTGATCTGGATGACCTATGCGCGCCACCGCACCCTCAACCCGAAGGATCTGGTGGGCCTGGGGCTGATCTCCAAGGCCGGGTGGAAGGAGGTGGCGCAGGCCTATGAGCTCATCCTGCGCGTGCGCAATGAGATGCACTACACGGAGCGGCGGGCGGAGGACCTCCTAACCCTGCGGCTGCAAGGGCCCGTGGCCACGAACCTGGGCTACCGGCACAAGAAGCTGCTGCGCCGCATCGAGGCGCTGATGCATGACTACTACACCGCCACCCGGGATCTGCTGCAGCGCAGCAGCGAGGTGATGGACCGCTTCCACCTCCAGCAGATGGAGACGCAGACGAGCAAGGGCAGCATCGTCAGCTTCCTGGCACGACGCCGCGCGGAGAAGAAGCAGGAGACCTTTGATGGCTTCATCCGCAAGCATGAGCGCCTCTACGCGGAGACGCCCGCCACCTTCAAGGACGACCCGGAGCGCCTGATGCGGCTGTTCCTGCACACGCAGAAGCGCCATCTGCGCCTCAGCCCGGACCTCTTCCAACTGGTGCAGGAAAACTTCCGGCTGGTGGACACCAGCTTCCGCTACAGCAAGGCCAACCGGGAGACCTTCGAGGCGATCCTTTCCACGAAGGGGGACGCCGCCCGCATCCTGCGGCAGATGCATCGTGTGGGCTTCCTGGGCCGCTACATGCCGGAGTTCGGCGCGCTGACCAACCTGGTGCAGCATGAGTTTTTCCACCTCTACACGGCGGACGAGCACACCCTGCGCACCATCGACAAGCTGGATGAGCTGAGCGACCCCACCTTGCAGGGCGTGGATCTCTTCCAGCAGCTCTTTCACGACCTGCAGCAGCCCTACGTGCTCTACCTTGCCCTGCTGCTGCATGACGCCGGACGCGCGGCCAACAAGAAGACCCACTCCGACGAGAGCACCACCCTGGCCGCCGCCGTCTGCCGCCGCCTGCAGGTGAAGGGGGAGCGGCGCCGCCTGCTGCTCTTCCTGGTGGACAACCACCTGCTGATGTACCGCACCGCCACCACGAAGAGCCTGGAGGACCTGGCCGTGATCGAGGAGTTCGTGGGCATCGTGCGGAACAAGGAGAACCTGGACACGCTGCTGCTCATGACCTACGCGGACTCCAAGGGCACCAGTGACAAGAGCTGGTCCGGCTACAAGGAGGCCTCCATCCGCCAGCTGTACCACAGCGCGCTGCGCTTCATGAACGCGCCGGCGGACTTCATGCAGCAGGCGCAGGCCCCGCCGGACGCCCTGCGCGCCGAGGTGGCCCGCCGGCTCGGCTCCGGATTTGAGGCGGAGGTGGCCGCTCATTTCAAGCACATGCCGCCCTCCTACTTCCAGTTCCGGGAGGCTGATGTCATCATCGCGCACATCCGCCAGCTGCGGCAGTTTTTTGAGCAGCTGATCCGTGACGAGGCCGTGGCCGGCCTGCTGCCTGTGATGGCATGGCAGGATCATGTGGACCAGGGCTACAGCGAGCTGACCGTCGTCTGCTGGGACAGGCACCTGCTGCTCGCCCGTGTCTCCGGGGCCCTGGCGGCGGAAAACATCAACATCCTGAGCGCGGACCTCTTCCAGCGCGGGGACCACCTGGTGCTGGACACCTTCCGCGTGTGCAACACGAACTTCGCCGCCGTCACCTCCAAGAGCGCGCGCAACCGCATTGAGGAATCGGTGAAGTCCGCCTTCAAGGGGACGCAGTTTGATTTCAGCCCCGCCATCGCGCAGAAGGTCGGCAAGTCCGTGACCATGCTGGACGAGATCGGGGACGAGATCCCGCAGCGTGTCCACGTGAACAACAATCTGTCCCCGGATCAAAACGTGCTGGAGCTGCAGCTTGTGGACCGCCTGGGCCTTCTGTATGACATCTTCATGGCCATCGGCCGCCTGGGCCACAGCGTGACCCATGCGCGGATCAACACGGAGAAGGGCGTCGCCATTGACACCATCTACGTGCAGGACGAAAACGACCACAAGATCACCGACCGCAAGGAGCTGGACCAGCTGACCGAGGCCGTGCATGACGCCGCGCTGCTGCCGCTGCATCCGCAGAAGGCCAAGTAGCCAGCCTTTCTCCTCCTCTTCCCTGGATGAGGGCCTGCATCGGCTGACACAAAGGCGGGCGAGAGGGAAAGCCCGCCATTAATTCGCTAATTTTTTCACGTTTAATCTTGCCATCGGCCCGTTATTCGTTAAAAATATAACGAAATGTCCGACCCATCCCAGCTTTCCCGGCGCGAGCGCCAGATCATGAACGTCCTGCATGCGGAGGGCAGCGCCACCGTGGCCACGGTGCAGGCCAGGCTGCCCGAGCCGCCCACCGACATGGCCGTGCGCAGGCTCATGCACATCCTGGAGGAAAAAGGCCATGTGAAACGCCTGCGCAAAGAAGGGCGGGAGGTCATCTACGCCCCTGCCCAGTCCAAGGCCCGCGCCGGGCTCAGCGCGCTCCGGCAGGTGCTGGACACTTTCTTCGGCGGCGCGGTGGATGAGGCCTTGGCCGCCCACCTTACCCGCAAGGATGCCACGCTCACCGATGAGCAGGCTGAGCGGATTCAGAAGCTCATCGACGAGGCGAAGAAGGAAGGTCGCTGAGCCAAACAATGACGAAACCCGAATGAGGAATGACGAATGAATGCCGAGATTCCAATGTCCGAATGGTTGATTCATGTGGCCTCCAAAGGCGGGGTCGTGCTGGTGGTGGCCCTCATGTCTGGACTGCTGCTGCGAAGGGCCGCCGCCGCCCGCCGCCATGCCGTCTGGATTGCTGCGGTGGGCGCGCTGGCGCTGCTGCCACCGGCCATGCTGCTGCTCCCTGCCTGGCGCGTGCTGCCTCAGGCGGACAGGCCGATGATGGAATGGCCCCGGTTTGAACCGGAAGAAATCATCGAAAGCCATGAGCCTTTACCTCTGCCGGAGGCAAGCCAAACGCTGCTTTCGAAAGCAGCCCCCGAAGCGCCGGCGGCGGCTCCCGCACCTGCTGCGGCAGTTTCTTCAAAGAAGTTTTCATGGCAGGAGGTTGCAGGCCTGCTTCCGCACCTCTGGCTTGTCATTTCCACCCTCCTGCTGCTGCGTCTCGCCTGGGGCGCAGGACGTTTGCGGCGGCTTGAGCGCAGCCTGAAGCCGGGCACCTGTGGTCTCCTTGAAGAAGTCGCCCATGAGATGAAGCTGAGGCGCGCGCCACGTCTCCTCATCGGCGCGGAGAATGCCGTGCCCATGGTCTGGGGTGTGTGGCGGCCACGCCTGCTGCTGCCATGTGGCTTTGAAACCTGGAGCTCGGCAAAGCTGCGCAGCGTGCTGCTGCATGAGCTTGCGCATCTGAAGCGCCGTGATCCAGTCGCGCTATGGATGGCGCAGTGGGTCAAGGCATTCCATTGGTTCAATCCTCTTGCCTGGCTCACCCTGCGTCAGCTTCGTGCGGATCAGGAGCGTGCCTGTGACGACACCGTGCTGCGCCACGGTGTGCGGCCCAGCGACTACGCGCAGCACCTGCTTGATCTGAGCCGTCACACCCGCCTTGCCCCTGGCCTGTCCTTGTGCGCCTTGACCATCACCCGCTGCGCACCGGTGGAGTCCCGCGTGAGGGCCATCCTCGATTCCAAGCGCTCGCGGGAAGGGCTTAGCACACGCTGGCTATTCGGCCTGGGGGGAGCCGCCGTGCTCACCACCTTGCCCGTGGCCATGCTGCACGCCATTGAGGGACCCAAGATGCGCGGACGCATGATCGATCGCAACGGCGTGGTGCTGGCGGAAACCACGGAGAAGAAGATGCGGCACTATCCGCTCAAGGCGCTGACCGGGCACGTGACGGGCTACACGCGGCTGCCCGATGACAAGCGACCGCAGCCCTGGGGCGGTGCCGCCTTGGAAAACACGCATGACGCCGCGCTGAAGGAAGGCAAGGATGTGGCACTGTCCATCGACGCGCGCGTCCAGGCCCTCACGCTGCGCGCCCTGCAGGACGCAGGCTACACCCGGGGTGCCGCTGTCATCCTGGATCCCCGTACCGGGGAAGTTCTGGCGTCCGTGTCGGTGCCTGGCTATGACCCGAACCTGATGATTCCGTCCATCTCGCAAAAGAACTGGGATGCCCTCCTCAAGAACACCGACATCCCTCTTCTTGACCGCTGCAACGCGGGACGCTTCGCGCCCGGCGCAGCCTTCATGCCCCTGACCGCGCTGGCAGGCATCTCCAAGGGCGTGGGCCAACACAAGTTCAACTGCACCGGCTCAGTGACCTATGGCAGCAGGGCGTTTCAGTGCTGGAAGCCGCCCGTCGATGGCAAGGGGCACGGCCCGCTCGGCATGGCGGACGCCATCTTCACCAGCTGCAATTGTTACTGGTATCAGTTTGGCAACCAGGCAGGTGCGGATGCCATCGCCAGGGTGGGGCATCTTGTGGGCTTTGGAGAGAATTTTAACATCACCCGCGAGGGCTTGGCAGGCACGCTGCCAACGCCTGAATGGATGGCCAAAGAACGGCCCAACGAGCGCTGGACTGCGGGCCACACCGCCAATCTCGCCATCGGCCAGGGCTCGCTGACCGCCACGCCTCTGCACATGGCGGTTCTTGCCGCCACTGTGGCACAGCGCGGCAAGGTGCCGCAGCCCACCTTTCTGCGGATTCAAGATGCGGCGGGGGCAGAGGTGAGGGCAGACTTGGCCGCCGAGGGGCTGGCGGTGGAGCAGATGGAACAACTGCGCGAGGGGATGCGGCAGGTGGTGAACAAGGACAACGGCACCGGCATGGGCGCCCGCAGCGACAAAGTCGTCATCGCAGGCAAGACCGGCACCACGCAGGCGTGGCGGACTGTCGATGGCAAAAAGGTGGAGGACAACACCAGCTGGTTCATCGGCTTTGCTCCCTACGACAATCCCACCCTCGCCTTCGCCATCTTGAAGCAGGGCGGCAAGAGCGGCGGTCATGACTGCGCCCCCCTCGCCAAACGCATCGTGGAAGAGACCCTCGCACTGCCAGCCGATGGCTCCGGCGAGGTCAAGCCTGTGGAGGAAACTGCGGAGGCACTCAGACCGTTTCAATACGAGCACCAGAGGGCCAGAATCGCCGCCGCGTTGGACCTGGCTGAAAAGGAAATCGGCGAGAGCCTGGGGATCACCTCGCGCAGCTTCGCAGGCGGAAGCGTGACGATCGAAGGAGAGGCGGCCAGCCTGAACCAGGCGGTGCAGCTTCGGGACAAGCTTACCAAGCTGGGCAAAGAGTGGAACCTGACGTGGAAGTTTCCCATTCCCCAGCCGGTGGCAGGCGGCGCTGGCCAGAGGGTGCGCCTCAGCGCCGTCGGAACCGTTCAGGCCAGCGCCAAAACTCCCGAGGAGGCGTTTGAGGAAAATTTGCAACGCTCTTCAAGCCAGGCCACGGCCTCTTCGAAGAAGTCCGAAGAGTGGCGTGCCTTGCGGGCCAAGATCAAGGTCTTGGAGGCGGAGTCGCCGCCCAACCTGGCCGCCATCGACGCAATGAAGAAATCCGAGCAGACCGCCGCCGCCCAGTGGCATGCCCTGGGTGTCCCTGCCCAGATGGTCCACGCTGGCCAGATGAGTCCGGCAGACAGGGAAAAGTGGCAGGTGTTGCAGAAGCACGGGGCACTCGCGGACCTGCCGCAGGAGGCCGCCGCACATGTGGCCGCAACAAAGCATGTGGAGCCGTTTGGCGGCGGTGATATCACCTACTTTTGGTTCTCCGCCCCACGTGAAGATGTGCACCGCTGGCTGACGGCTTCCATGTCCGAGAAAACGAAAAGGATGCATGCCAAGACCCCGCCCTGGCCGGACGCGCCGCAGCCCTTTTTCCGAATCTATGCGATGCAGAGTGGGTGCAACATCACCCTGCACTGCCTGGACGGGAAGACAGTGGTGGTCAAGATTTCGAAACACAAAAGACCGGTGCTGATCACGCCACCCGGCCCGAAGACAACCGGCCCAAAGAAGCTGAACGGAGTGGTGAGTGCGGGGCTTGGAGCTGCCATCGGCCAGGGGTGAAAACTGCCAAGGCTCCTGCGCCATCTGGCCGGCCACAACCGCGGCCATCAAAGGCCCGCCGCAGATCACCACGCCGCCAGGTTCAGACAGGAGGCTGTCCGCTCTGAAGCCGACAAACCGGCCTGCCTTGAGCAAGACAGGTCCGCCAGATGCTGATGGAATCATCCGTGGTTCCGGGGCCAGGAATGACGAGCGGTGCGGGCGCCTCACTCATACATTTTAAAAAGTCCCGAGTGGTCCAAATCTCCCAGCCCTTTTTCATGAACGAAGCTCTCCCACTGGGCGAGGGAGTTTTTCAGCGTGGGGGAGTCGAGACCCACGGAGTCAGCAAGCTGGCTCATGAGGCGGACGTCCTTGAGCTGGAGGGTGGCGCGGCCGCCGGGCTTGAAGTCGCGGCGCACCATGCGGTCTCCGTGAAGGTCGAGGATGCGGCTTTCGGCGAAGCCGCCGAGGAGGGCCTTGCGCACCAGCGCGGGGTCCACGCCGGAGAGCTCGGCCAGACGCAGGGCCTGGGCCACGGCGTCGATGGTCTGGGCGACGATGAGCTGGTTGGCCAGTTTTGCCACCTGGCCGCTGCCGACAGGGCCGAGATGGGTGATGTTTTTGCCCACGACCTGGAAGATGGGCAGGGCGCGCTGGTAGTTCGCCGCGCTGCCGCCGGCCATGATGGTGAGCGTGGCGGCCTCCGCGCCGACCTGACCGCCGGAAACGGGGGCGTCCACCCAGTTCACGCGTTGGCCGAAGGCTTTGGTTTCTGGCACGCCTGTGGTGCCGAAGTCGATGATGAGGGCGTCCTTGTGCAGGCCCTCCTCATGCAGGCCGCCTTCGCCAAAGACGATTTTCTCCACCACATCGGTCATGGTGAGGTTGATGCAGATGACGCCAGGGCCGACCACGCGTGCAAGCTCCAGCAGGGTGGCGGCGCGGCGCATGCCCAGGGCGGCGGCGGCCTCGGCTGGCGCGGCGCTGCGGTTCCAGACGACCACCTCGGCCCCGGCTTCGTGGAGGTGGCGCGCGTTGGCGCGGCCCATGTTGCCGAGTCCGACGAATCCGATCTTGTGTCCGCTGAGAGGCTTGTTCATTGTCGCCGAACTCACATCAGGCCATGCCTGCTGGCAAACGCCTTCCTCTCCCCACCTCTCATCTCCTCATGAAAATCATCATCACCGGCGGCGGCGGCTTCCTGGGCCATCAGCTCTGTCAGAAGCTTCTGGAGCGCGGCACGCTGTGCGGAACGCCGGTGGGCGAGATCGTGCTGCTGGACGCCTTTTTCCACAAGCCTGTCACCGATCAACGTGTGACCCAGATGCAGGGTGACATCAGCGATCGTGAGGCCGTCTTTGCCGCCGTCGGCCAGGAGGCGGACACTGTGGTCTTCCACCTGGCGTCCATGGTCAGCGGCGAGTGCGAGGAGCGCTACGACGACGCCATCCGCGTGAACCTGCAGGGCGGCATGAATGTGTTCGAGGCTGCACGCGTGGCCGCAGGCAGGCCGCGCGTGGTCTTTGCCAGCAGCGTGGCGGTGTATGGCGGGATCGACATGAGCCAGATGATGTCGGACACCACCAAGCAGCTGCCGCAGACCACCTACGGCATCACCAAGGCGATGTGCGAGATGCTGGTGAACGACCACACGCGCAAGGGCCACTTCGACGGCCGCAGTGTGCGCCTGCCCACCGTCATCATCCGCCCTGGCAAGCCGAACGCCGCCGCGTCGAGCTGGGCCAGTGGCATGTTCCGCGAACCCCTCAATGGCGTGGAGTGCCTGCTGCCGATCCGCCGCGAGCAGCCGCACCCCATGACGGGCTACCGCACCGTGGTGGACTCCTTCATCGCGCTGGCGGAGGTGGGCGAATCCAAGCTGGGCAAAGACCGCGCCTATGTGCTGCCGGCGCACCGGGTGACGCCACAGATCGCGGAGAAGGTCATCGCCGAGGTGGCGGCGGAAAAAGGCATCACGCTCGGCCCCATCGTGGACGCCTTTGACGCCCGCATTCAGGGCATCGTGGACAACTGGCCGCAGCAGGTGGACGGCGCCCGCGCCGTGGACATCGGCATCCCGCGCCCACCGGAGCTGAAGGTCATTGTGGAGCAGTATGTGGAGGATTTTCTGGGGAGGTAAGCTCGAGTCGCCCAGCAAGTGGACGCCCGCCCCAGGCGTCACAAGGTTCCGCCACCATCAGCCGCGTGGACAGCGCGCACGTCCACCGTGTGGCAGACGTGCTTTCCATCCGCGCTGACGAGGGGGGCCGACACGGCACGGGAATGCCGCGCCGCGGCACGTCACATCACGCCAGCAACTGGTCCACCACTTTCGCGCCCTGGTTGTCCGTGAGGGAGGCGGCGAGGCCGTTGCGCTTGTAGGTCAGCCGGGTGTGGTCAAGGCCGAAGGTCTTGAGCAGCGTGGCGTGGTAGTCGAAGTGGCGGACCTCATCCACCACGGCCTTGTGGCCGAACTCGTCCGTCTCGCCGTGGACGTAGCCTTTCTTGAAGCCGCCGCCGGCCAGCCACATGCTGAAGCCGTAGGTGTTGTGGTCGCGGCCCCATTTCTCGCGGCCGGCGTCGTTTTGCAGCACGGGCAGGCGGCCCATCTCGCCGCCCCAGTGGACGACGGTGGAGTCCAGCAGGCCACGCTGCTTGAGGTCGATGAGCAGCGCGGCACAGGGGCGGTCTGTGGCGGCGCAGAGCTTGGGGATGGAGGTGATGAGGCTGCTGTGCTGGTCCCAGGACTGGCCTGCATTCAGCACCTGCACGTAGCGCACACCGCGCTCCACCAGACGGCGCGCGATGATGCAGCGCGTGGCGTAGTCCTTGGTGATGGGGTTGTCCACGCCGTAGAGCTTCTTCACATGCTCCGGCTCGCTGGAGATGTCGAGCGCCTCCTTGGCGGCGGTCTGCATCTTGGCGGCCAGCTCGTAGCTGGAAATGCGGGCCTGCAGGTCGAGCTCGCCCGGATGCAGGGCGAGGTGGTCCTCATTGAAGGCCTTCAGCAGGTCAAGCTGCCGCTGCTGGGCCATGCCGGCGAGGGAGGGCGGGGGATCGAGATTGAGAATGCGCGGCTCGGCAGGGCGCACCAGGGTGCCCTGGAAGAGGGAGGGCAGCCAGCCGTTGCCATAGTGCTCCCCGGCGAAGGTGGGCAGGCCGCCGGGATGCGAGAGCACCATGTAGGCGGGCAGTTCATCCGTCTCGCTCCCCAGACCATACGTGAGCCAGGAGCCGAGCGCGGGACGCCCGGCCGTGCTGCGGCCGCCATTCATGGCGTAGAGGCCCTGGGCGTGATTGCTGACACCGGAGGTCATCGAGCGGATGAGGGTGATCTCATCCGCCACCTCGCCCAGGTTTGGCAGCAGCTCGCTGAGCTCCATGCCGCACTGGCCATGCTTGTTGAACTTCCACGGCGAGCCGAAGCACTTCGACGATGCCTGGGCGAGGTTGTCATACTTGATCTCACCCGGGAATTTTTTGCCGTCGTACTTGGTCAGCATCGGCTTTGGATCGAAGAGATCCATCTGCGACGGGCCGCCCATCATGAAGAGGGAGATCATGGCCTTCGCCCGTGGCTCGAAGTGCGGCTTCTTGGCCAGGAGGTCGTAGCGCACCTCCCCCACGGCCAGCTCCGGCTTCACCGGCGCGGCCAGCAGGCCCTCCTTGTTCAGCAGGGAGGCAAGCGCCAGGGTGCCGAGGCTGTAGCCATTGGCATGCAGGAAGTGGCGGCGTGAGCAGAGCTGGTTCATTCGATGTAGAGGAAGCGGTTCGAGCTGCAAAGAATCTGGCACAGGCTGGCCAGGGCCTCCTGCGGCGGATTGGGCACCACGCCCTTCGCGTGCTGGATGCCGTGGTGGTAGTCCTTCAGCGACTGGGTCTGCTGATCGAGATAGGCGATGCCACGGGCCACATCCGGCTGGGTGGCGGGTTTTCCAAACAGCAGCTCCCACGCGCGCTTGATCTGCTCCGCGCGGTTGCCGGGCGCGGCGGCCTCCAGGCGCTGCGCGAGCCGCTGGGAGTTCTCCAGCACAAAGCTGTCATTCATCAGCAGCAGAGACTGCGGGGCCACGGTGGTCTGGGCGCGCTGCTCGCAGTTTGGCTGCATGACGGGCGCGTCGAAGGTGTCGAGCACGGTCACGGGCTTGCTGCGGCGCACCTGCACATAGATGGAGCGGCGGAAGTCATCCGCGCCGCCGGGGTCCACCTTGTTCAGGGAGATGGTCCCTTTGTCGATGCCGGTGATGACGCGGCCCTGGGGATCGCGGCCGATGCCGCTGGGCGGGCCGTAGCTGGCCTGCACCAGGGTGCCTGTGGTGGCCAGCAGGGAGTCACGCAGCGTCTCGGCATCGATGCGGCGCAGCTTGAAACGGGCATAGAAACGGTTCTCCGGGTCGGCGCTCATCGAGGCCTCATTCACCGAGGACTGACGGTACGCGGCGCTGAGCATGATGAGGCGGTGCAGCGGCTTCAGCTTCCAGCCGCCTTTCACAAACTCATCGGCCAGATAGTCCAGCAGCTCCGGATGGCTGGGCAGCTCCCCCTGGTGGCCGAAGTCGCCCGGCGTGTTCACGATGCCGCGGCCCATGTGGTTGAGCCAGAAGCGGTTCACCAAAACACGCGCGGTGAGGGGGTGCTGGCCGCTGGTGAGCCACTGCGCATAGGCAAGGCGGCGGCCACTGGAGCCGCTGCTGACCTTCACGGGCTTGAAGGGCTCGATCTGCGGGCTGGCCAGCACGCCCAGCTCGCCGGGGGTGAGGGCCTGCTTCGGCTGCTCATGGTCGCCACGGTTGAAGAGCTTGGACACGGGCACCTGGCCTTTGATCTCCATCAGCCCCATCACGAAGTTTTCCACCGGCTTGGTGCCCCGCAGCTTGGTGGCCTCCGCCACCTTGGCATCCACGATGTCCTGCTTCTTCTGGTCGTAGAGATTCAGCGAGTAGGTGGCCAGCGCGGAGGGGTATTTTTTGATGAGCGCCTTCTGATCCGCCGTCTGCTTGTCCTTTGGCGTGTCGCGCGCCACACGGAAGGCGGCCTGCTCCGCCTCCGGCACCTTCTTGATCTCGACCTCGAAAATCTCGTCGAGGAACTTTTTGCTCATGGCCTGCGCCTCGCGGTTGATCTCGCCGGCCTGCTTCTCGATCTCCGCCGCCTTGGCCCGCTCCTCCGGGGTGTAGAGCGAGTACATGCGGCGCACGGGGGAGAGCCAGCCCTCCCAGTTGTAGGCCGGGTCAAAGATGGCGCGCAGGCGGTAGTAGTCCGCCTGGGTGATGGGGTCGTAGCGGTGGTCGTGGCACTGCGCGCAGGCGACCGTCAGCCCCATCAGGGAGGAGGTCATGATCTTCAACTGCTCGGCAATGACCTGGTTCCGGGCCAGCTTCGGGTCGTCATTGGGGTCGCCCGTGCCATCCGGCGCCATGCGCAGGTAGGCGGTGGCGGTGAGCTGCTCCGTACGCTTCGGGTCCAGCACAGCCTGCTGGTAGTCGAAGTGCGTGGCCTGCGCCAGCTCATCCCCGGCGAGCTGTTCCTGGATGAACTCATTCCACGGCTTGTCCGCGTTCATGGCGCGGATCACATAGTCACGGTAGCGCCAGGCGTGGGGACGCACGGAGTCGGCCTCCGAGTAGCCGTTGGAGTCGGCGTAGCCCACCACATCCAGCCAATGCCGGGCCCAGCGCTCGCCATAGGGTTTCGAGGCCAGCAGGCGCTCCACCAGCTGCTCATAGGCCAGGGGGGACTTGTCCGCCTCAAAGGCCTCCACCTCCTCCGGTGTTGGCAGCAGGCCGGTGAGGTCCAGCGTCACGCGACGGATCAGCGTGCGGCGGTCCGCCTCCGGGGCGAAGTTCAGGCGCTTGTCCTGCTGCTGCATCCTGGCCAGCACAAAGGCATCCACGGGGGTGCGCAGGTTCTGCGTGCCGGTGCCTGTCGGCACCTGGGGCCGCTTCACGGGCTGGAAGGCCCAGTAGGCGCGGTCCTCATCGGAAATCATGGGCCCCGGGGCCAGCACCAACGGCTCCGGCCGGGCGGTCTTGGCCCCCTGGGCGATCCATTTTTCAATGATGGCCAGCTCCTCCGCCGGCATCTGGCTGCCCTTCTTTGGCATCTCGCCGCTCTTGATCACCTTCACCAGGCCGCTCTGCGCCGGCTGGCCTGCGACGACGACGGGCGTGCCGTCCTCCATCTTGTGGTCCATGAAGCGGCGCAGGCGCAGGTCCACGCCGCCCTCGGGGTTTTCCTCCTCGCCGTGGCAGTGGGTGCAGTGCGCTTTCACGATGGAGCGCACGTCTTTTTCAAACGTGAGCACGGCCTCCGCGCCGATGGCGGCAGGGGCGGCCATGGCGAGGGAGCAAAGGGCGACAGCAGGGGGGAGCTTCATCAGGGGACGGGCGGACAGCAGCAAGACCTACGCCGCGAACCCACCTGTTTTTTCCGTCTGGCTCATTCCACCGCGACTTTGACCACCACTTTGAACACCTGCTCCGGCTTTTCCCACACCACGCAGGGCGCGTGGGCGTCCTCCGGGTAAAGGATGGTGAACTGGCCGCCGCTGATGTGGATGGGGGTGACGTCCGGCACGAGTTTCCACAGCGCGGCGTCCTTTTCGTCGCTGTAGGCCATGGTTTCCTCCTGCATGGCGGCGAGTGGTGCCCACAGAATGGTCTCCCGCCCGTTGTGGAGGAACTGCACGTCGATGTACTTGCGGTGCGCCTCAAAGAGCGCCTTCTCCACCGGCTTTGTCTCATAGGTCTGCACCAGGGCAAAGCAGGCGTCCCCATCCAGGTCCACGCGCCCCAGCTCCTGCGTGCCGTCCACCCTGCGCAGGTAGTCAAAGGCCTTGGCGAAGCGGGAATTCAGGGAGGCGTAACGGTCGGCGTTGGCGAGGGTGTCGAAGATCATGGTGGTGGGAGGGAGGGGCCAATACTATGCGGTGGGCGGGCGCTGCGTCCACGGAAGGATAAGACGTGCGAATGGCGTTGAGTTGTCTTCAAACGCGGCAAACATGCCTTTTCATGTTTCAAGACTCCTTGTTTGCCGAGCCCGCGCCGGTGGTGAAAGACCAGAATCTCTTTTTCGCGGTGTTCCCCGACATGGACAGGGCCGAGGAGATGCGGCAGTTTGCGCAGCAGCTGTGTGATCTGCATGAGCTGCTGGGAGATCCGATCCTGCCGAAAAAACTTCATGTGCCCCTGCATGCCTTCAAGGAATTTGGCCGGCTGGAGGAGAGCCTGGTGCAGGCCGGGAAGATGGCCGGGGCCAAGGTGGCGCGTCTGATAAAGCCGTTTGAGGTGACGTTTGACCGGGTGAAGAGCTTCCCCACACCTGACCGCAAGCCCTGCGTGCTGGTGGGTGATGATGAGGGCAATGCTCCCTTGCGGGAGCTCCACCGGCAGTTGATGACTGTTTTGGGAAAGGTCAAAAACGGCAAAGTTCCTGGATACACGCCGCACCTCACCCTTCTTTATGATGAGAAAGCGGTGGAGGAGGAAGAACTGGCGCCCGTGACCTGGACGGCCCGTGAGCTGGTGCTCGTTCACAGCGCGGGCGGCATCTATGACCTGCGTGGCCGCTGGCCGCTTCAGGGCTGATCCTTCACCAGCAGCGCCTTGGTGTTTGCCCCCGGGGTGACCTGACTTCCGGCTGTCCAAGTGAGCGCGGGGGGAATTCGCTCATCGGTCACTTCGTTCACCACGGAGGCTGGAGGGCCAGCCGCCCCACCCACACTGGGCGGGCGCTGGACAACAAAGGACACCCTCTTTGAGAACCAAGCTAAGCCCCGATCCTACGCCAGAAAAAGCATGAGTGGAGGGACCGGTGCCGGGTCCCCTCACCCGGCGGGTTCCTTGTCATTGTCCCGGAAAGGCGGTGGCGCTGTCCCGCACAAACTGCTCCCGTTTCAGCTCCATCTTGGCACGTGCCTCATCCTCCTCAAAAACCGCCAGGCCGATGACACCCACATTGTTCGCGCCGCCTTTCTTGGCGGCCTGGGAGGCGGCCACGCTGCCGAACTGGAAGGTGCGCACGGTGTGGCTGTCCTTGCGGAATCCGTCCACGCTGTAGGCCTGCCTGGGTCCCAGCACAAAGCCGTTCTGGCCCGCGCTCGCAGGCTTGCCAGTCAGCACATTCAGTCCGTCCACACTCAGCACGACCTCCAGGCGCTTCTTGCTGCGGTTCTCCAGCCGCACCTCGTAGTGGAGGCCTGACTGGCCAATGACGATGCGGCGATCCTTGGCCTCGTAATGAGGGAATGGATTGCCATAGTGCACCAGACCGACCTTCAGGCGTTCGCCAGCGGCACTGAACAATCCGTTGTGCCGCGCTGTGCTGCCTCCGAGGAGGGCGACCATTGCCTTGGCTCCAGCCTCATCGTTGTAATGAAACGAGTCCACGACATCCGGCACGTTAGATTTCCGGATAAGCCGCGCGTGCCGCAGCCGGGAATGTTGCTCACTCCCCGCGGAGGTTCCCAGGCCGGGGCGGTCATCGATCTTCGCGCGGGCAAGTGGTGACGAGGAAGGCGCATAGGCACGGGAGGTGGCATTGCTGTCCGTCATGACCGGAGGCGCGGGAGCCATGTCAACGGTGGACATGCAGGAGGAGGAGAGCAACGCGGCGGCTGAGAGGACCGCCAGGGCAAAACAACGGAACAGTGTGTTCGGTTTCATAAGTGCAGAAATATCAGCATTTCGTTCTGCCGCAAGATTAAATGCTGAAAAATATGCATTTTAATGTTTGCGGCTGGGTTGCGCCTTGCCACGAACAACCCCTTGCATCCTTGATCAAATGCAGCATTTTCAGCACATGGCTGCCAGGCATGACAACCTCTCCAAACGCGAACGGCAGGCGATGGACATCGTCTATCGGCTGGGCCGTGCCACGGCGGAGGAAATCCAGGAGGAGATGCCGGAGCAGCCCTCCTACTCGGCGGTGCGTGCGCTGCTGAGCATCCTGGCGGAGAAGAAGCTGCTCAAGTTCACCCGCGAGTCCCGCCGTTATGTGTACGAGCCTGCGGTCGCCCCCGAAAAGGCGGGCGACACCGCCCTCAAGCGTGTGCTGCGCACCTTCTTCGACGGCTCCCCCGGCAAGCTGATGGCCACGCTGCTGGACAAAAAAGACCGCAAGCTGCCGCCGGAGGAAATCGCCGCCATCCGGAAATTGCTCGACGACCAGTCGAACGCCTGACCGCTTTCATTTGTCCCTCACCGCATGACCACGTTCTGGATCGCCTTTGCCCTCAAGGCCACGCTGTGGACGGCCGTCATCAGCGCGGCCGTGTGGATGATCCCCGCGCAGCATCCGGGGCTGCGGCGGGCCTGCGCGCTGCTGGGGCTGTGGGGCGTGTGGCTTGTCCCATGGCTGAAAATTCCCACGGCGGCCATCAGCGCCACGGTGCCGTCTTTCAACGGGGTGGAGATCAGCACGCATCCGGGGCCATGGATGAACGCGCTGGTCGCGGCATGGGTGATCGGCAGCATCATCTTGCTGCTGCGTCTGTCACGCGAGTCGGCCTCCATCGCGCGCCTGGTCCAGAACGCCAGACCAGAGCGGGCGCATGCCGGGACGACTGTCGAAGTGCGCGTGTCAGCGGAGATCGAAGGCCCCTGCATGACGGGCTGGTGGCGTCCCAGCGTGCTGCTGCCGCAGGAGGCGCTGGCATGGCCCGCCGCCACGCTGCAGGCGGCGCTGCGGCATGAGGAGCAGCACGCGCGGCAGCATGACGGGCTGCACCGTGTTTGCGCGGCGCTGCTGCAGGCCGTCTTCTGGTGGAACCCCGCCGTCCATCTGCTGTGCCGCATCTATGAGGAGGAGTCCGAGGTGTGCTGTGACTTCGAGGCCTCCTCCACCGGCGTGAACCGCCGCCAGTATGGCGAGATGCTGCTGGCCCATGCCATGGGGATGCCGGGACGTGCCCTGGCCATGCCCTTCGCGCGGAGCACAGGCCTGCGCGGCAGGATCAGCCGCCTGCTGGCCACCACGCAGCCCACGCAGGGGCTGGGCTCCGCGCGCTGGTGCGCGGCGCTTCTTCTGCTCGCTGTGGCGGCTGTGCTGGCGGCGGCAGTCCGTGTGGAGACGTTGACGGCCTCCGACACGCATTCCCTGGAGTCGGAGGCGCGGCTGCGGCTGAACGCGGACCCCTTCCCTGGCACGCCTTGAGAAGGCAGGGGCAACGTGCCGCCCGGTTTGCGCTTTCCCACACCCTGCCGGATGATCCCGGCATGACCCGTGGCAGCCGCTCACTCCTCATCCTGGTCCTCGCCATCCTGGCGGGCATCATCGTGCCCTTCATGATCTGGGGGGACCGGTTTGACGCGGCCTTCACCCTGGCGGGCGCGCGCGCGTGGATGGAGGGACACGGCCAGTTTGCCTGGGTGGCGGGCATCGTGCTGCTGGTGGCGGACATCGCGCTGCCGGTGCCGTCCACCGTGGTCATGTCAGCGCTGGGCTGGATGTATGGCTGGTGGCTGGGCGGGCTGATCGCGGCCGGCGGCTCCATGCTCTCCGGCATCGTGGCCTACAGCGGGTGCCGCTGGCTGGGGCGTGGCGTGGCGCATTGGCTGGCGGGGGAGGAAGGACTGCGAAAGGGGGAGGAGATTTTTGCCAGACGCGGCGGCTGGCTGGTGGCGCTCTCACGCTGGATGCCGGTGCTGCCGGAGGCCATCGCCTGCCTTGCGGGCCTGTCCAGGATGCGCTGGCGGGTGTTTCTGCCGGCGCTGGCCTGTGGCTCCCTGCCCACCGGCTTCATCTTTGCCGCCATCGGCCATCTGGGGCAGGAAAGCCCCGGCTGGGCCGTGGCGCTAAGCTGCCTGCTGCCCGTGGCACTGTGGCTGGCGGCGAGGCGGCTGCTGCGAGGCTGAGCCGGAGGCGGGGGCAGACTGGGGCAGGGAGATTCAATGCGGGTTGATGAACATGATTCACCTGCCAGAGATCAGCCCGGCATTGCCTCACCGCATCTCCACCAGTCCCGCTGCCTTTGCCGCATGGCGCGCAAATTTGAGCATCTCCCGCCGGATCAGCCAGAGGCCCAGCGGCAGCACCAGCACCACGGCCACCGCTGCCGAGGCGCCCAGCAGCACCAGGGCATGCATGCCTGCGGCCATCACGATGCCGGCCACGGCCAGCCATAGCAGCAGGTTCAGCCCAAGGCCGCGGCGCATGCGCAGGATCAGCCGCACGCGCGTCAGGCAGCGCCCCTCGCCATGGTACTCCGTCACGCTGAGAAAGGCGCGTGACAGCGCCGCGTTCGGCCAGGTTTCGATGTCGAACCACCGCCAGCCGTCGTCCTGCCGGTAGATCACATGCGCGGCCTTCAGGGTCTTGCGCAGCGCGTCCAGCCATGCGTCACGCGTCACGTTTTTTTCGCTCCAAAACTTCAGCGTGCCCAGCGTGACCGCCCGCTTGTGCGGCATCTCCGGCGGCATGATCTCCGGCAGCATCGGCGTCCAGCTTGGCCGTGCGTGCAGCCGCAGCATGCCCAGCAGCCGCGCCCATTCCCGCACCACCGGCTGCATCCAGGCCAGCGCCCACAGCAGCAGGCGGTCGCGCAGGCCATGCAGCCCTGCCGCCGCCGCATTGTGCCTGCCCACGCGCCAGGCCGACCCCAGGGAAAAGAGCAGCGCGCCGCCCGCGAGCCACCACTGCTGGCAGGCCAGCGCCACGCCCATGACCGCGATCCACAGCACCCCGGTCAGCCAGTCCCACCAGCGGAAGGAGGGCGAGGCATAGATGGTCTGAAACGCGCCCAGGCCAAACGGCCCATGAAAGATGCTGCCCTCCACCGGATGATCCGCAGGCAGGTGGTCGCCATAGATGCCCCCGCGCCAGCGTGCGCCGCCCAGCGGGCCGAAGCGCCCGGGGTGCGCCCGCATCAGCAGCGCCTCCGCATGGCCGTAGCCGCGCTGCTGCCGCAGGTAGGCCTGCACCGTGAAGCGGCGGTGGTGCCACACCATGGCGCCGGGCACAAAGCGCAGCGTGCCCAGCTCCCGCAGCCGCCAGCACACGTCCACGTCATCCCCGGCCGCCATGAACTCCGCCTGGAAACCGCCGATGCGCTCCAGGCTGTCCTTCCGTATGGCCAGGTTGCAGCCTGGCAGGTGCTCCGCCTCCGTGTCTCCCAGCAGCACATGCGCGGGCGCCCCTGGTGCCGCGGCCACCACGCGCTCGATGTCGTTGCGCGGCGGGGGTGGGATGTTCGGGCCGCCGGCCGCCACCACGGTTTTGTCCGTGAACGCATGGCTCAAATGCAACAGCCAGTCCGCCGGCGCGATGCAGTCGTCATCCGTGTAGGCCAGGACCTCCCCGGTGGCCAGCCGCGCGCCCAGATTGCGCGCGACGCTGAGGCCCGCATGCTCCTGGCGGTGGTAGCGCACGCGCTCAAAACTCTGTGCGATCTCCGCCGTGGTGTCAGTGGAGCCGTCGTCCACCACAAGGACCTCGAAGCCGGGGTAGTTCAGCATTACCAGCGACTCCAGACAGGCCCGCAGGGTGGCCGCCCCATTTCGGGTGCATACAATGACCGAGACACGCGGAGCCTCCGCAGGCGGCTCCAGCCGCGCCTCCCACTCCCGCATGACCGCACATGCCGGCCGCTCCTTCCGCGCACGGTCCACCAGACCGAAGCACCAGTCCGTGACCTCGCGCCCGCCACGGTGCCACTCGTCCGTGTAGGCAAACCACACGCTGCCCGCGCTGCCCGCGCGCAGCAGGCAGTCATGGTGCCAGCGCATCACCTCCGCCTGTGCGCCGTCGTCATGAGCTTTCGTGTCCAGGCCGAACTCCGTCACCACCAGCGGCTTGTTTCCCGCCAGATTCTGCAGGCGTGCCAGACAGCGTGTGAAGGCCCCGGCAGACTCCAGGTACACATTCACCGCCAGGAAGTCCGCGTTGCGCGGCACCAGGTATTCCGTGGAAGGATACGTGGCATAGCTGATCAGCGTCTGCGGCGCCTGCCGCCGTGCGGTGGCGATCAGCGCCTCAATGAAATCCCGCACTGCCTCCGGCCCCATCCAGCGCACCAGCGTCTTCTCGATCTCGTTTCCCACCAGGAAGGCGGCCACACTGGGGTTCCTGTGCAGCCGCCGCGTGGCGTCCAGGATGCGTGCCTTGATCTCCCGCCGCAGGGCCGCGTCGGACAGGAAGTCCACATGCTCCATCCAGGGAATGCCGACGATCAGCCGCAGGCCCAACGCCGCCACCTCCCGCAGCACGGCCGCGGTCGGCAGCTCATACAGCCGCACGGTGTTGAAACCCAGTGCCGCGATGTGGCGGAGGTCCTCCGCCAGCCGTTCGTCTTCAGGAAAATGCTCCCCACGCGAGTTGGGCTTGAAGGGGCCGTAGCTGACCCCGCGCATGAGAAAGGGCGTGCCGTCCGCCAGCTGTAGAAATTTGCCGGCCACCACCACCTGCGGCCCATCGCTCATGGGCATGGACTCTGACGGCAATGGGGCGGGAGGCGGCATCGTGGGGCGTGAGGTATGAAACAAGGACGGCCCGGAGGCCAGCCAGATTCAACGCCGGGATGCTTCAGGGGGCGTTTTCCTGCGGCTTCTCCGCAGCCGCCGGGGCGTCGTCCACCTTCACTTCCATGACGACCCAGCCGTCACCCTCCCGTGCGATGCGGCGGCCGTTGATGGCAAACACCACAAGCAGGCCGATGAGGGCCGTGGTGGCCTCCAGCACGAAGGGCGTGGTCAGGAAGGTGAAGAGATAGGCGACCCCCTGCCTGGCCACTTCCCCAATCTCCTCATTCATGCAGGCGGCCACGATGAACGCGCCGAGCAGCACCGAGGACCACAGCACAGGCTCCAGCCATTCGCGGCGGGTGCTGGGCGGGAGAGTGTTTGTGTCAGGGATGGGCGCAGGCATGGTTCAATGCAGATCAGATCAGTCGATGCGGTCACTCTTACGCACAAAAACAGGATAATCCACCTTTTTGGTCTTGGCGGGAGACGTCCCGGTGTCTGCGGTGGTTGAGTCGTTGTTGCTGCCCGCGTCATCATCATCCCCCACCGGCAGCGCCTTCAAGGCGGCGGGCTCCTGCTGGGCCTGGGTTTCCGCCACATGCATGCCCCACATGGCGGTGCCGGCGAGGATCACCACAAAAACGGCCAGTGCGGCGGGCAGCGGGGACTTGATGGACCGCAGCCGCTTGGGGGACGCAGGCTCCGTGAGGCGCTCCGCAGGCTGTTCCCGCTCGCGCAGCCAGGGGCCCTGGGACTGCGTCAGGTACTTGTAGTCACGCTCACCGCCCAGCACGCCCTCCGGCAGGTGTTCCAGCATCTCGCGGGCGTCCACCTCCAAAAACTCACTGTATTCGCGGATGAAGGCGCGCGCATAGGTCATGCTGCCAAAACCCGCGATGTTGTCCGACTCCAGCAGCCGCAGCCGCTGGGCAGGGATGCGCGTCGCGTGCGCGGCATCATTGATCGAGAGGCCGCGTTTTTCGCGCGCGGCTGTGAGCGTCTGTCCGTACGTGGCGGGCATGGTGTTGCTGGACACATAATGACACCATTCTTACGGAAGGCGATCAAATTAATGATGTCATCTACGGCCTCTCATCAATCGTAGGTGAGCTGGGCCGTGGCCGTGCCATCTTGATCAGCGATCACCCGCAGCCAGCGGGCCTGCACACCCGGCTCAAAATCAACGGTGGACTTGTCCCCAGGGGCGACCGTGAGCTGTTGGCATGCCACCCACATGCCGGTGCCGGTGAGGTCCAGCTCCACGCGGAAGGTGATCGATTTTTTCTCCCCATGACCGAGCGTCAGCACGCGTTTGTCATAGCCCCACAGGAGGTACGGGTCGCTGGGCTGCCCCGCCTTCACCGGTGTGTCCTTCCATGGGCCGCCCTGGCCGCGTGGCTTGCCCAGCTTCCAGAGGTCATCGATCGCCCCGGCCCACAGCGCCGCCTTGCCATCCGCGCTCCGCAGGATGTGCTCCCCCGCTGGGGCTTCGGGTTTCACGCCGCTGATGAGGAACAGCCCGCGATAGCCGCCGAAATCCGTGACCCGCAGATCGTGCGAGCACACCGGGCGGATCTTGGCAAAGCCGTCCGCGTTCTCCGCAGGCAGCTCGTAGAAGGTGCCGCAGGCGCTCAGCATGTCGCGCTCCGTGGCCACCTCCCGGCAGATCCGCAGCCCGCCCGCGTTTGTCACAGTGTCGAACGCCCCGCTTGCACGCGGCAGGCGCCAGCGGCGGCCGCGGTCGTCCACCACCAGCACGCTCGCCTCGTCCAGCGTGATGACGTTCTTTGGGATGGCCACCTTCGCCTTCACAAAGTCGTGCGCCTTCTCATCATCCACCTTCACCAGCTTCAGGTCCGCGCCCAGCTCGTAGTAACCGGCGTCACTGGCAAAACCGAGGGTGCGCTTGTTCTCACCCCGCGCGCGGAAGATGCCTGTCTGCGCGGAGGCGTCGCCAATGCGTGCCACACCGTCAAAGATGGCGTCTGCCACCGTGCCGCGCGCATCCCCGTTGGAGAGGGTGATGATGACGCTGAAGTCCTTCGCGTCCTTCTCCGCCTTCACCCGCAGCCACTCGTCATCTCCGGTGATGTCCTGCCGCCTCGACTCGCCCGTGGTGTGGTCGATGAGCCACACACTGCGGTGCTTCCAGCCTGCCACCAGGAAGGGCTCCGCCTCGTCGCCCGCCTTCACGCTTTCATGCAGCCACACCGCGCCGCCGGCATGCGCGGGGCCCAGCTTGTCCGGCGTGTCCACGCTGGCGAACCACAGGTTCGACTGCGACTGTCCCACGCTGTCGATGCCGCCCTTCACCGCCCGCTTGTTCAGGAACTCTGACTTCGCCGAGTCATCACAGCCAAAGACCAGCCTGTCGTTCCAGCGCGCAAAGTCGCCGATCACCTTCATGTAGGCGCTGCGAGCGCGGATGCCGTTCGTGTTCGCCGCGCTGAAGGTTCTGGGGAAACGCCAGAAGGCGCCGTGCATCGTCATGAGCAGGTCTTCCTCGCCAATTTCACGGATGCGCGGCCACTCCGTGTTCCAGCCGTGGGCGCCGTCATAGCTGTGGCTCACCTTGGGCAGGCGGAAGGCCTGCCATTTGCCGCCGTCCAGCAGCATGAGAATCAGAGACTTCGCATCCCACCCGATGCTCCACACTGGCGCGTCCTTGCCGCTGCCGCTGATGCCGCCAGGCCCCGTCACTTCCGTGAACTGGTTGCGGCGCACAAGCTGCCAGTCGTCGCCTGCCTTGCGCCACTCGCCCAGCGCGCCGCTGGGTGTGGTGGGGTCCGTCAGCACGCGCTTGTCGCGGTCGCCATTGTTGGCGTAGATGAGCCGGCCCTGGGAGGAATACAGCCCCTTGCCATGGTAGCCCGGCAGTTGCGAGTCGATCGTGGCAGGATGTGTCTCCTGGCTGAAGCCCTTCTTCGGCGGGTTGCCGTCCTTGATGAGGCCGGTCACCTCCAGCGTCTTCACATCCACTTCATAGAGGCCTTCCTCCATCGTGGCGTAGAAGATCCTGCCGGCAGGATCCACCAAATGCCGCGCGTTGCCGGTCAGGCGGCCGGGCATCTTGTTGGGTGGAATGACGCGCACGCCGCGCCGCGCGTCGATCACATACGGACCGATGAAAAGCTGCTGCGACTCCGCATGAATCATGCGGTTGGCCGGGGTGCCGCCCACGCTTTCCGGCCGGACGATCTGTGTCATCTCCGGCGTGATCTCGTAAAGTTTGTCGCTGGAGCCAAACGGCAGATGCGGCCCGTAGGTGATGACCCACAGCCGGTCCGCCCACGGCACCACCGCGCCCGTGCCGCACTCGCCCTCGTTGTTAAACATGGCCAGGGCCGGGTAGATGCCGCTGATGTTGCGCGGCTCCTGCGCGGTCAGCAGGCCTGCGGACAGCACCGAACACATGGAAACGAGAAGGCTGGGTTTCATCGGCGGAGCAAACCCACGCCGGCCCGGCTGGCAACCCGGGTCTTTTATGCCTGGCTGAAATCGCTTATGTCGCTTTCATGGCAGTGACTTTGCAATTTTCGTTTCCCAACGGGCGATTTCCGAGCCACCCCTTTTTCCCAACCCATGACACCCCAGCAAAAAGCAGAATCCCTCGGCCTCACCTTCACCAAGCAGCCGCCCGCCTACCTGAACCTCTGCATCCGCAGTGGCAGCCAGCTCATCACCTCCGGCCACGTGAGCGACCTCAAGGGCAAGCTGGGCGAGCATTTGACGACCGAGGACGGTTACAAGGCCGCGAAAAACTGCGCGGAAAAAGTCCTGCGTTCCGTCTGGGACACCCACGGCACGCTGGACGGCCTGAAGGTCATCAAGGTGCTGGGCTGCGTGAACTCCACCCTCAGCTACACGGACCAGCACCTCGTCATCAACGGCTGCTCCGACCTCCTGCATGAGATCTTCGGCAAGGAAGGGGATGGCTACCACGCCCGCAGCGCCCTCGGCTTCGCCCAGCTTCCCACCGGCGCCGCCGTGGAGGTGGAGGCGATCTTTGAGATCAAGGCGTGATCTTAAAAGCTCGCAAAGAGCTCCTTCACGCTGACACAGAAACCCGGCAGCACGACACTGGCCGCCACGTCTTCCATGAGGACGTGGCGTCCGTAACCGGACTCCGTCGGCTGGGTGAAGACCTCGATCCGCTGGCGGTCTGGAAGGACGATCCAGTATTCCTTCACGCCTGCTTCAGCATAGATCTCCGCCTTGGCCCGGTCGGTGTCTTCGGTGGAAATGGACACTTCGATCACCAGTTCGGCGGTGGTGGGATGGGAAGTGGGAAAATCGGATTCCCTTCCACGGATGACTGCCAGGTCAGGTTCCGGTTCAGAATCAGTCAGGGTAAGAGGATCTTCCTTTTGGAGGAGAAAGTCAGCCGGAAGCTGCTTCTGCAGCAGGACCTCTAGAAAACGAACAAGGCGCACGTGGAGGGGAGATTTCGGCATCTTTTCGAAAATAACTCCGCGCAGCAATTCGGAGCGCTCCGCGATCATCCCACGCTCGCCAAGATCATGATAAACCTGCACGCTCAGCGGAACGACGCGCTCGCGGGCCTGGGGTGAATCAAGAACACTGGACATGATCGACACGGTCCAAGGATGCCACCCTGGTCTGCTTTTGTCGATAAAATCCTCCCTGTTGTCATCTGCGAACCAAGCAGATACTCCTTCATCCACATGACTCCATCCCGCCGTCTCTCCCGCCGCACTCTCCTGAAGCAGGGCCTCGCCGCGTCCCTCTCCGCAGCATGTCTGCCAGCGTATTCCCAGACTGCGGAGGCAGCGGTGGAGCAGGCGCACACGGAGATCTGGCGGCGCTTCATCGACAAGTATCACATCATGATCGACTTCGCCGACATGGACGGCTCGGTCAGTCTGCCGACGCCGGAGGAGTGCCGTGCGGGCAAGCCGAACGCGCTCGGCTGGTGGAGCCCGATCGAGAACGGCGCCATGTTCAACGGCATGTACATGGACGCGGCAGTGAACCGCTGGCGTCATACCAAGGCAGAGGCAGACGCGGCCAAGGCGCGCCGCCTGATGGAAGGCCTGCTGCATCTCGCTTCCATCAGCGAGGTCAGGGGCTTCGTGGGCCGTGGTGTTTCCACCGATGGCAAATCGCACTACCCCATGGGCTCCAACGACCAGACCTACCCCTGGTTCAACGGTCTGTGGCTTTATTTGGAATCCGGGCTGGCCACGCCGGAGGAGCGCAGGCGCATTGTCGAGAAGCTGGTGATCACCGCCGAGGCCATTGTGGCGCTGAAATGGCAGATGCCGGCGGAGGCACCGTTTGGCATTCGCGGTGGCTTTGGCTCCATTTCGTTCGAGGGCGCGCCCCGTCTGCTGTTTGTCTGCAAAATGATGCACGCCGTGACAGGCGACGCCAGGTGGGACGTGCTGTATCGCGAGGCATTGCAGCAGCGTGATCCGGTGAAAAACCTGACGCGCCTGGAATACTGCGAGAAGGGCATGGAGTTTGAAAACGGCAGGAAGCACTCCTGGACCTCCTGCAATGGCGTCTCGGCCATCCGGGCGCTGTGGGAGCTGGAGAAGGACGAGGCGCTGCGCGCGGCGTATGCCCGTGGGCTGGAGGCCAGCGCCACCCTGGCCTTTGAGAGCCTGCCTTTGGCGGAAAAGTTCGACCATACGGATCCCGCCCCTTTTGAAATGGACTGGCGGGTGATGAACACGCAGTGGCAGCCGCAGAAGACGGAGCAGGAAGCCCAGGCGCTGGCCCAGGCGCAGTTGCGGGAGTTTCACAAGGTGGCCCCCAGACGGTTCAAGGAAACGGATTTCGTCCGCGAGCCGACCTCGGCGGCATGGATTGTGACGCTGGCCCCTGACCGCAACGTGCTGAAGTCCAGGGCGGAGGCGGTGCGAAAAGTCATCGCGCATTACGACTACAGCCGCCTGTATTACTCCCAGTTCTTCTGGGTGGAGTCGGCCTGGTGGCGGCTGCAGGGGGACTGAGAGGGCGGGGTGGAAATCCTGCTGGTTGTCATTGTCCCGTCACGGAGTATCCTGCGCGCCCCCAAATTCCGCCCATGCCCCGCGTTTACATCAAGACCTACGGCTGCCAGATGAACGAGCGCGACA